>JBBTEL010000126.1:0-29191 GCA_038042325.1 Candidatus Methylomirabilota bacterium
TGGCGTCGCCGTCCGCCCGTGAAGCCCAGCGCGCGGCCTTTGCCGAGATCCGGCGCAAGCTCGGCGGCGCCGGCGTCGGCGAGCGCGCGGCCCGCAGCGTCCTTGAGGTCGCGGGGCTCCCGGCATGACGGCGTCCGACCGGCTGCTCCTGAGTCTCGCGCCTCCGTTCGGATCGTGGGCGGCGCGCCTCCTGGCGGCGACGCTCAGGCTCACCCGGGAAGAGGAACACGCGCGCCCCTTCTGGGAGCGCCGCGCGCCCGTGATCTACGCGATCTGGCACGGGCAAATTCTACTCATCCCCTGGCTCTACGGGCACGCGCACCCCGTGAACGTGATGGCCAGTCGTTCCCGCGACGGGGAGCTGGTGGCCCGCTTCGTGCGGCGGTTCGGCTTCAAGACCGTCAGGGGCTCCACGACGCGCGGCGGCTCCGATGCGCTCCGCCGCCTTGCGCGGCTGCTCCGCTGGGGGCAGGAGGTCGCGGTCGTCCCCGATGGCCCGCTGGGTCCGAGGGGAATCGTCCAACCCGGCGTCATCGCCTTGGCCCGGATCACAGGGGCACCCATTGTCCCCCTCGCGTTCGGTGCGTATCCTGCCTGGCGCCTCAGGAGCTGGGACGAGTTCCTGATCCCGAAACCCTTTGCCCGCGCGGCAGTCTGCTTCGGCCCACCGCTCTGGGTCCCGGCTGGCGCCGACCGCTCCCAGCAGGAGGCGCTCAGAAAGGAGCTGGAGGTCCAGCTCTCCCAGCTCACGTGGCGCGCCGACGCGCTTATCAGGAAGACCTGAAAGGTGTACTTCCTCTACACGTGCCTCCTGGGCCTCCTCGTGCTGCTGTACGCGCCCGTGTTCGTCGTGCGGCGCCTCGTCACGCAGCGGGCGGGGGTGGGACTGCTCCAGCGCCTGGGCTACCGGTCGGCGGGGCTCCCTCCCGAGCCTCGCTGCTGGATCCACGCGGTGTCGGTGGGGGAGGTGATGGCCGCGGTCCCGCTGGTCCACGCCGTGCGGCGGCGCTGGCCGGAGATCCACCCGGTGGTCACCACGGTGACCCCGACGGGAGCGCGGGTCGTCAAGGACCGGATCGAGCCGGTGGTGACGCACCGCTACTTCCCGCTCGATTTTCCAGGCGCGGTGGCGCGGGCGCTCGCCGCGGTCCGGCCCAGGTTCTTCGTCGCGCTGGAGACCGAGATCTGGCCGAACTTCCTCCGGGGCCTCCAGCGGCGGGGCATCCCCGCGATGATCGCCAACGGGCGGATCTCGGATCGCTCCTTCCGCCGCTACCGGCTCGTGCGCCCCTTCATGCGGCGCGTCCTGGCGGGGATCGCGGTGTTCGCCATGCAGTCGGCCGAGGACGCTCGCCGGATCATCGCGCTCGGCGCCCCGCCGGAGCGGGTCGTCGTGACCGGAAATTTGAAAATCGACGCCGTCCCACACGAGCCCGGGGGCGAGCAGCTCTGGCGCCGCCTGATGGGCCTGACCGGCGGGGAGCCGGTGTGGATCGCCGGCAGTACCCACCGGGGGGAGGAGGAACTCCTGCTCGAGGCGTTTGTCAGCCTCAGGCCCCGGCATCCCTTGCTCGTCCTCGTGATCGCGCCCCGCCATCCGGAGCGGGTGCCAGAAGTCGAGCGCCTGATCCGTGGGCGCGGGCTCACTTCGGTGAGGCGGACGGCACTGCCCAGCGCCCGCGATACGGACGCGGTCATCGTACTGGACACGGTGGGCGAGCTGCCCCAGCTCTACCAGCTGTCCCAGGTGGTCTTCGTGGGGGGGAGCCTCGTGCCCCTGGGCGGCCACAACATGATCGAGCCGGCGCTCCGGCGAAAGCCCGTGGTGTTCGGCCCGCACACGTCGAACTTCAGGGAAGGGGCCGAGCTGCTGGTGACGGCGGGAGCGGCCCTCGTCGTCAGGGACGCGAAGGACCTCGAGGGGGCGCTGGACGAGCTTCTGTCCGATCCCGCGCGCCGCGCCGCCATGGGAGAGGCGGCCTTCGAGGCCGTGGTCGGGCGCCAGGGCGCCGTGCTCCAGACGCTGGAGCTGATCGAGCGCTTTCTGATGGGTGGCGCATGAGTTACCCCGGAGGTGAGAGGCTCGGAGTCATGCTATGAGGGTAGTCCAGTGAGCGGTCCGTGGTCGGTCCGCGTGAGAGTGCGCCAGGCGTGGGAGCAGGGCGTGCCGCCGGCGGTGGCCGTGGGGCTCTCGGCCGTGACGGTGGGGTATCGTGGGCTCCTGGAGGTGCGCGAGCGGCTCTACGGCTGGGGAGTCCTGAGAAGCCGGCGGCTTCCCTGTCCGGTGGTTTCCATCGGCAACCTGACGCTCGGGGGCAGCGGCAAGACTCCCGCGGCTGAGCTGGCCGTCAGGACCCTCCAGGAACTGGGCGTTTCCCCCGGGGTGGTGAGCCGCGGCTACGGGCGTCGCTCGAGCGGCATCCAGGTCGTGGCGGATCAAAGGGGGCTCAGAACGGACCCCCAGGGCGCGGGCGACGAGCCCTTCCTCCTGGCCCGCCGGCTCCCCGGCGTTCCCGTCGTCGTGGGTGAAAACCGGTACGAGGCAGGGCGTTATTGCCTGGAGAACTTCGGCGTCGGAGCCCTCGTCCTGGATGACGCCTTCCAGCATCGGACGCTCGAGAAGGACCTGGAGGTGGTGCTCGTCGCCGGCCGGTCGCCGTGGGGAAACGGCCACCTCTTCCCGCGGGGGCCCCTCCGGGAGCCTGTGAGCGCGCTGGGGCGGGCCCATCTCGTCGTGGTGGTCGGCGGGGCCGCCGAGGGGCGCGCCCTCGTGGAGGAGGCCGTCGGGCGCCATAACCCGAAGGCGCCCGTTGTGGCCGCCGACTATCAGCCGCTAGAATGCTGGCAGGTGAGGGACACGACGCCGCGCGCGCCCGACGCGCTGAAGGGACGCCGGCTCCTGGGCTTCGCGGGGATCGCGCGGCCCGGAAGTTTCGGCCGGACCGTGGAGCGTCTCGGCGTGTCGCTGGCGGGGCTCGTCGAGTTTCCCGATCACCACTGGTACGAGCCCGAGGATCTGGCAGGGCTCGCCCGCCAGGCCGGGAGCGCCGGCGCCGCAGGGCTCGTCACCACGGAGAAGGATTACGTGCGGCTCTCGGCGGTGGCGCTTGACGCCCTCCCGATCTGGATCCTGTCGGTTCGCCTGGAGCTGACCCGGGGCCACGCCCAGTGGCGGGCGGCGTTCGAAGGAGTCCTCCGCCGATGAGCCGGGCAGTGCGAGCCGCAGGACGTCGCGGGGCTGGGGCCCCGCCGTGCGAGGCGAGCCGATGAGTGGAGTGACGGATGTCCAGCACCTCGTCGTGAGGCTCCCGAACTGGCTCGGGGATACCGTCATGGCCCTGCCCGCACTGAGGGCGCTTCGATCCGGTCTCGATGGTCGCCGGATCACCCTCGTCGGGCCGTGGGTCCCGCTCCTCGTCGGGCAGGGAGTGGCGGACGGCTGCGTGGCCTATCCCCGGGGTGCTCGAAAACGGCTGGCCGCCGCCCGCGGGCTCCGCCGTCTCGGGGGGGACGCCGTGCTGCTCCTCCCGAACTCCATCGAGTCGGCGCTCGCGGCCTGGCTCTGGGGCGCGCGTTGGATCATCGGCTACGCCACCGACGGCCGGGGGCGCCTCCTCTCCCACGCGCTGGCGCCGCCGGTCCCGCGCCGCCATCAGGTGGACGAATATCTGGGGCTTCTCGGCCCGCTGGGGATCGACCACACGGAAGCGACGCCACGGTGGATCCCCGAGGGCGACGCTCAGAACGAGCGACTCGAGGCGCTCCTGCCGTCGGGTGGCGTGAACTCCCGTCCTAGGATCGGGATTCACCTGGGAGCGGCCTTCGGGCCTTCCAAGCTCTGGCCCGCCGAGCTCATCGCGGCGCTGTGCCGCAATCTCCGGCAGCGGCGCCTCGTCCCCGTGCTCCTGGGGACACCGTCGGAGGAAGCGATCGCGAACGGTATCGTCGCCGCGGCGGGCGGAGACCTCGTCTCGCTGGTCGGCAGGGACGCCCCCGAATTGCTCCCCGGTCTCCTGGCCCGCCTCGACGTGCTCGTCAGCATGGACACCGGGGTCGCGCACCTGGCCGCGGCGGTGGGCGTTCCGGTGGTGGCGCTCTTCGGGCCGACGGATCCCGGGCTCACGGCGCCGCGGGGCGCCGGCACCTCGGTGATCTGGAAGCCCCCGCCGTGCGCCCCATGCTTCCTTCCCGAGTGCCCCATCGAGCATCCCTGCATGCGGGCGATCACAATGGAAGAAGTTCTCGAAGCAGTCGAGGCCCGCGTGGGGGTGCGGTCAGCATGAGCACGATTCTTCACACTGAGTCTTCGCCTGGATGGGGGGGCCAGGAGGTGCGGAACCTCACCGAGGCCCGCTGGCTCCAGGACCTCGGCTGGCGTGTCCTCGTGGCCTGCCGCCCCGGCGGCGTCATCCTGGCGCGGGCTCAGCGCGCCGGCATCACGGCGTTCCCGGTACCCATGAAACGAGCCTGGGATCTGTTCGCGGTGCAGAAGCTGGTGGCGCTGATCCGCCGCGAGCGGGTGGACCTCGTCAACACCCACAGCTCGGTGGACGCGTGGCTCGGCGGGATGGCGGCCCGGCTCGCCCGGATTCCGGTGGTCAGAAGCCGTCACGTCTCCATCCCCATCCGGCGACGGCTGAACCCGGTGTACACCCTCCTGGCGGATCGCGTCATCACGAGCGGCGAGGCGATCCGCCGCCTCGTCATCGCCGCCGGCGTGAGCCCGGACAGGGTCGTGGCGGTTCCGGCGGGGGTGGACCTCGCGGAGTTCTCGCGGCCCGCGGGGGGCGATCGGGTCAGGCGCGAGTTCGGGCTGAGTCGCCCGGTCATCGGGTCCATCGCGATGTTTCGCGGCTCCAAGGGCCACGACCTGCTCCTCGAGGCGTTTGATCGGCTCCGGGGCCAGTTTCCTGAAGCGCGGCTCTTGCTGGTAGGCGACGGCATCCGGCGCCCCTGGGTCGAGTCGCTCGCGCGCGAGCGGGGGCTCAACGGCTGGGTGACCTTCACCGGTTTCCGCGAGGATGTCCCCGACCTGCTGGGCGCCATGGACTGCTTCGCCCTCGCCTCCACGCGCACGGAGGGCGTGCCCCAGTCGCTCCTCCAGGCCCTCGCCGCCGGCGTGCCGGTGGTCGCCTCGGCGGTCGGAGGCATCCCCGAGGCGATCGAGGATGGCGCCACGGGGCTGCTCGTCCCTCCGGGGGATCCCGGGGCACTGGCCGCGGCCGTCGGGAGCGTTCTCAAAGATCCCGAATCGGCGCGCCGCCGCGCCGCCGCCGGCCGCGCCCTCGTGGCGGCGCGCTTTTCCCGCGACCGCATGATGGGGCGGCTCACCGCCCTCTACGGGGAGCTGATCGGTCGGTGAGATCCCTTACGATCCTTCACCTCGCGGCCAACCGCTGGTGGACGGGGAGTGCGGATCCGATCATCCGCCTTGCCCGGGGACTCGAGGAGCGGGGACACCGGGTCAGGCTGGGCGTGACTCCCGGGGACCGTTTCGCGGCCAAGGCCCGGGAGGCGGGGATGGCTCTCGTTCCGGGATTGGCCCTCACTGTTCGCTTCTCGCCGATCGCCCTGGTGAGGGATCTGGCCCGGCTCCAGCGGCTCGTCCGGGACGAACGCGTGGATGTCATCCACGCCCACCACTCCCACGACCACTGGCTGGCGACGCTGGCGCGCGGGCCGGCGGCGGTGATCCGCACGTTTCACACCGCCCGCGCTGTCAGGCGAGGTTGGCCGTCCTCGACGCTCTACGGCCGGACCGACGGGGCCATCGCGGTGAGCCGCCAGATCCAGGAGCGCTGCCGGGCCGTGGGGATCCCCGAGGAGCGGCTCTGGACGATCGGCGGCGGCGTGGATCTGGGCCGTTTCACTCCCGACGCCGACGGGGAGGCGGTCCGCCGCGAGTTCGGGCTCGGGCGGGGACCGGTGGTCGGCTCGGTGGCGAGGCTCGCGCCCAACCGCGGCCACGAGCTGCTCATCCACGGCTTCGCGCGACTCCTGGGGCGACTTCCCGACGCGCGGCTGCTCCTGGTCGGCAAGGGCGAGATGCTGGGGCGACTGCAGGCCCTCGTGGACGGGCTCGGTCTTTCCGGGCAAATCATCTTCAGCGGCTACCGCGACCACGATCTCCCCCAGGTGCTCGCCGCGATGGACTGCTTCGCCTTGATGGGGGCGGGATCGGACGAATCGTGCCGAGCGGCCCTGGAGGCCATGGCGGCGGGCAAGCCGGTGGTGGCGCGGCGCGTGGGCGCCCTTCCTGAGACGATCGTGGACGGCGAGACCGGCGTTCTCCTGGGGGCCGATCAGCCCGAGGCCGTGGCACAGGCTCTTCTGGAAATTTTGGCCGATCCCGAGCGGCACCGGCGGATGGGGAAGGAGGGACGCCGTCGGGCTGAGGCCGAGTTCAATCCCGAGCGCTGCGTCCAGCAGGTGGAGCAGGTGTACCTGACCATTCTCCAACGCCGTCAATGAGCCGACTCCGGGTGCTTCACCTGATGAGCTGCCGCGGGTGGAGCTCCGACGCCTACTGGGCCACCCGCGTCGCCGTGGAGCTCGAGCGGGCCGGCCACGACGTGACCCTCTGCTGCCGCGCGGGCACCGAGGCGCGCGTCATCGAGCGGGCGCGGGAGATGGGGGTCGGCCGCATCGTGACGCTCGGCTTGAAGAGCGGCTTCCGCCCGCGCGACGACCTGGCCGACGTGAGGCGCCTCAGGGAGTGGCTCGCGCACTTCGATGTCCTCCACGTCCACCGCGGCAAGGAGCACTGGATCGCAGCCCTGGCCAACCGGCTGGCGAAGACCCCGCGGCCCCTCTTCCGAACCCGCCACATCGTCCACGCCGTCAGGCCGCACGCCGCCAACCGCTGGCTCTACGGCACGGCGACGAACTTCGTGGTGACGGTGACGGAGGCGATCCGGCGCCAGTACGTCGCCTCGGGGCTCCTGCCTCCCGAACGGGTCGTCACGCTGCCGGGAGGCGTCGACGCCGAACAGTTCCACCCGGCTCTCGATGGCAGTTCCCTGCGCGGTGATCTCGGGATCCCGCGCGACCGGCTCCTGGTGGGGCTGGTGAGCGGGCTCCGCGTGATGAAGGGTCACGAGGTGGCCGTCCACGCGGCCGCGCTCCTGGCCCAGGACGGCATCCGCCCGCACTTCCTCTTCATCGGGAAGGGACGGCGGGAGGAGCGGATCCGCGAACTGATCGGCGCCGAAGGGCTGGAAGACCGGGTGACCCTCCTGGGGTTCATCCCCGACGTCTCCCGGGCCATGGCGGCGCTGGACATCGCGCTCTATATCCCGCTGGAATCCGACGGCATGAGCCGCGTCGTGTTCGAGTGCCTGGCGCTGGGGCGGCCGCTGGTCGCGAGCCGTGTGGGGGTGGTCCCGGAGATCCTGGTGGACGGTCGCGACGCGCTCCTCGTGCCCGCCGGCGATCCCGACCTGCTCCGAGCCGCGATCAGGCGGCTCGTCGCCGATCCGGCGCTCCGGACTTCCCTGGGCCTCGCGGCTCGCCGGCTGGTGATGGTGAACTACTCGGGCGCCCGCGTCGCCGCCCGGCTGGCCAATCTCTACACGGCGGTCCTCCGCGGGCTCGCGGAGTGAAGATCTCCGTCCTCTGCTTCGACTGCTCTGACAACGCGGCGGGGCGGGCTGACCTCTTGGCTCGCCTTCTTCGCCCCGAATACGACGTCGAGGTGGTGGGGCCGAGGTTCAAGGGCGACGTCTGGGCTCCCGTCAGGGACGGCAGCGTGAAGTACCGGACCGTTCCCGGATCGAGATATCCGGCCTTCGTCGGAGCAGTTCCATCTCTCCTCAGGCTGGCCGACGGTGACCTCCTCTACGCCTCCAAGCCCAGGCCCACGAGCTACGGCGTCGGTCTCCTGGCGCGCCGGGAGCGGCGGCGCCCGCTGATCCTCGACATCGACGACTGGGAGGTGGGCTTCTTCTACCGCGCCGGCGCGTGGGGACGGCTCGGGCGCTTTCTGAACCTCGCCAATCCCAACGGCCTTCCGTGGATCTGGCTCATGGAGCGCCTGACCGGCCGGGCCCAGGCCGTCACAGTGGCCTCGCGGTTCCTCCAGCAGCGCTTCGGCGGGGTGCTCGTTCCCCACGTCCGGGACACCGACGAGTGGCGGCCGGAACGCCACCGTCCCGAGCCGGGGCGGGCGCGCCTGGGGGTCGGGGCGGAGCGCGTCGTTATGTTTCTGGGAACGCCCCGCTCCCACAAGGGCATTGATGATCTCGCCGAAGCGATAAGAATCCTCGCCAGGCCCGATGTGGTTCTTGCGGTGGTCGGTTGCGCTCCGGACAGCGCCACCGGCCGTCGCCTCGCTCCCCTCGGGAGAAGCGTGAGGCTGGTCTCGGAGATCCCCTTCGCCGACGTGCCGCTCTATCTGGCCGCCGCCGACGTGGTTGTCGCTCCACAGCGAATCGGCCCCGATACCCTCGGCCAGGTGCCGGCCAAGATCTTCGACGCCATGGCGCTCGGCCGTCCCATCGTCTCGACGCGGGTCTCGATGATCCCCGAGATCCTGGACGACTCGGGGGTCCTCGTCGAGCCCGGGGATCCGGCAGGGCTCGCTCGCGCCCTCGCCTGGCTCCTCGACCATCCGGCCGAGGCCGCCGCCCTCGGGCGGAAGGCGCGCGAGCGCTGCGTCGCCCGCTACAGCTACGCCGCCGCCCGCCAGGCCCTGCTGCCGCTCGTTCAGGCCGTCATCGATGGATCGAAGCACCAATGATTGCAACTCGCATCGGCCGACGACATCATCGACGCGTGTCATTCCGGCGGGGCACGGGCGTGTCGTCAGACCGGGTGCCCGTGCCCAGGTGAACAATTGAACCTCGCGATCATCTGTCGGCCGTTTGTGTTCCACGGGGGCCTCGAGAACGCCACCGCGGGCCTGCTCGGGGAGTTCGTCCGCCAGGGCCACGAGGTCCACCTCTTTTCGACGGCGGGGCAGCCCGACATTCCCGGGATGAACGTCCATCGCCTCAGGGTGATCCCCACGCCCTCGCTGGCCCGCGTCGTTTCTTTCGCCGTGGCCGCGAAGGCGGCGGTCGCGCGCGACCGCTTCGACGTCGTTCAGAGCCACGAGCGGACCCTCGTCCAGGATGTGTACCGGGCCGGGGAGGGCTGCCACCGGGCCTACCTCGACGTCAAGGCCGGGCATCTGAGCGCGCTCAGGCGAGCCGCGCTCAGCGCCAACCCGTACCACCGCGCCCTGCTGTCGCTCGAGCGAAGGATCTTCTCCCCGGCCGGCACGAGACACATCGTCGCGATCTCGCGCCTGGGCAAGGCCGAGATCCAGCGGCTCTACGGCCTTCCCGATTCCCGGGTGAGCGTGATCTATAACGGGGTGGACCAGGAGCGCTTCCAGCCGGCCAACCGCGGGCGCTACCGCGCCGGGATGCGCGCCGCCCTCGGAATCGAGCAAAACGCCTGGGTCGTGCTGTTCGTGGGCTCCGGCTTCGAGCGAAAAGGCCTCGGCCCCCTCGTTGAAGGGTTCGCGCTCGTCAAGGACCGGGAGAGCCGGCTCGTAGTGGTCGCCAAGGGGGATGCCGCGCCCTACCGCGCCCTGGCTAGGCACCTCGGCATCGCTGGGCGCGTCGTCTGGGCCGGGGCCCAGTCTGACGTCCAGCGCTATTACGCTGCCGCGGATGCCGTGGCGCTGCCGGCGCTCTACGAGCCGTTCGGCAACGTCCATCTGGAGGCCCTGGCATCGGGACTCCCCGTGCTGGCTTCAGCGCGGGCCGGCGGCTCGGAGGTGGTGAGCCACGGGAGAAACGGCTGGGTCGTGCAGAACCCGGAGGATGTCGGCCAGATTCGAGAGGGGCTGGAGGCTCTCCGCCAGGCCGGGGAGGGATGGCGCGACGTGGCTCGGGCGGCAGCGCTCCCGTTCACCTTCGAGGCCCAAGCGCGCTTCTTCACCGACCTCTACCGCGCCCTGGGGTCAGGCTTGCGTTTTTGAGCAATTGACGCTCGGGCGGCCGCCGGTGGATGGGGCCGCCCCGAAACGGAAAAACGCAAGCCTGACCCCATTTTTCATTGAACAATTGAACCGTTCGGATTACACTGCCCGGAGATGCCAGGCCAGCCGGCAGTCTTCATCGACCGCGACGGGACCCTGACCGAGGAAGTGGGGTACGTCAATCACCCCCGGCGCCTTCGCCTCCTCCCCCGGAGCGCCGAAGCCATCCGCCGCCTCAACCGTTCGGGGCTCAAGGCGGTGATGGTGACGAACCAGAGCGGCGTGGCGCGCGGCTACTTCAGCGAGGAGGTCCTCCAGGCCGTGAACGAAGCCCTCGTGAGCCAGCTCAAGGCCGAGGGCGCCTACCTGGACGGCCTCTACGTCTGCGCCCATCACCCCACCGAGGGGACGCCTCCGTACCGCGCCGTCTGCGACTGCCGGAAGCCCGAGCCGGGCCTCTTGAGGCGCGCCGCGGCCGACCTCGGGCTGGACCTCTCCCGCTCGTGGGCCGTGGGCGACAAGATCATCGACGTCATCGCGGGCCAACGAGTGGGAGCGCGGTCGATTCTGGTGCTGACGGGCTACGGCCTCGGCGAGCGGGAGTACCGCCGGTCGCTGTGGCCGAGCGAGCCCGACCACGTGGCGGAGGACCTCCTGGACGCGGTGGACTGGATTCTGGCCCTGGGTGGCCGCTGATGTTTGATCCCCATCGGCTCAGCGCGGCCGTCGAGCGGTTCAAGGGCAAGACGGTCCTCGTCGTCGGCGACCTGATCGCCGACGAGTACATCTACGGCAAGCCCTCGCGCATCTCCCGCGAGGCGCCGGTGCTGATCCTGCGCTTTTCCTCCCGCGAGGTCAGGCTCGGCGGGGCCGCCAACGCGTCCCATAACGTCCACGGCCTCGGCGCGCGCGTGATCCCGGTGGGCGTCCTCGGCAGCGACCCAGCGGGGGATGAGGTGTGGGGTCTCTGCCGCTCGCTGGGGATTCCCACGGATGGGATCGTCAGGACGGGCGACCGCCCGACTCCGGTGAAGACCCGGATCATGGCGGGCGGATATCACGCGACCCGCCAGCAGGTGGTGCGCGTGGACCGCGAGCCGGCGCCGGTGCTCGACCCGGTGACGGAGGAGATTTTGATCAAGCGCATCGCCACCCTTGGGGCGCCGGCGGACGCGATCCTCCTGTCCGACTACGGCTACGGTCTCGTGACTCCCGCAATCCTGGAGCAGGTGATGGAGGTCGGCCGGAAGCGAGGGAGCCTCGTGACCGCTGACAGCCGGTATGACCTTCTGCGGTTCCGAGGGGTCACCGCCGCGAGTCCCAACGAGACCGAGGTCGAGGGCCTCGTGGGCGGCCCCCTGGAGGACGAGCCCGCGGTGGAAAAGGCCGGCCGACAGTTGCTGGAACGGCTGGATTGCCGCTACCTGCTGGTGACGCGGGGAAATCGGGGCATGGTGGTCTTCGAGCGAGAGGGACCGGCCACCTTCCTCCCCATCCACGGGAGCGACGAGATCGCCGACAACACGGGGGCGGGCGACACCGTGATCAGCACCTTCACGCTGGCGCTGGCGGCGGGGAGTCCTCCGGTCGAGGCCGCGTGGCTCGCCAACGTCGCCGGCGGCGTCGTCGTCATGAAGCAGGGGACCGCGCCGATCGGCCGGGCCGAACTCCTCCACGCCCTCGCGAGCGATGGCACGCCGCGTGAGCCTTGACGAGGCGGCCCAGATCGCTGCGCGGCTCAGGGCAGAGGGAAAGCGTCTCGTTCTCGCCAACGGCTGCTTCGACCTCCTCCACGTCGGCCACGTGCGCTATCTCGAAGGGGCGCGCCGGCTCGGCGACGCGCTCCTCGTGGCGGTGAATTCCGACGCTTCGGTGACGCGGCTCAAGGGGCCGGGCCGGCCGATCATGCCGGAGGGCGAGCGGGCCGAGATCGTGTCGGCGCTGGCCTGCGTGGACTACGTGCTCGTCTTCGCCGCCGACACTGTGGATGGGCTCATTTCCCGCCTGAGCCCGGCGGTGCACGCCAAGGGGACCGACTACACGGAGGAGACCGTTCCCGAGCGCGCTTCCGTGCTCGCGGCCGGAGGCACGGTCGCGATCGCGGGGGACGCGAAGCGCCATTCCACCCGCGACCTGATCCAGGCGATCGTGCGGACGTTCGGGAAGCCCCGATGAAGATCGCGATCGTCAAGCTCTCCTCCCTGGGCGACGTCCTCCACGCGCTGCCGGTGGCCCGCGCCCTCCGCCGTCACGTCCCCGAGGCGCATCTGACCTGGATCGTGGAGGCGCGGGAGTTCGCCATCCTCAAGGACCATCCCGACCTGGACGCTGTGGTGCCGGTGGACACGCGGCTCTGGCGGCGACTGATCTGGCGCCCCGCGGGGGCGGTCGAGGTGGGCGGGAAGCTGTCGCGCCTCACCGAGCGGATCCGCCGCGCGCGCTTCGACGTGGCGATCGATCTCCAGGGGCTCATCAAGAGCGGCCTGCTCACGGCCTACACCGGCGCGCCGCTCAGGATCGGCTTCGCGTTCGCCCACTGCCGGGAGCCCTTGAACGCCCTCTTCACCAACCGCCGGGTCACGCCCCCGCGGGAGGCCGTCCACATCGTCGAGCAGTACCTGTCGCTCCTGGCGCCCCTCGGCGTGCGCGCCGCGCGGCCGGTCTGGGAGCTGCCCTGGGATCCGAAGGCGGAGCAGCGGATCGAGGAGTTCCTGTCCGAGCAGGGCGTCAAGCCCCGCGACCGGCTCGTCGCGCTGAATTCGGGAGCGGGCCGTCCGTCCAAGCGGTGGCCCGTGGAGCACTTCGCGCGGGTTGCCGAGAGGCTGGCCGTCGAGGCCGGCGCGCGCGTGCTGCTCCTCTGGGGCCCCGACGAGGAGGCGATGGCGCGCTCCATCGCCGCCCGGATGACGGCGCGGCCGCTCCTCGCCCCGCCGACGACCATCCCCGAGCTCACCGCGCTGCTGCGCCGCTCGGCCCTGATGGTGGCCGGCGACACGGGCCCGCTCCACCTGGCGGCGGCGCTCGGCACCCCGTCGATCGGGCTCTACGGCCCGACGCGCGCCGAGCGCAACGGCCCGTACGGCCCGCGCTGCCGGGGGCTGCAGAGCCCGAACGGCACGATGGCGGCGATCGCCCCTGACGACGTGTTCGCCGCAGCCATGGAGCTTCTTGAATGACCGGGCTCTCTGCGACAGTCGTCACCTGGAACGAGGAGGAGCGGCTCCGCCCGTGCCTGGAGAGCGTCACCTGGGCCGACGAGATCGTCGTCGTGGACGCCGAGTCCACCGACAAAACCGTGCAGGTGGCGCGGGAGTTCACGGACCGGATCTGGGTCAGGCCGTGGCCGGGCTTCGCCGCGCAGAAGAACTTTGCCCTGGAGCAGGCGGCGGGGGAGTGGGTACTCTCGCTCGACGCCGACGAGCAGGTGACGCCGGAGCTGCGTCGCGAAATCGAGGGGGTGATCGGCCGGGGCGGTCCCGCCGACGGCTACGCGATCCCGCGGAAGAACGTCTTCTGGGGCGCCTGGGTCAAGCACGGCCGGCTGTATCCCGATTATCAACGTCGCCTGTTCCGGCGCGGGCGGGGGCGTTTCGTCGAGCGCGCTGTGCACGAGTCAGTGGAGATCCAGGGGTCGGTGGGGCGGCTCGAGGCCCCGCTGCTCCATCACTCGTACCGGAGCCTGGAGGAGTTCATCCAGCGGTCGAACCGGTACTCGACGCTCGCCGCGGAGGAATGGGTCCGTCAAGGCAGGCACGTCAGGCCTGTGGACTTTCTCATCCGCCCCCTCGGGAGGTTCCTCTCCATGTACCTGCTCCACCGCGGCTTCCTGGACGGCTGGCGGGGGCTGCTGCTGGCCGGGCTCTACGCGCACTACGTCTTCCTGAGGACGGCGAAGGTGTGGGAGATGCGCCATGCGCGATAGAGTCCTCTCGGGGATGCGGCCGACGGGCAAGGTCCACCTGGGCAACTACCTGGGCGCCATCGCCAACTGGGTCAAGCTCCAGGACGACTACGACTGCTTCTACTTCGTGGCCGACTGGCACGCGCTGACGGGCGACTACTCGCACTCGAAGGAGGTCCCGGAGAACACCATCGAGATGATCGCCGACTGGCTCGGCGCCGGCCTCAGCCCCGAGCGCTCGACGCTCTTCGTCCAGTCGCTGGTGCCCGAGCACGCCGAGCTGCACCTGCTGTTTTCCATGATCATCCCGGTCTCGTGGCTCGAGCGCGTGCCGACCTACAAGGAGCAGATCGAGCAGCTCGAGCTCCAGTCGCCGTCGTATGGGCTCCTGGGCTACCCGCTCCTCCAGGCCGCCGACATCCTGATCTACAAGCCGCGGTACGTGCCCGTGGGGGCGGACCAGCTTCCCCACATCGAGCTGACCCGGGAAGTCGCCCGGCGGTTCAACAACGCCTTCGGTCCGGTCTTTCCCGAGCCCGACGCCAAGCTCACCGAGATCCCGAAGGTGCCCGGGACCGATGGCAGAAAGATGTCCAAGAGCTACGGGAACGCGATCTACCTCTCGGACCCGGTGGACGTGATCACCCCCAAGGTCAAGACGATGATGACCGACCCCGCCCGGGAGCGGCGGCGCGATCCCGGAAATCCCGAGATCTGCCCGGTCTTCGACCTCCACAAGATCTTCACCCCGGACGGCCCGCGCGAGGCCTGCGCGGTGGGGTGCCGGACCGCGGGGATCGGCTGCCTGGACTGTAAGGGGGTCCTCCTGGAGCACCTCCTCCCACGGCTTGAGGGGATCAGGGAGCGGCGGCAGAAGTTCATTGAAAAACCCAAGGAAATCGTGGAGATCTTGAAGGAGGGGTCAAAGAAAGCTCGAAGGTTCGCCCAGGGTACGATGGAGGAGGTTCGCCGCGCCGTGGGAATGGAATTATGAAGCCAGTGGACGATTCCAGCGCCGTTCGAGCGGCGGCTTCGCCGCCGCAACCCCAGGGGGGAGGTTTCGGAAGGGGGGCGGAGCCCCCCTCCGAGCGAGAAGGGCTGACTGTCCGGATCGAGTCGTTCGAGGGGCCGCTCGATCTCCTGCTCCACCTCTGCCGGACCAACGAGGTGGACCTGAGCCACCTGTCGATCCGGACCATCACGGATCAGTACCTGGCCCATCTGGAGTCCATCCAGTTCCAGGATCTCGACACGGCCGGCGCCTTCATGGTGCTGGCCGCCACCCTCATCTACCTCAAGTCCAAGCTCCTGCTCCCGCCCGACGAGAGCCAGGAGGAGACGCTGGACGAGGAAGGCGAGCTGCTCCGGGAGGAGCTCGAGCAGCGGCTGAGCGAGTATGCGCGCGTCAAGGCCCTGGGCCTCTGGCTCGCCCAGCGCGAGGCCGAGCAGGCGCTCCTCTTCGGCCGTTCGTGGAGCGAGCTGCCCTCGGCGGAGGAGATTCCGCTCGAGGATCTGAGCGTCCACCTCCTGGAGCGCGCCTTCCGGCGCCTGCTGGAGGAGGCGCGGGGCCAGGCGCCACGCGAGGTGGAGCCGAACCCGCTCTCCGTCCTCGAGCGCATGGGCGAGATCCTCTCCCTCCTCCGCCACACCTGGTCGCTCCTCTTCTCGTCGGTGGTCGGGAGCGAGCGCGCCCGCTCCGAGCTGGTCGTGACCCTCCTCGCGCTGCTGGAACTGGTCCGGCTGGGCCAGGCGCGGGCGCGGCAGACGGAGCTGTTCGGGGAGATCGTGATCGAGCGGAACGACTCGGAGGTGACCAATGCCCCAACCCATTGACGTCGTCGAGGCCCTCCTCTTCGCGTCCGACACCCCGGTCGAGGCCGAGCGGATCCAGGAGGTGCTGGACCTCGGGAGCGAGGCCGAGGCCCGCGCGCTCTTCGAGGATCTGAAGGCGCGCTACGAAGCCGAGGAGCGCGGGCTCCAGATCGTCGAGGTCGGCGGGGGCTTCAGGATGGTGACGCGCCCGGAAGTGGCGCCGTGGCTCGTCCGCCTCGCCAAGAGCCGGACCCGGAGCCGGCTCTCGCGCTCGGCGCTCGAGGCCCTCGCCATCGTGGCCTACCGCCAGCCCGTGTCGCGCCCCGAGATCGACGTGGTGCGCGGCGTGAACTCGGACGCCGTCCTCGAGAGCCTCCTGGACCGCCGCCTGATCCGGATCGCGGGGCGCAAGGACGCCCCGGGGCGGCCGTTCCTCTACGAGACCACGCGCGAGTTCCTGGTCGCCTTCGGGCTCCGCGATCTCTCCGAGCTGCCCCAGGTGGAGGGGGATCTGCCCCAGCCGGCGACGACCCCCGAGGGCCAGCCACCGGCCGTCACCGTCAGTGGAGAAACGGCTCAGCAAGATCCTGGCCGAAGCGGGGCTGGCCTCACGCCGGGCGAGTGAGCGGCTGATCGCCGAAGGGCGCGTCACCGTCAACGGCCAGACGGTGACGACCCAGGGCGCCACCGCCGATCCTGAGCGCGACGTCGTCGCGGTGGATGGCCGCCCCATCCCGGCCTCGGAGCCCAAGCGCTACGTCCTGCTGAACAAGCCCCGCGGGTACCTCACCACCCGGAGCGATCCGCGCGGTCGCCCGGTCGTGCTCGACCTCGTGAAGCACGAGCGCGCCCGGCTCTTTCCCGTGGGGCGGCTCGACTTCGACGCCGAGGGGCTGCTCCTCCTCACCAACGACGGCGCGCTGGCCCAGCGCCTGCTCCACCCGCGCTTCGAGGTGGAGCGAGTGTACGAAGTCGAGGTTGAGGGGCGCGTGGCGCGCGGCGACCTGCCGCGGTGGGAGCGGGGCGTCGTGCTGCCCGACGGCCCGGCGAAGCCGCGTCAGGTGAGGCTCCTCCGGCACACGTCCGAGACCACCTGGCTCCGGCTGGCCTTCGCGGAGGGGCGCTACCGGGAGGTCAAGCGCTTCTGCCAGGCCCTGGGGCATCGCGTGGTGTGTCTGCGCCGGGTCCGCTTCGGCCCCCTCCGGCTCGGAACCCTGGCGCCCGGCGTGGCCCGCCCGCTGACCCGGGAGGAGATCGCCCGGCTCCACGCCCTCTGACCGCGCTTGCGCCCCCCGGGGCGATCGACTATACTAGTGCGGATTCGCGGATAGTCGGTAGGTGTCAGGAGCCCTTATGGACCTGGACGAATTTCGTTCCAGGATCAATGATCTCGACGAACAGATCCTCAAACTCCTCAACCAGCGCGCAGAAGCCGCCCTCCGGATCGGAGAGCTTAAGCGGCGTCAGGACCTCCCTTACTTTGTCCCCGAGCGCGAAGCGGAGATTGTTCGTCGCCTGCTCAGCCTGAACCCCGGCCCCCTCCCCGCCGAGGGGATCAAAGCGGTCTGGCGGGAAATTCTCTCGGCCTCCCTGGCCCTCGAGCATCCGCTCTCCGTCGCCTACCTGGGCCCGCCGGCCACCTTCAGCCACCGGGCCGCCGTTCTGCGCTTTGGTTCCTCCGCCACCCTCGTTCCCGCGCGGAGCATCGCCGAGGTCTTCGACGAGGTGGAGCGGGGGCGCGCCGAGTTCGGGGTCGTGCCCGTGGAGAACTCCACCGAGGGGTCGGTCAACCTCACGCTGGACCGCCTCATCGACTCCGACCTCCTGATCGCCGGCGAGCTCTCGCTGGAAATCAGCCACCACCTCCTGAGCCGGGCCGCGGACCTCGGCGCCATCCGGACGGTCTGCTCGCACCCTCAGGCCCTTGCTCAGTGCCGTCAGTGGTTGGCCCAGAACCTGCCCGAAGTGGCGCTGGAAGAGGTCTCGTCCACGTCGGCGGCCGCGGAGCGGGCCGCGGGCAACCCGGCGGTGGCGGCCGTGGCGAGCGAGCTGGCGGCCCGGCTGCACGACCTCCCCATCCTCCGGCATGGGATCGAGGACAACCCCCTCAACTCGACCCGGTTCCTCGTGCTGGGGCGGCGGGCCCTGCCGCCCACCGGGAAGGATAAGACCTCCATCCTCTGCTCGCTCAAGCACGAGGTGGGAGCGCTCTCCATGTTTCTCGAACCCTTCGCCCGTCACGGGCTGAACCTGACGAAGATCGAATCGCGGCCGACGAAGCGGCGCCCCTGGGAGTACGTCTTCTTCGTGGACTTCGAGGGGCATGTGGACACCCCGCCGGTACAGGCGGCGCTGAGCGAGGTCCGGGAACGCTGCCTCTTCTTGAACATTCTCGGCTCGTATCCGACCGCGTAAGGAGCCATCATGCAAACGCCCTGGGAGTCGCTGGCCAACGAACACATCCTCGGGATCGCGCCGTACGAGCCCGGCAAGCCCATCGAGGAGCTGGAGCGGGAGCTCGGCATCCAGTGGGCGATCAAGCTCGCTTCCAACGAGAACCCGCTGTCCCCTTCGGATCGGGTGCAGAAGGCCATCGCCGCGGCGCTGCCCAACCTGAACCGCTATCCGGACGGCAGCGGGTTCTACCTGCGCCAGGCCCTGGCCAAGCGCCACAACGCGGCGCCCGAGCAGATCGTCCTCGGCAACGGCTCCAACGAGCTGATCGAGCTGATCGTCCGGGCCTTCCTCCGTCCCGGGGAGGAGGCGATCATCCCGCACCCCTCCTTTGTCGTGTATCCGATGATCGTCCAGGCGGCGGGAGGCATCCGTGTGGTGATCACGCTGAAGGACTACCGCCTCGATCTGGAGGCGATGGCGCGGGCCATCACGCCGCTGACGAAGCTGGTCTTCATCGCCAATCCCAACAACCCCACCGCGACCATCGTGACGGCGGCCGAGGTCGAGCGCTTCATGGCGGGAATTCCGCCGACGGTCATCGTGGTCTTCGACGAAGCCTATATCGAGTTCGCCATGGGAGCCGATTTCCCCGACACCCTCTCCCACGTCCGCCAGGGCCGGAAGGTGTTCGTCCTCCGCACGTTCTCCAAGGCCTCCAGCCTCGCCGGCCTGCGCGTGGGCTACGGGATCGCCCAGGCGGACGCCATGGCGCTGCTCCACCGGGTGCGCCAGCCGTTCAACGTGAACTCCCTCGCCCAGGTGGCGGCCCTGGCGGCGCTCGAGGACGACGGCCACATCCTGGAGTGCGTTCGCATGAACGAGGCCGGGCGCCACTTCCTGTACGACGAGTTCACGGCCCTGGGGCTCAAGTACGTCCTCTCCCGCGCCAACTTCATCCTGGTGGACGTGGGGCGCAGCGCGCACGACGTCTACCAGCGGCTGCTGCGCGAGGGGGTCATCGTCAGGCCCATGACCAGCTTCGGAATGGAGACCGCGCTCAGGATCACGGTGGGCACCCCCGAGGAGAACCGCCGGCTGATCAAGGCCCTGAGGAAGTGCCTCGAGGAGGTGCGCACCGCGTGATCCGCCGGCTCGCGGTGGTGGGGCTCGGGCTGCTCGGGGGATCCGTCGCCAAGGCGGCGCGGGAACGCGGGCTGGCGCGGGAGGTGGTGGCCGTGGGCCGCCGCCTCGAGTCCCTGGCCGCCGCGCGCTCGGAGCGGGTCGTCGATCGCGTCACGACCGATCTCGGCGACGGGCTGGCGGGCGCCGACTTCGCGCTCCTCGCCACCCCCGTGGCGACGGCCGAAGGACTGATGCCGAAAGTCTGGCAGGCGGCGGCGGACGGGGCGGTGATCACCGACGTGGGGAGCACCAAGGGGCCCATCGTCCGCAGCGCCGAGCGGCTCGCGGCGGATCGGCCCCTCGCGTTCGTGGGCAGCCACCCGATGGCGGGCTCGGAGCTCTCGGGCTACGGGGCGTCCCGGGCGGATCTCTTCAACGGCGCCCTGGTGATTGTGACTCCGACGGAGCGGACCGACCCACGGGCCCTTAAGAGGGTGACGGAGTTCTGGGAGGCGCTGGGCAGCCGCGTGGGCGTCATGGATCCGGACGAGCACGACCGCGCAGTCGCGGCGGTGAGCCACCTGCCTCACCTGGCGGCGTATGCCCTGGTGGAGGCCGTGGTCCGTCTCAACCCCGCCTTCTTCGGCGTGGCCGCACGCGGGTTCAAGGACACCACGCGCATCGCCGCGAGCGACGCGCGGGTGTGGCGCGAGATCTTTCAGTCGAACCGCGCGGCCCTCGGCGAAGCCCTGGTGGCCTTCCGGGCGTCGCTCGAGGAGCTGGAGAGACTGGTGGCCGAGGACGACGGGGAGCGCCTGGAGCGGAAGCTCGAGGAGATCCGCCAGCGGCGGAGCCGCCTGACATGAGGGTGGTGGTCAGGTCGGCCAAGCGGCTCGCCGGGACGATCCAGGTTCCGGGGGATAAGTCGGTTTCGCACCGGGCCGGGCTCCTGGGGGCGCTGGCGGCGGGCCCGACGGAGATCAGGGGCTTCCTGGAGAGCGAGGACTGCCTCAACACGCTCGGCGCGCTCGGGGCGCTGGGGGTGGAGGTGACGCGGAAGGGGTCCGGCGAATACCGGGTCGAGGGCGCGGGGCTGCGGGGCCTTCAGGAGCCGGATGACGTGCTCGACTGCGGCAATTCCGGCACCACGGCGCGGCTCCTCCTGGGCGTCCTGGCGGGGCAGCCGTTCTGGAGCGTGCTGACCGGCGACGATTCGCTCCGGCGCCGTCCCATGGGGCGGGTGACCCAGCCGCTGGCCCAGATGGGCGCGACGGTCGTCGGCAGGAGCGACGGGAGCCGCCTGCCGCTCGCGATCCGCGGCGCCCGGCCGTTGAAGGCGCTGCGCTACCGGTCCCCTGTGCCCTCGGCCCAGGTGAAGTCGGCGATCCTCCTGGCGGGGCTGTTCGCGGACGGGGAGGTGAGCGTGGAGGAGCCGGCGCCGTCGCGGGATCACACCGAGCGGATGCTGCGGGGATTCGGCGCCCGCGTTATCGCGGAGGGCCGGAGCGTCACGCTCACGCCGGGGGGCGAACTGAGAGGCCACGCGATCCAGGTGCCGGGGGACATCTCCTCGGCGGCGTTCTTCCTGGTCGCCGCCGCCCTCGTCCCGGGAAGCGCCGTGACCATTGCCGGGGTGGGAGTGAATCCGACGCGCACCGGGCTGCTGGATGTGCTCCGGGAGATGGGGGCGGATGTGCGGGTGACGGACCGGCGGGAGGAGGAGGAGCCGAGCGGGACGCTGACGGCGGGGACGAGCCGGCTCCGGGGGACCCGCGTCGGCGGGGGCCTGATTCCTCGCCTCATCGACGAGCTGCCGGTCCTCGCGGTGGCCGCGACGGCGGCCGAGGGCGTCACGGAGGTCTCGGACGCCGCCGAGCTGCGCGTCAAGGAATCGGATCGGATCGCGACCCTGGGTGCCGAGCTCGCCAAGCTCGGCGCGCGCATCGAGGAGCGGCCGGACGGCTTTCTGATTCGGGGTGGAACCCCCCTCCGAGGGGGCGTCGTTCGCAGCTGGGGCGACCACCGAATGGCCATGGCCCTGATCGTCGCCGGGCTCGCGGCCGAAGGGCAGACGGTGGTGGAGGACACCCAGTGCATCGCCACCTCCTATCCGGAGTTCCTGGCGACGCTGAACGCCCTCACCGGCGACCCCTGTGCTTACGCGGAGGGGGGCTGATGCCCCCCTTCCGGACCTCCCCCCGCAGGGTTGCGCGGGCAAAGCCCGCGCTCGAACGGAGGAGACGCGGCACGAAGCGCGACGTGGGGAAGGGACGCCGGGAGCCTGTTATTACGATCGACGGCCCGGCGGGGGCGGGGAAGAGCACGGTGGCCCGCGAGCTGGCGCGGCGGCTCGGCTACCGGTTGATCGATACCGGGGCGCTCTACCGGGGGATCGCCTGGCGGGTGCGCGAAGCGAAGGTGGATCCCGGCAACGAGCCGGCGCTCAGGCGCCTCTTGGCCGAGACCTCGATCGACCTTCGGGACGGAACCGTCCTGGTGGACGGCAGGGACGTGACCGGGGAGATCCGGACGCCCGAGATCGGGGAGCTCACCTCCCGGATCTCGATGCTGGCGGCGGTGAGGGAGAAGGTCACCCCCATTCAGCGCCGACTCGCCTCCGCGGGAGGCGCGGTGCTCGAGGGGCGCGACACGGGCAGTGTTGTCTGCCCGGACGCCGAGGTGAAGTTCTACCTGGACGCCTCCCCCGACGTCCGGGCCCTCCGGCGTCAGCGGGAGCTCGAAGCGCGGGGCATCCCGGCCGGGCCGGACGAGATCCGGGCGGAGATCGGCAGGCGGGACCGCCAGGACATGGAGCGGCCCCTGGCTCCCCTCGTCGTCCCGGAGGGGGCGGTGGCGATCGACTCGACGGGACGGTCGGTGGAGGAGGTCGTCCAGCTCATGCTCGAGGAGGTGGCACGGCACGGGTGCTGTACGCGGTCCTGAGATCGTTCGCCGCGGCGCTGGCCCACCTCCTGTTCCGCATCGAGGTGCGGGGGGCGGAGCGCGTCCCGCGGACCGGCCCGGCGATGATCGTCGCGAACCACTCGAGCGTGCTGGATCCGCCGGTCGTCGGGGCGGGGGCGCCGCGGCCGCTCCACTTCATGGCGAAGGCCGAGCTGTTCTCGATTCCGCTCTTCGGGCGCCTCCTCCGCGCGGTGAACGCGCGGCCCGTCCGGCGGGAAGGCGCGGATGCCCGGGCGCTCCGCGAGGCGCTCAGGATCCTCGAGAGCGGTCACGCGCTGCTGGTTTTTCCCGAGGGGACGCGCGGTCCCGAGGGGGTGCTGAGAGAGGGCAAGGCCGGCGCGGGGATGCTCGCGCTGCTGAGCGGGGTGCCGGTGGTCCCGGCCTACATCGAGGGAACGGGGCGGGCGCTGCCGCGCGGTCGCGCGATCCCGCGCCCGGCGAAGGTGCGGGTGACCTTTGGGCCGCCGCTTGCCTTCGCCAAGGTCGAGGGCCCGCACCGGAAGGAGCGCTACCTGGAGGCGAGCCGTGAGATGATGGCGGCCATCGCGCGCCTGAAGCAAGCCGCCGAACGTGGCATGACGGTAACTGAGATCGGGCATAGGAGGTCAGCCGAGTAACATTCCGGCGGGGCACGGGCGTGGCGACAGCCCGGGGCGCCCGTGCCCTGATAAATAGATAGAGACCTAGACAAAAGGGGAAAAGGGGGAAGCGTTCGAATGGAACAGGAAGAGAAGATGGCCCGCGATGAGGCGGGGACTCGAAAGGAGGGGACAGCCCAGCCGGCCGAGGAGCGGATGGAAGACTGGTTCACCCAGGAATTCTCGGACTTCGAGGAAGGCGAGATCGTCCAGGGGCGGATCGTCCAGGTGCGCGGCGGTGAGGTGCTCGTAGACGTCGGCTACAAGAGCGAGGGCACCATTCCGCTCGAGGAATTCACGCGCGCGGGCATCGAGCCCAAGGTCGGCGACGAGATCGAGGTCTACCTGGAGGCGAAGGAGGACGACGAGGGCCTGATCGTCCTCTCTAAGGAACGGGCGGACAAGATCAAGGTCTGGGACACCGTCTCCCGGGCCTACGAGAAGGGGGTGCCCGTCGAGGGCAGGGTGGTGGAGGTCGTCAAGGGCGGCCTGGCCGTGGACGTGGGGGTCCGGGCGTTCCTGCCCGGCTCCCAGGTGGATCTCCGCCCCGTCAAGAACCTGGCGTCGATGCTCGGGCAGACCATCCGGGCGAAGGTCATCAAGCTCAACCGGCGCCGCGGCAACGTCGTTCTCTCGCGCCGCGCCATGCTGGAGGAGGAGCGGGAGGAGCGCCGGCGGCACACGCTCTCGGTCCTGCAGGAGGGGATGGCCCTCACGGGAACCGTGAAGAACATCACGGACTACGGGGCGTTCATCGACCTGGGCGGGATCGACGGGCTGCTGCACGTGACGGACATGTCCTGGGGGCGCATCGGCCACCCGTCGGAGATCTTCCAGGTGGGCGATCAGGTCGAGGTGGTGGTCCTGCACTTCGACAAAGAGACCAGCCGCGTATCGCTGGGCTACAAGCAGCGGAGCTCCGATCCGTGGGAGATCGTCGAGGCCAAGTACCCGGTGGGAGCCAAGGTGACCGGCCGCGTCGTGAGCCTCACCAACTACGGGGCCTTCGTCGAGCTGGAGGCCGGCATCGAGGGGCTGGTTCACGTCTCCGAGATGTCCTGGACGCGGCGGGTGAGGCACCCCTCCAAGCTGGTCAACGTGGGGGATCCGGTGGAGGTCATGGTCCTGGAGGTCAACAAGGCCACGAAGCGCATCTCCCTCGGGATGAAGCAGGTGGAGCCGGACCCCTGGGCCACCATCGACGAGCGGTACAAGCCCGGCATGCGCGTGCAGGGGCAGGTCCGGAACCTCACCGACTTCGGGGCCTTCGTGGAGCTGGAGCCGGGGGTGGACGGGCTCCTGCACATCTCGGACATGTCGTGGACGCGCAACATCGGCCACCCCTCCGACCTGTTGAAGAAGGGACAGGAGATCGAGACGCTGATCCTCAACGTCGATCGCGACGCCAAGCGCATCTCGCTCGGCGTGAAGCAAATCCAGCCGGACCCGTGGGAGGTGGTGGCCGAGCGCTACCCGGTGGGCTCGCGCGTGACGGGAAAGGTCGTGCGCCTCACCGACTTCGGGGCCTTCGTGGAGCTGGAGCCGGGGGTGGACGGGCTCCTGCACATCTCGCAGATGTCCGACCGGCCGGTGGGCCGCTCCGAGGATATCGTGAACGCGGGGGATGTGCTGACGCTCGTGGTCATCCGGGTGGACCCGGCGGAGCGGCGGATCGGTCTCAGTCTGAAGGAGCTGGCCGCGGCGATCGAGCAGCAGGAGGTCAAGGAGTTCCGGGGACGGCAGCGGCGGCGCGGGCGCGGCGGCGAGTCTGACGAGGAAGAGGAGGAGTAAGACCCATGGGCTCACGGCGCCGAACCGTTTTCGTCGCGCTCGGGGTGACCGTCGGAGTGATCGGCCTCTTCTTCCTCACCGTGTGGGTGCTCATGTCGGTGCTGGAAGGCGGCGGGTTCCCGGTCGGCCAGAAGGTGGCGGTCGTGGAGCTGGAGGGGATCATCGTCCAGGCCGAGCCCATCGTCCGCGAACTGAACGAGCACCGGGAGAATCCCTCGGTGCGCGCGGTGGTGATCCGCGTGAACAGCCCCGGCGGGGTCGTCGCGCCCACCCAGGAGATCTACTCGGCGATCCAGCGCCTCAGGAAGAGCGGCAAGCCCGTGGTGGCGTCGCTGGGCTCGGTGGCGGCGTCGGGCGGGTATTATGTCGCGACCGCGGCGGACCGGATCTACGCCAACCCCGGCACCCTGACCGGGTCCATCGGGGTCATCATGCAGGTGGCCAACATGGAGGGCCTGCTCAAGAAGGTCGGGGTGGACTTCGTCGTGGTCAAGGCGGGGCAGTACAAAGACATCGGCAACTTCGCGCGCGCGATGACCCCCGAGGAGCGCCGAATGCTCCAGTCGCTCCTGGACGACGTGTACGACCAGTTCGTGGATGCCGTGGCGCGCGGGCGGAAGCTCGACAAGGCGACGGTCGAGAGCTTCGCCGACGGCCGGGTCGTGTCGGGGCAGCAGGCGATGCAGCTCAAGATGATCGACGCGCTCGGCGGGCTCGACGAGGCCATCGAGGGGGCGGCGACGCTGGCGGGGCTCCCTCCCAAGCCGAGGCTCATCCTCCCCCGGAAGCGCTTCTCGCTCTCCGATCTCCTGAAGGATCAGCTGGGCCTCCCGCTGCTGGATGCCCGCCAGCTGTTTCCCGGGTTTCCCGCCTTCAAGACCCCCCTCTACCTGATGGACTAGGGGCGTAACTCCTCAAAGTTCTTGACAATCTTTGGACCCCCGTGGTAGCGTGAGGGTCGAATTTTCGGGGCAAACCGGGGCCGGTGAGGGGAGTGCCCGAGGGAGCTGGATCATGACGAAGGCTGACCTGATCGACGAAGTCTCGAAGGTGTCCAACCTGACGAAGAAGGAAAGCGAGACCATCGTCAATACCGTCTTCGACAACATCACGGACGCCTTGGCCAAGGGCGACAAGGTCGAGCTCCGGGGCTTCGGGAGCTTCAGGATCCGCCAGCGCAACGCCCGCAAGGGACGCAACCCGAAGACCGGCACTGGCGTCAGCGTTCCCGAAAAGAGGGTCCCGTTCTTCAAGGTGGGGAAACGGCTCCGAGAACTCGTGAATACGTGAGCCGCCCGGGTGGAGCGCCTCTGGGCCCCCTGGCGGATGTCCTACGTGGGGGCCGCCGACCGCACTGACGGCTGCCTCTTCTGCGACGCGCTGGCGTCCTCCGATGACCGGAAGATCCTCGTCCTGCTGCGCCGCCCCCTGGCTTTTTTGATCCTCAACGCTTTTCCCTACGCCTCCGGCCACCTCATGGCCGCGCTGACCCGCCACGTCGGGACCCTCGGGGAGGCCACCGCCGCCGAGCTGGGCGAAGCCATGGCGCTCGTCCAGCGCTCCATCCGCGCTCTCGACCGCGTCTATCGCCCTGACGGCTATAACGTCGGGATCAACCAGGGGCGGGTGGCCGGCGCGGGCGTGGAGGGGCACCTGCACATCCACGTGGTTCCGCGCTGGAATGGCGACACCAACTTCATGCCGGTGCTCGGGGAGATCCGCGTCCTTCCCGAATCCCTGGACGCGACGTATGACCGGCTTTCCGCCGCCCTGGCGGGCGACTAGTGCCGTGCCGATAACCATCGCATCCCGGCGTTCTCGGTCGTCGCCCATCCTCAACGTACAACTGCGTACGCCTCCGGTGGGCTCCTCCCTCGGGCCTTGGGCTGCTCGGTTCTCGGCCCGGCACCTCCAGGATTAGGATCCAGTGGCGACGTCCCCGGAGCTGACGCCGGTGATGAGGCAGTACCGGGAGCTCAAGCTCCGCTACCCGGACTACCTCCTCTTCTTCCGCCTCGGCGACTTCTACGAGCTCTTCTTCGAGGACGCCCACGTGGGCGCCCGTCTCCTCCAGATCGCGCTGACGTCGCGCCAGAAAGGGGAGGGGGCCGTCCCCATGGCCGGCATCCCCCACCACGCCGCCGACAGCTACATCGCCCGGCTCCTGGCCGCGGGGCAGAAGGTCGCGGTGTGCGAGCAGATGGAGGCGCCGGAGAAGGGGCGGAAGCTGATCCGCCGCGAGGTGGTGCGGGTGATCACCCCCGGGACTGTCACCGACACCCAGTTCCTCGAAGGCGCCGCGAACAACTTCCTGCTCGCCCTGGTCCGGGGCCGGGACGGGCTGGGCGTGGCCCTCGTGGACGTCTCCACGGGCGATTTCTGGGTGGGGGAGGAGGCGGGGCAGGGAGCGGCGCTCCTCGACGCCGCGCTTCTGAGACGGCCCGCGGAGATTTTGCTCCCGGGGGCGCTCCAGGAGGACAAGCGCCTGGTGGAGCGCCTGAAGGCGAGTGGCGCGACCCTCACGACGACTGCCGCGGCGGGATCAAGCCTCTCTGCCTGCCGCGAGACGCTCTGCGCCCAGTTCAGGGCGCCGACGCTCGAGGCCTTCGGTCTCGGCGGCATGATGTGGGGGGTCCAGGCCGCCGCGGCCGCGCTCGGCTACCTCCAGGAGACCCAGGGGGATGCCCTCGGCCACCTGACCCGGCTCCAGCGCTTCGTCCCGGGAGACGCCCTGCTGCTCGACCGGAGCGCCGTGGAGAACCTCGAGCTGTTCGAGACCCTCCAGGAGCGGTCTGCCCGGGGATCACTGTTTGCCAGCCTGAACGAAACCCGAACCCCCATGGGAGCGCGCATGCTCCGGCAGTGGCTCCTGCGCCCGCTGCTGGACCTGGGCGAGATCGGCCGCCGCCAGGAGGCGGTCGCTGCGCTGGTAGATGCCCCCGCTCTTCGTGCCGAGATCGCGGGGCTGCTGGGTTCGATTGGGGACCTCGAGCGGCTCACGAGCCGGGTGGCGCTTGGCGTGGCCCATTGCCGGGATTTGATCGCGCTGAGAAATTGTCTCGCACCACTCCCGCGGCTGAAGCAGGTGCTCGCTGGGCTCTCGGCGCCGCTCCTCGGCGCGCTGGCCGGGGAGCTGGCCGAGCTTCAGGCGATCGCCAAGCTCCTGGCGGACGCCCTGGCGGACGCCCCGCCGCTCAGCCTCCACGAGGGGGGCCTGATCCGCGAGAGCTGGAGTCAGGCCCTCGCCGACCTCAAGCGCGAGGCCCGGGAGGCCCGGCAGTGGATCGCGGGGCTCGAAGCGCGCGAGCGCGAGCGGACGGGGATTGGGACGCTCCGGGTGCGCTTCAACCGGGTGTTCGGTTACGCCATCGAGGTGTCGAACGCGAATCTCGCGAAGGTCCCCGAGGACTACATCAGGCGCCAGACCCTGGTGGGGGCCGAGCGCTTCGTCACGCCGGAGCTCAAGGAATACGAGGCCAGAGTGCTCGGGGCGGAGGAGCGGATCAACCGGCTCGAATTCGAGCTGTTCGAAGAGGTGCGCGCCGGAGTAGCGAAAGAGGCGTCCGCCCTCCTCGGCACGGCCCGGGCCGTCGGCGCCGTGGACGTGCTGACGGCCCTCGCGGCGGTCGCCCACGCGAGCGGCCACGTCAGACCGGAGGTGACGGATGGCCGCGAACTTCGCATCGTGGACGGGCGCCACCCGGTCCTGGCGGCGGTGGGCGCCCAGCCGGTGATCCCCAACGACCTCGAGCTCGACGGAGAGGAGGGGCAGATCATCGTGCTGACCGGGCCCAACATGGCGGGTAAGAGCGTCTATCTCCGCCAGGCCGCCCTTCTCGTGATCCTTGCCCAGATGGGGGCCTTCGTCCCGGCGCGGGAGGCGCGGATCGGGCTGGTGGACCGGATCTTCGCCCGGGTCGGCGCCCAGGACAACCTCGCGCGCGGCCAGAGCACCTTCCTCGTGGAGATGCTGGAGACCGCCAGCATCCTCCACAACGTCACGCCGCGGAGCCTGGTCCTGCTGGACGAGGTCGGGCGGGGCACGTCCACGTTCGACGGCCTGGCGATCGCCTGGGCCGTGACCGAGGAGCTCCACGAGCGCGGCAGCGGCGCCAAGGTGCTCTTCGCCACCCACTACCACGAGCTGATCCAGCTGGCCGAGCGGTTCCCGCGCGTCCGGAACTTCCACGTCGCCGTGCGCGAGTGGAACGACGAGATCATCTTCCTTCACAAGGTGCGCCCCGGCGGGACCGACCGGAGCTACGGGATCCAGGTCGCCCGGCTGGCGGGGCTCCCCGCGGCGGTGATCGAGCGGGCGAAGGTGCTCCTCAGCGAGCTGGAGGCCGCGCGCCAGGTCGAGCCCGCGGCCGCCCCCGAGCACGGGGCCCAGCTCGCGCTCTTTCCTGCCGCGCCCCACCCGCTGCTGAGGGAGCTGGCCGCGCTCGATCTCGCCGGCCTGACGCCGCTCCAGGCGCTGAACCTCCTGGCCCGCTGGCAAGCCACGCTGAAGGAAGCACCGTGACGAAGCGGCGTTCGAGCGCGGGCTTTGCCCGCGCAATCTGTTCCGGGGGGAGGAATCGGAAGGGGCGGGGACCCGGG
>JBBTEL010000127.1:0-1502 GCA_038042325.1 Candidatus Methylomirabilota bacterium
CGCTCCGGAAGAGTGACCTTGACCTGGCGGTCCCCGCAGGCGATGCGGGTGACGAGCGGGGTCATCGGAGACGGCTCAACGGTCGGCTGACGGCGCGGCTGAAGGTGCAGTTCGGGACGACGGCCGAGTGCTTCCCCGCGCCTCCCGCCACGATGAGGTAGATCTCAGCGGGGGAGGCCACGACGGGAAGGAGCGCCCGGTCATCGGTGACGGCCATCATCCAGCGCGGCCAGTCCTGGATCCCCCACATCCCGCCGAGCTTGAGCGTGCCGAGGGGGAGGCGCGCGTGCTCGAAGACGAACGCCTTGACATCGTCCTTCCCAAAGTTGTCCCCGGCGACCGTGGCGGCGTGCTCGGGCCCCAGGACGACGAGCAGCTGGCTCTGGGAGAGGTACCACTTGACGTTGGAGCCCAGCGTCGCCGCCGTGTGGGACACCGTGTTCAGGATGCCGGAGGCGGTGGTGGAGACGTGATCGTTGACGTTGTGGGGCGCCTCGCCCCCGAAGACGGTGACGACCGACTGGTCGGGCGCGAAGCCCAGCTCCACGTGGAGGGGCGACCACGGGCTCCGGGCCTCGTTCTCGGCGATGGCATAGGAGAACTTGGCCGGGCTTCCGTGGGTCGCCATGTCGTGGCGGCCGGGCCAGCCGCCGCCGACGTTCAGCATGATGAGCCGGATCGCCCTGCCGATGGTGGCGTTCGCCCGGAAGCCGGGGCCGAAGCACCCCGACCCGCCGTGCATCCCGATCGTCCGCGCGTACGGGCCGTTCAGGATCAGGAGCGGGGCCACGGGGTGGGTGGTGGCCTGAACTCCGTAGAGGTTGAAGGCGGGGTCCAGCATCGCCTCCACTGTCGCCACGACCACCGGGAAGTGCTCCGGCAGGCAGCCGGCCATCACCGCGTTGACCGCCAGCTTTTCGAGCGTGGCCTCCCGCCAGAGCGGGGGCATCGGTCCGAGAGATTCCTCCGAGTCGCCGGCGACCGTCGCGAGCATCGCCTCCACCCGCTCGGCGGTGGGCGGGATGATCGGCAGGCCGTCGCACCAGTCCCTCTCGCAGAACGCCTGGTAGACCGCGTCGGGAGCGTCGGGGAGCTCGAGAACTTCAGAGCGAAGCGTCATCGCGCGACGCCGAGAAGAGCGGCCAGCTCCTCCACCGCCTGGTGGGCGCGGCGAAGCACCCCTTCGGGCTTCTCGCCCCCGAGCGGATGATCAATCACGAGCAGCGGCAGGCCGCCCATGCCGAGCGCCTGGAGCTCGCTCACGGCCAGCGGCTGGAAGGCGGCGGTGGCGATCAGCCCGGCGGGAGTGCCGCCCTTGGCCAGCTCGACCGCGTCGTGGAGACTCCACGACGTGCAGGACCCTCAGTCTCCCGAGCCGGCGAAGACCAGGTCGCACGCCTTCGCCAGCTCCTCCAGGATCTCCCGGGCCGCAGGGGTCGCGGCGTTCGCTTTCTTCCGGTGAACGATCGCCTTCACACCGAAGCGCTCCCGGAGGAGCCCGC
>JBBTEL010000128.1:0-3098 GCA_038042325.1 Candidatus Methylomirabilota bacterium
AGGACAGCACCCGGTAGCCTTTCAGAACTTCCGGCTTGGCGAAGATGGAAGCCGGGTTGAAGGTCTGACGGCAGTAGCCCTCGAAGTCGGGGTTGGCCATCAGATCACCCCCCGCTTGCCGAGCCGGTCGAAGTCGTCGCGAGTGAGGCCCAGCAGGCGCCGGTACACCTCCTCGTTGTCGTACCCGACCGGTCGGCCGATCCATTTCAGCCGGGCGGGAACCTTCTCGGCCAGGTTAGGCGACGAGCCGACGAGCACCTTGCCGTACAGCTGATCGTCGAACTCCTCGACCTGCCCCCGGTACTTGAAGTGCGGGTACTCGGCCACCTCGTGAATGGCCAAGACACCGCCCGACGCCACCTCCTGCCGCACCAGCTTCCGCTCCGCTTCGGCGCGGGTGTTGTCCTTGAGCCATTCGCAGAGGAGCGTGTACGTCTTCACCTGACGGGTGTGGGGGAGCCGCTCGGAGATGTTCCGGAGATTGGTGTCGGCGAGGATCTCCTCCTCCGCCTGCGGGACTTCGTCGCCGACGGTCTTCCAGATCCGGTACCAGAGCCGGTCGTGCCCTCCTCCCACCATCATGTAGCCGTCCTTGCACGGGTTGACCGCGTAGATGTTGATGGCGAGGTCCCAGTTGCCGTAGCGCGGCCGGATCGACCCGTCCATGCCGTGCCACACCCAGTTGTAGTCCAGGATGCGGATGATGCCTTCGGCCGCGGTGGCCTCGATGAACTGCCCCTGGCCCGAGGTGCGCTCCCGATGGATCAGGGCCGCGACGATCCCCATGGCGGCGGCGGTCCCGCCCACGTGATCCGCGACCCACATCCCCGAGCGCGTCGGGCGCCCGCCGAACTCCTTCGGGTCGCCGGTGCCGTGGACGAAGCCCGAGGCGCACTGGGCCACCGGGTCGCGCATGCCCGGCTTGTCCTTGAGCGGGCCCCACTGCCCCCGCTGCCCCACCCAGCAGTACACCAGCCGGGGGTTGAGCTTCGAGAGCTGGCGGTAGCCGATCCCCCACTTGTCCCACTGGCCGGGGGTGGCGTTCTCGATGATCACGTCCACGTGGGCGGCGAGCTTCTTGAGAATGTCGCGCCCTTCCTTCTTTTCCAGATCGAGCGTGATCGCGAGTTTGTTCCGCATCTCGTGGAGGAAATGGAGGCCCACCGGCTCCCCGCGCTGCTTGTCCCTGGCCATGTACTCCTTCCGGCCGAACGGGGTGAGCCGGCGGAGCGGATCGCCCCCCGGCGGCTCCACCTGGATGACCTCGGCCCCCAGCTCCGCCAGCATGGACGACGCCCAGTGGCCGATGATCATGCCCGTCGAGCAATCCAGGACCCGGACCCGGTCCAGGGCTTCGGGCTTGTTGAAGGCCTTGTCGGGATGGACGATCGATTCGAGGAACTTCGGGTACTCCCGGGCCTGCTCGGAGAGGCTGCCGTAGACCTCGTCGGGAGTGGGCGGTGGCGTGGCGGGCCAGGGCGGCCGGCCGCGGCGCCCGCCTTTGAGGGTTTCGGGCTCAGCCATTGAGTCTTGTCCCTCCTTACAGGGGAAAGCGTTGGGAGAGAGAGCGGCCCCGACTATAGCAGACCGTTTCGGAGCGCTTCAACCCCCTTTTCCGGCGCCGAGCCGCAGTGGTATCCTGCCCGTACGGGCAAGCCGGTGGCGGAACGGCGCAAGGCATTCGAAGCGCGCTTCGGGGCGCTGGGGACGGGCGGGAAGCTCCTCACGGTGGGGGAACGCGCCTACCCGCTGGCGGACCTCATGGAGCGGCTCGGGCTCGCCGCCGACGGATGCCGGAGCATCGATGCCCTGGCGCTGCCCGGCGACTGCTTCATCATCCGCTTTCTCGACGCCGAGGACCAGCAGATCGTGGCCTACGAATTCGATCCGGCCTTCAGATATCTCGGAGAGACGCGCGTCCACGTCGCCGAGTGGATCGGCGAGGGAAATCCATGGATCTCGAGCTGATCCGAACGCTGATCGTGCCGAACACCACGAAGCTCGTGCTCCTGTCGCTCGACGGCCTGGGCGGGCTCCCCCACCCCGACACGGGCAAGTCGGAGCTGGAGACGGCACGGATCCCGAACCTCCACGCCCTGGCGGCGAGGGCGGCGTGCGGACTGCTGCGGCACGTGGGGCCGGGGATCACGCCGGGAAGCGGCCCGGGGCACCTGGGCCTCTTCGGCTACGATCCGCTCCGGTACCAGGTCGGCCGCGGCGTGCTGGAGGCGTTGGGCATCGACTTCGAGCTCCGCCGGGGCGACGTGGCCGCGCGCGGCAACTTCTGCACCGTGGACCGGGAGGGGCGCATCACGGACCGGCGGGCGGGCCGCATCGCCACCGACCTCTGCACGAGCCTCTGCCAGCGCCTCCGGGGGATCCGCCTCCCCGGCGTGAAGCTCTTCGTGGAGCCCGTGAAGGAGCACCGCTTCGTGCTCGTCCTCCGCGGGGCGGGCCTTTCGGGGCGCCTCTCGGAGACCGACCCGCAGGCCCTCGGCGTCCCCGCGCTGCCCGTCAAGGCGCTCGCCCCCGCGGCCCGGCGCACCGCGGGCCTGGTGAACCGCTTCGTGGCGGCCGCGCGCAAGAGGCTCGCCGGCGAGACCCCGGCCAACATGGTCCTCCTCCGCGGCTTCGACCAGCTCCCCCGCCTGCCCTCGTTCCCCAAGACCTTCGGCCTGAAGGCGGCCGCCATCGCCGCCTATCCGATGTACCGCGGGCTGGCCCGCCTCGTGGGGATGGAGGTGCTGAAGACCGGCACCTCCTTCGCCGACGAGGTCGCCACGCTCCGCCAGCACCGGGAGGCGTACGATTTCTTCTTCCTCCACTACAAGGACACCGACAAGGCCGGAGAAGACGGCGACTTCGCCGCCAAGGTCGCCGCCCTCGAGCGGCTCGACGCATTCATTCCCCAGATCCTGAGCCTCAAGCCCGACGTCCTCGCCGTCACCGGCGACCACGCCACCCCCGCCGTCCTCAAGGGCCACGGCTGGCAGCCGGTGCCGGTGCTGCTCTGGAGCGCCTACTGCGGCGCCGACCCCGTGACCCAGTTCACCGAGCGCGCCTGCGCCGCCGGCAGCCTGGGCACGTTCCCCGCCCAG
>JBBTEL010000129.1:0-2633 GCA_038042325.1 Candidatus Methylomirabilota bacterium
ATCTCGGAGGATCCCCGCCGCTCCCATCGGGCCAACGAGGCCCTGCGCATCGCGCTCGGGGTGGCCGCGGGCGAGAACGACGTGACGATCGTCCTGACGGGTCCCGCCGTCCATCTCCTGGACGCGGACACCGACGACCTCGTGGACGGCGACGACATCGCGAAGTACCGCGGCACGCTGGCGAAGCTGGGCATCCCGTTCCACATCGACCGGTCGGCGATGCCGGCCGGGAGGGAGGGGTGGAACGCGGAGGGCCACCCGACCGTCCCGGTCTCCCGCGAGGAGATCGCCGGGCTCATCGCCGGCTCCCGCCGCTTCCTGATGTTCTGATGCCCCACGTCCTTCACCTGCTCAGGGCGCCGGTGCCCGAGCACGCCCTGGCGGCTATCGAGCGGCAGAGCCGGGAGCCCGGCACCACGCTCACCGTCGTGCTCCGGGAGGGCACCGAGCCGCCCCCGCTGCCGTCGGGGGTCCAGGTGCGCCGCCTCGCGGATACCCTCACCTACGCGGAACTCCTCGACCTGATCTTCTCCGCTGACCAGGTCATTTCCTGGTAATCACGCCGGAGGGGGTCCCCACCCCCTCCGGGTCCCCCCCCGGCGGAACAAACAACCTATCGACTCCGATATTCTTCGAGCCAGGCCATCTGGATGGCCTCCAGGATGCCTTCGTTCGAGGCCTTCGATTCGTCCGAAAAGCCCTCGAGCTCGGTCACCCACTTGTGGAGGTCGGTGAACCGGATTCCCAGCGGGTCGGTGTCGGGAAACTTCTCCGCGAGCGCCATCGCGATGTCTTCCGCGTCCTTCCAGGTCAGTCCCATGGATGTCCTCGCCTCGTCGGTCGCCGCTAATGGCTGGGGGCCGTGAACCCGCCCCGTCCGGACGGCGGGATCTCGACCACCACGTCGCCGCTCACCACGGCCTGACACCCCAGCCGGGAATGGAGCGTGAGCCCCTCGGCGGTGTCCAGGCGGTCTTCCTCGTCCTCCTCCAGCTTGGACAGGTTCTCCATCCCTTCCTTCACGATCACGTGGCAGGTCGTGCACGCGCACTTGCCGCCGCAGTTGTGCTGGAGCGCGATGTTGTTTCCCAGGGCGATGTCCAGGACGGAGCCCGGCCGGCCGTCCTCCTGGAGGGGGAACTTCTCCGGATCCACCTCCACGGTGATGTTCATGGGGAGGAACGTGACCTTGTACGTCATCGCTCCGGCTTCCCCAGGACCTCCGTCACCCGCTTCGCGGTCAGCGCCTCTTTGAGCGCGGAATCCATCAGGACCTCGGCCAGGTGAAGCGTGGCCTGGTTGAGCCGTTCGGTGGCTTCGCGGATGGCGTCCCGGTCGGTTTCGCCGCGGACGGCTTTCAGCACGACGAGCGCCTCCTTGATCCGCCCCGCCTCGTCCTCCCCGATCAACCCGCCGCCCTGGCCCAGGGCCCGCTCCGTGGCGCGGATGACCGTGTCGGCTTCGTTGCGCGCCTCGATCAGGAGCCGGGAGGCCACGTCCTCTTCGGCATGGACGAAGGACTCCTCGATCATCCGCTCCACCTCGGCATCGGTGAGCCCGTAGGAGGGCTTGACCTCGATGGAGGCGGCCTTCCCGGTCCTGAGCTCCCCGGCGTTGACCTGGAGGATCCCGTTCGAGTCGATCAGGAAGGTCACCTCGATGCGGGGCATCCCCGCGGGCATCGGGTCGATGCCGGAGAGCTCGAAGCGGGCGAGGGACCGGTTGTCCTTGGCCAGCTCCCGCTCGCCCTGGAGGACGTGCATGTCCACCACCGTCTGCCCGTCCACGGAGGTGGTGAACAGCTCCTTGGCGCTCGTGGGAATCGTCGTGTTCCGTGGAATCAGGACGCTCATCACCCCCCCCAGAGTCTCGATCCCGAGGGAGAGCGGGGTGACGTCGAGCAGGAGCATGTTGGTGATGCCGCCCGCCAGGATGTCGGCCTGGACGGCCGCGCCCACCGCCACCACCTCGTCCGGGTTCAGCTGGCTGTGGGGTGGTTTGCCGAACAGCTCCTGGACGCGCCGCCGCACGAGGGGAACCCGCGTGGACCCTCCGACGAGCACGACCTCGTCGATCTCGTTTGCGCTCAGCCTGGCGTCGGCCAGGGCGAGCCGGCAGGGCCCCAGCGTTTGCTGGACAAGCGCCTCGATCAGGGCTTCGAGCTCGGCGCGGGAGATCTCCCTCCGGTCGGTGAGCCCGTGCTGGGCAAACGGCATCGAGAGCACCGTCCGCTCCTCGAAGGACAGCCGGCACTTGGCGGCCTCGGCCCCGAGCCGGAGCTCCTGCATGGCCTCCAGATCCCCGCGGAGGTCCACGCCGTGGCGCGCCTGGATATCAGCCAGGAGCCAGTCCACCACCGCCCGGTCGAAGTCGTCGCCGCCGAGATGGGTGTTGCCGTTCGTGGCCAGCACCTCGAAGATCCCGTCCTTCACCTTGAGGATCGAGATGTCGAAGGTCCCGCCTCCCAGATCGTAGACCGCGACGGTCCCCTCCTTGAGGCGGTGGAGCCCGTACGCGAGCGAGGCCGCCGTCGGCTCGTTGACGATCCGTAGAACTTCCAGCCCCGCGATCCGGCCGGCGTCTTTCGTGGCCTGGCGCTGGCTGTCGTTGAAGTAGGCGGGGACCGTGATGAC
>JBBTEL010000130.1:0-11426 GCA_038042325.1 Candidatus Methylomirabilota bacterium
CGGCCGCCGCCTCCTTGTTGAGGTCGGCGACGACGACCCTGGCCCCGTGCGTCCCAAACAGGACGGAGGCCTCGCGCCCCATCCCCATCCCAGCCCCGGTGATGAACGCGACCTTTCCCTTGAGGCGCGGCCCCAACCCATGATCCGTCATGGTCGATCCCCCCTCACCTTTATCCTCTCCCCCCAAGGGGGAGAGGGCGGGGTGAGGGGGCTGTTCGCCCGCTCATATTCGTTCGAAGTTTCGGATCAGTTCCCAGTCCGTCACGACCTGGTCGAACGCCTGCTGCTCGAGCCGCGCGGTGTGGAGGTAGTGCTCCACCACCCGGGCGCCCAACGCCTCGCGCGCGACCTTGGAGCGCTCGAGCTCCATGATGGCTTCCCTCAGCGTCTTCGGCACCTGGGGAAGCGTCGCGTCCTGGTAGGCGTTGCCCTCGTAGAGGCGCGGCGGCTTCAACTTGTTCTTGATGCCGTGGAGGCCAGCGGCGATGGTGGCGGCGAAGGCCAGGTAGGGGTTCGCGTCGGCCCCAGGGAGCCGGTTCTCCACCCTGAACCCGCTCCCCTCGCCGCAGAGACGGAAGCCGCACGTGCGGTTGTCCCAGCCCGCGACGATCCGCGTCGGGGCGAAGGAGCCCGACTGGTAGCGCTTGTACGAGTTGACGGTCGGCGCGTAGAAATAGACGAACTCCCGCGCCATGGCCATCTGGCCCGCCAGCCAGTACTGGAACAGCGGCGAGCCGTTCGGCTTGCCCCGCTCGACGAACAAGTTCTTCTTCCCCGCCCGGTCCCAGAGGGAAGAGTGGAGGTGGCACGAGGAGCCCGCCGCCTGCATGGAGTACTTCGCCATGAACGTGACGGCGCAGCCCTGGAGGTGGGCGATCTCTTTCACGCCGTGCTTGTAGAGGATGGTGCGGTCGGCCATCTCGAGCGCCTCGGCGTAGCGGAGGTTGATCTCCTCCTGCCCGCGCCCCCACTCGCCCTTGGAGAACTCCACGGGAACGTCCGCCCCCTCCATGCCGTTCCGGATGGCGCGGATCAGCGGCTCCTCCTTCGTGGTCTGGAGGATGTGGTAGTCCTCGAGGTAGCCGGACACCGGGGTCAGCCCGTGGTAGCGCTTCCCCTGCGCCTCCTCGAACGTCTCCTTGAAGATGTACAGCTCCAGCTCGGAGCCGACCTTGACGACGTACCCGGCGCCGGCCGCGCGCTCGACCTGGCGCTTCAGGATCCACCGCGGCGCCTCCTCGATCGGCTCGCCCTCCTCGGTGTACACGTCGCAGAAGACGAGCGCCGTCTTGGGCAGCCACGGGATGAGCCGCAGGGTGGCCATGTCGGGGACCAACTTCATGTCGCCGTAGCCGCGCTCCCACGAGGTGAGCCTGAAGCCCGGCAGCGGCTCCATCTCCATGTCCACGGTGAAGAGGTACATGCAGGCGTGGACGCCCTCGCCGGCCACGTGGTCCAGGAAGTAGCGACCCACCACGCGCTTGCCCATGAGGCGCCCCTGCCCGTCGGGGAAGACCGTCAGGACGGTGTCCACCTCGTCCTTCCGGATCAGCGACTCCAGCGTCTTCAGATCCAGTCGTCCCGGCATGGACTTACCGGATGTCGATGGGAACGGGCGGGATGAGGAGCACGAGCAGCACGAGGCAGGCGACCCCGACGACGCGCCGGCCCGCCGAGAGGGGGGTCACGTCGTTCAGGGGCGGGCTGTGGTGGAACCCGATCAGGAAGAAGAGGAGCCCGGCCCACACGATCCAGTTCATGGACCGGGTGACGACTCCCAGGGCCAGGAGCGCCACGAACGTCGCGATGGACACCTTCCGGTGGTGGACGCCGAAGAGCGCGTAGGCGATCCTGCCGCCGTCCAGTTGCCCGACCGGGAACAGGTTCAGCGCCGTCACGAACAGCCCGACCCAGCCGGCCAGCCCGACCGGATGGATCAGAACGTCCATCCCGGACGGGATCGGCCCGAACGAAAGGTACACGAGAAACTGCATCAGAAGGGAATCCCCGAAGACCAGGGCGGCGCCCGGCGGGATGGCGACCACGCGCGACCAGGACAGGCCGAGCAGCAGGGCCGGGATCGCAACGACCAGGCCGGCGAGGGGCCCGGCCACGGCGATGTCGAAGAGCGAGCTCCGGTCCCGCGCGGGGGAGCGCATCTTGATGATGGCGCCCAGCGTCCCGAAGATGAACGGGGGCGGCGCCGGGATGAAGTACGGCAGGCTCACCGACGCCCCGTAGTAGCGCGCGGTGAAGTAGTGGCCGAACTCGTGGATGCCGAGGATGGAGAGAAGCGTGACGGCGAACTGGGCCCCGATGAACAGGCGCTGCGGGTCGGCGAAGGGATTCAAAGTCCCGGAGCCAGCCCACACGGTCGAGACGCACGTGGCCAGGAAAAGCCATAGATTGATCCACGGGCTCCCGGTCTCCGTCACCTCGGCGAGCGGGAGTGCCTGAACCCAAACCTTCCCCCCCTCCTCCCGAAGGAACGGGGTGTAGCCGTACGGCTTGAAGCGCTCTTCGAGGAGCGCGAGCGCGCGGGGGGGCGAGACCAGAAGCTCCCCCCCGAACACGACCGACAGCCCCCGGAGCTGTCGCTCCCTGACGACGAGGATATCCTCGACGTTCCGTCGAAGCAGATCCTCCAGGGCCAGCAGATCCTCGGGCGGCGTGGCGGAGATGACGTAGCGGGAGCGAGGCCGGAACGGCCAGAGGCGCATGAGGGGAGCTTACCACACGGCCAATCGCTTCACCACGACCCGCGCGACGGCGAGGCCGCCCTCGAGGTACACGACGGCCAGAATCGCCTCGAAGGCGGTGGCGAGGACGGAGCGCTTCATCCGCCCACCCGTCAGCTCCTCGCCCCTCCCCAGGCGCAACATGGGACCGAGCTCCAGGGCTTCGGCCCAGCGGGCCAGGTTTTCGCCCGACACCACCGACGCCCTTCGCGGGGTGAGGATGCCCACAGGCTCGGCGCCCGCCGTCTCCCACAGGTGCTCCGCGACGAGCAGAGAGAGCACCGCGTCCCCGAGGAAGGCGAGGCCGTCGTTGTCGAGCGCGGGTGGCTGCTCGTTGGCGTAGGAGAGATGGGTCAGCGCGCGCAGAAGGAGATCGCGATCTTTGAACCGGTGGCCGAGCCGCTCCTCCAGCGCCCGGATCGGGTCGGCGAAAGAGCTCACCTACCGCCGGAAGCGACGGAAGGCGAGGGTGGCGTTCGTCCCTCCGAACCCGAATGCGTTGGACAGGGCGACCTCCACCTCCTGCTTGCGGGCCTGGTTCGGGACGTAGTCGAGGTCGCACTCGGGGTCGGGCGTCTCGTAGTTGATCGTGGGCGGGAGGAGCCCGTGATGGATCGCCAGGATCGTCGCGATGGCCTCCACCCCGCCGGCGGCGCCGAGCAGGTGACCGACCATCGACTTGGTGGAGGAGACCGCGAGCTTCGTCGCGTGGGGGCCGAAGACCCGCTTGATCCCCATCGTCTCGAACTTGTCGTTGTACGGGGTGGACGTGCCGTGGGCGTTGATGTAGCCGACGTCCGCGGGAGCCACCCCCGCGTCGCGGAGCGCCTCCGCCATGCAGCGCGCCGCGCCGTCCCCCTCGGGATCGGGCGCGGTCATGTGGTAGGCGTCGGAGGTCATGCCGTAGCCGACGACCTCGGCGTAGATCCGGGCGTCGCGCTTGATCGCGTGCTCCAGGGATTCGAGGACCAGCAGACCGCCGCCCTCGCTGCAGACGAAACCGTCCCGGTCGGCATCGAAGGGGCGGGAGGCCCTCGTCGGCTCGTCATTCCGGGTGGACATCGCCTTCATCTGGCAGAAGCCGGCGAACGTCAGCTCGGTGATGATCGCCTCCGCCCCGCCCGCGATCATGATGTCGGCGTCATTCCGCTGGATGATTTCGAAGGCGTCCCCGATGGCGTGGTTGCCCGTGGCGCACGCGGTGACCACCGCGGAGTTGGGCCCCTTGGCCCCATAGCGCATCGAGATCAGGCCCGAGGCCATGTTGACGATCAGCATCGGGATGAAGAACGGCGAGACTCGGTCGGGCCCCTTCTCCAGCAGATCCTTGTGGGATTCCAGGAGCGTGGTGATGCCGCCGATGCCAGAGCCGACGAGCACCCCGAATCGAGTACGCTCGACTTTTTCCACGTTGAGCGCCGCGTCCTCAACGGCCATCGCGGCGCAGGCGATGGCGTACTTGAGATACGGGTCGAGCCGGCGCGCTTCCTTCTTGTCCATCCACTTGAGGGGATCGAAGTTTCTGATCTCCCCGGCGATCCGCGTGGGCAGATCCTTCGCGTCGAACTTCGTGATGGGCCCGATGCCGGACTTCCCCTGGCTGATGGCCGCCCAGTACTCTTCCGCCGAGTTCCCGACCGGGGTCAGGGCTCCGAGCCCGGTGACGACGGCGCGCCGCTTGTCCAACGAGGTCACCCCGCTCTCGCTAGGTGTTATCCTTGATGTACTGGATGGCGTCCCCCACGGTGACGATCTTCTCCGCGTCCTCGTCGGGGATCTCCAGGTCGAACTCCTCTTCGAACGCCATCACAAGCTCAACCGTGTCCAGGGAATCGGCGCCGAGGTCCTCGATGAACTTCGCCGTCAGGGTCACCTCGTCCTCCTCCACCCCGAGCTGCTCGCAGATGATTTCCTTGACCCGCTCCTCTACCGGTTTTGCCATGAATCAGTCACCTCCCAAGGTGGTTACAGGGTTCGAGTGGATCCCTGGACATCACATATACAAACCGCCGTTGACGTGCAGCACCTGGCCGGTCATGTAGGCCGCTCCGTCCCCGGCCAAAAAGCGTACCACGTCGGCGACCTCCCGCCCACTCCCGATCCTGCCGAGGGGGATCTGGGCGAGAAGCGCTTCCCGGGCCTCCTGAGGGATCGCGGCGGCCATGTCGGTCTCGATGAGCCCGGGGGCCACCGCGTTGACCAGGATGCCCCAGCGGCTGAGCTCGCGCGCTGCGGACTTGGTCAGCCCGATGAGCCCCGCTTTGGCCGCCGAGTAGTTCGCCTGGCCCGGGTTCCCCATGGCGCCGGCTGCGGAGGTGATGTTGATGATCCGACCGCCTTTCTGGCGCATCATCACCTTGGCCACCGCCCGCATCATGAGAAACGCGCCGCGGAGGTTCACGTCGAGCACCCGGTCCCAGTCCTCGTCCTTCATCCTGACGAGGAGCGCGTCGCGGGTGATCCCGGCGTTGTTCACGAGGACGTCGATGCGGGCAAAGCGGTCCTTCGTCTGATCCACCAGCCGCTCCACATCCTCGCGCCGGGCCACGTCCGCCACCACGCCCAGAACCGGCGCGCCGAACCCTTCCAGCTCCTTCGTCGCGGCCTCGAGCCGGGCCGGGTCGAGACCAGAGACTACCACGGAGGCCCCGTCCTCAGCCAGACACTGGGCGACGGCGCGACCGATCCCCCGGCTTCCCCCGGTGATGATCGCGACCCGGCCTTCGAGGCCCTTAGCCATTGACCCCATTTTGCGCGTTCGCGCCTGCGGCGCTCACCGGCATTCCACCCTCGGCGGCCATCCTCGCGAGGGCCTTTTCGAGGCTTTCCGGATCCTCGACCGCGTAGCCGCGCGCCGCTTCGGTGATCCGCTTCAGGAGCCCGGTGAGCACCCGCCCGGGGCCGACCTCGAGAAACGTCGTCACGCCCTCCCGCACCATGCGCTCGACGCACTCCGTCCACCTGACGGGGCTGGCCACCTGCCGGATGAGGAACGGCACGACCTCAGCGGCGGCCGTCGTGAGCCCCGCGTCAACGTTCCTCACCACCGGGATCTTCGGCGCGCTCACAGAGATCCGCGCCAACTCCTGAGCCAGCCGCCCCGCCGCGGGCAGCATGAGCGGCGAGTGGAAGGGGGCGCTCACGGGAAGCAGCACGCTCTTCTTCCCCCCGCGCTCGCGCGCCAGCGCCACGGCGCGCTCCACCGCGGCCTTGTGGCCGGCGATCGCGATCTGGACGGGCGAGTTGATGTTGGCCACGCCGACGACCTCGCCCGCCGCGGCATCCCGGCAGATCTGCTCGACGGCGGCGAGCTCCAGGCCCATGAGGGCGGCCATGGCGCCGGTCCCCACGGGCACCGCCTCCTGCATGAGCTCCCCGCGCCGGCGGACGACCCGGACGGCGTCGGCGAAGGCCAGGGCGCCGGCCACGACGAGCGCCGAGTACTCCCCGAGGCTGTGGCCGGCCGCGATCGCCGGCGCAAGGCCCCGGTCGGCGAGCACCGCTGCCGCCGCCACGCTGGCCGTGAGGATCGCCGGCTGCGTGTTCGCCGTCAGCTGGAGCTCCGCCTCGGGCCCCTCGAAGCAGAGCCGGGCCAGGTCGAACCCGAGGGCCTCGCCGGCCTCGCCGTAGAGCGCCTTCGCGGCGACGGAGGCGTCGTAAAAGCCCCGCCCCATCCCCACGGCCTGCGAGCCCTGCCCGGGGAAGACGAACGCAAGCATCAGGGGGGTCCCCTCACCACCTGATCAGCGCCGCGCCCCAGGTGAACCCGCCGCCGAAGGCCGCCAGCAGCACCAGGTCGCCCGGCTTGATCCGTCCCATGGACCACGCCTCTTCGAGGGCCACGTAGACCGACGCGGCGCCCGTGTTCCCGTAGCGATCGACATTCACGAAGACTCGCTCCATCGGCAACCCGACCCGCTTCGCGGCGGCCTGGATGATCCGGAGGTTGGCCTGGTGGGGGATGAAGAGGTCGATGTCCTTGGCGGTGAAGCCGTTGCGCTCCAGGATACGCCCGGCGCACTCGACAAACATGCGCACGGCGACCTTGAAGACCTCGTTGCCCTTCATCTTTGCGTAGTGCATCCGCTTGTCCACGGTCTCGTGGGTCGCGGGGTTCCGGGAGCCGCCGCCGGGCTGGTAGAGGAGGTCCCAGTACTGCCCGTCGGAGTAGAGGTCCGTGTCCAGGATCCCGAAGGCGCCGGCGGCCGGCCGGAGCACGGCGGCGCCGGCGGCGTCCGCCAGGAGGATGCACGTGCCGCGGTCGGTGAAGTCGGTGATCTTGGACAACGTCTCGGCGCCGATGGCGAGCACCGTGCGGTACTTGCCCGTCTGGATGTACTGCGCCCCGATGGACAGCGAGTAAATGGAGCCCGAGCAGGCGGCGTACACGTCGGCCGACCCCGCCGTGCGGCAGCCGAGGCGGTGCTGGACCAGGTTGGCTGTGGTGGGGAAGGCCATGTCCCCGGTGGTCGTGCCGACGATGATGAACTCGACCTCCTCGGGCTCCACGCCCGCCCGCTCCAGCGCCTGCTGGGCGGCGCGGACCGCGAGGTCCGAGGTGGCTTCCCCCTCCTCGGCGATGTGGCGCTCGCGGATGCCCGTCCGCTGGAAGATCCACTCGTCGGAGGTCTCCACCATGCGCGCCACATCCTGGTTGGTCAGGATCCGCTTCGGCGCGTAGGCTCCGAGGCTCACGATCTTGGCCAGGCTCATTCGCGGCCCCCCTCTCGCCCCTCGCGCGCCAGCGCGGCCTCGGCGTCCAGGGCGGTCTTGATGTGCTCGTTCACATTCAGCTGGACCCACTCCGCCGCCACCCGGATGGCGTTCTTGATCGCCTTCACCGGCGAGGCGCCGTGGCAGATGATGCAGGCGCCGTTGATCCCCAGGAGGGGCGCGCCCCCCATCTCGGTGTAATCGACGCGCTTCTTGAAGCGGGAGAATGCCGGCTTCGACAGCAGCGCGCCCAGCTTCGAGGGGAGGTCGCGCGTCAGCTCCTGCCTGATCATGACCGCGAACGTCTCCGCCAGGCTCTCCGAGATCTTCAGCGCCACGTTCCCGGTGAACCCGTCGGTGACCACGACGTCGCAGTTGCCGTTGTAGATGTCCCGGCCCTCGACGTTGCCGATGAAGTTCAATGAGGACGCCCGGAGATCTTCGAAGGCTTCGCGGGTCAGATCGGTCCCTTTCCCCTCCTCCTCACCGATCGAGAGCAGCCCCACGCGGGGATTGGGCTTGCCCAGGATGTCCCGGGCGTAGACGTGCCCCAGGACGGCAAACTGGATGAACTGGCGCGGCTTGGGGTCCACGTTGGCCCCGGCGTCGATCAGGACCGTGTACCCGGTGAGGCTCGGCATCACGACGGCGATGGCGGGACGGTCCACGCCGGGAAGCACCCCCAGCACGTACATCGCGATGGCCATGGCCGCGCCTGTGTTGCCCGCCGAGACGAAGGCGCCGGCCTCGCCCTCCTTGACGAGCTCCGCGGCCACCCGGAGCGACGAGTCGCGCTTGCGGCGGAGCGCCTGCGAGGCCGACTCGCCCATGCCGACCACCTGGGAGGCGTGATGGATCGTGAGGGGAAGGCCGGAGGCGCGGAGGCGGGCGATCTCGCGCTCGATGGCGGTCCGGTCACCCACGAGAGCGACGGCCAGACCGTGCTCCCGGGCCGCAGCCACCGCTCCTTCCACGACCACGGCCGGGCCGTAGTCTCCCCCCATAGCGTCGACAGCAATTCTCATGTGTCCGGGTCTCCGGGAGGGCTCGGCGCCCACGAGACCGACGCGGAACTATGCCCCTTCGACGGAGAGGATCTCCCGCCCCTTGTAGTAGCCGCAGTGGGGGCAGATCCGGTGGGGCAGCTTGGTCTCCCGGCACTGGGGGCAGATCGAGAGCGTGGGGGCCGCGAGCTTGTAGTGGGTCCGGCGCTTGCGGCCGCGGGCTTTCGAATGGCGTCGCTTGGGAAGGGCCATGATGCGTTCGCTCCTATCGCGAAGAAGTTCGAGCCGAGGGGCGTCGGTCCTGCCCCTCGGCAGGCCCGCCACGAGGCGAGGCCTGAGTAGATAGTCGTTCCGCCAGATCCTTGAGGACGGCCAGCCGGGGGTCGGGCGGCCGGGCCGCGCAGGTGCAGGGGGTGACGTTCCGGTTGCCGCCGCAGACGGGACACAGCCCCCGGCAGTCCTTGCCGCAGAGGGGCTTCATCGGGAGCCCTAGCTCGGTTTCGGTCTGGAGCAGCCGGTTCACGTCGAGGAGATCGTCGGCGTAGAAGTCCGCCTCCAGATCGTCGGGCGTGAGCTCGACCTCCTCGCGCCGCGCGGGACGCGGGCAGAAGCGCGTGTCCACCCGCGCGACGACGTCGAAGGGAAACGGCTCGAGGCAGCGGCCGCAGGTCTGGGGCACCCAGGCGCGCATCCGTCCCCGCACCAGGACGTCGTTGCCGTCTTTCTCGACGAGGAGGGACAGGCTCTCGAGGGTCCAGGCCGGGTCCTGGAAGGGCTGCGGGAAGTCCTCCACCCCCTCGATCGAAAGACCCTCCTCGTGGATTTCCGACACCTTGATGTTCATGCCGACGCCGCTTAACCTTTTGTGAATAAAGAGATTTTCAAATCGCCTCAGTATAAACGTGGCCGGCTTGCCTTGTCAAGGTTCCCTTGCGCTGATGCCCAACCTGAGCCGGCCCAGGACGATCTATCCCACCAGAAAATCCAGGAACCGGAGTAAGCGATGGTGCCCCTGGTATGCCCTCGTGCGGGGTGGTTTGGTAGCAGCGTGGTAGCAGGACGGGAACAGAAAACGGAGGTCCACAACCTCGAGCAATGTGCGCGGCCTGGTAGGATCGGATCATGTCACCGGCCACCGATCGATGAAGCCCCTCGCCACCCGTTCATAGGCGACATCGGGGTCATACGCGATGCCCGGCGCCAACAACGGCACGATGTCCCCGCGAAAGGCTGGGCGCTTGATCTTCGCCTTGAGATTGTTCGTAAACTGCCGGCGGGTAATGGGGGTTTTCCCGGCCTTGAGGTACTCGAAACAGCAGCGGATCACTGCGTCGGGATCGACGAGTTGGCGCTCGAGAGCCACGGCGAGATCGAAGAGATCGCGTCCCCTCTGGCGCTGGTACAGCGCTCGGAGCTTCGTCGCACAGAGTTCGTCCGGATGGTAGGTCACGAGGTCCGCGGCACCCGTGAACCACGGGCCCACGACCGTGAACGCGCGGGTTTGGAGCCCGAGAATGCTGAAGTGCTCGCGCGTGTTGATTTCGATGTTGAGCCGCAACGGCTGCGTCGGCGGAATTTCCGACTCGAAACGATAGACCGCCGTGTGGCTGATCCGGCTCCGCTCGAAGGCCGACTCGCCGAGCAGCGGATCGAGACGTCCCCGCAGCGCCTTCAAAACCTCGCCGATGGGGCCGGGTACGATCTGCACGAGGTCGATGTCGTCGGAGTACCGGAGCGGCGTGGGCAGGACCAACTTGTGGATCGCCGTCCCTCCCCGGAACGCCAGGGATCGCCTGAGCCGTGGCTCGGAGAAAATCTCGACGAGCACGCGGGAGAGGATAAGGTCGTGCTCGACCTGGTGATCGCCTGCCCACGGCACGACGGCACGCCAGTGGGTGATGAAGGCCGGGGCGATCAGACGTCGGGCTCCACGCGGGCATTGATCAGGAGTCGCCAGCGCTCGTCACGAGCGGCCTTGTGCGCCCGTCGCGCCGGCTCGAGGCGGACCCAGCCCGAGCGTTGGTCAGCGAGCCAGCGCGCGAGTGGGTCGGCGAGTCGGCGCGCCTGCACCAGGTCGAGCAGATACCCGAGTCGCTGCACGTGCGGGAGCTCAACGTCGGCGGCCGCCTCGATGAGTCGAGCTGGGTCACACTTCGCCGCGAGATCGCGCAGGACGGTGGCGATGTTCGAGAGGAAGCCCGCGGCGTCGGGATAGCGCAGCAGATCCAGGACGGTGGCCTCCGGAGTCGAGACGAGCAGCATCCCCGTGGGCGTCTTGATCGGTGTGGCCGCCGTCCGGGCGAGGTTCCGCTTCTTGAGGAAGCGGATCCGGTCGCGGCCCACCGATACCGGGCGCTGTCTGCGGGTCGTTACAACCTGAAACTCCTGCGGTTGCTGGTGCGCTGCGCCGTGGAGCGCCGCTGCCGTCAGGACCCCGACGTAGTACGGCGCGCCGACCGCCTTCATGAAGCTGTCGATGTACCACGGCGCGGGCGGTGCCCCGGCCACGCGGTACTCCGCTGGCACGATGACGTAGAAGCCACGCCGCGGACTGGCGAGCCGGCGCTTACGGGTCAGGCTCTGCACGGCCTTCTTGAGGCTTTCCGCCGTCGTGTGTAGCGCGGTGAGCGCCTCGGCACGCGTGAAAGTGTACCGGCCCTCAGACTGGAGCGTGTCCACGAGCTGCTCGAGCCGCTGGGGTCGCGGTGGCGCCATTTGGGGGGCTGAACGGGAACCCATGCTTCCCCTTACGGTACCAGAATCGGGGGCAGAACGGGATGAAAAACTTCCCGTTCTGCCCCCGAGATCTATGGCATCCGGAGACGGCGCGCGTGAAAGGCTAAGCGCTGGAGAACTAAAGAAGAAGCGGCTGCTATGAAACTACGCGCCCTAACGATCGAGCGGAAGCAACGACAGGGCTCCCTTGACGGGTTGGGGGCCGCCTGCTAGGATTCCAGGGGAGGTAAACGAG
>JBBTEL010000131.1:0-4298 GCA_038042325.1 Candidatus Methylomirabilota bacterium
GCAGGGCGCAGTTCAGACGCTGAAGGCGCTGAAGGACCGGGTCGAAGGACCCGTCGGGGCGACGGACTAGGGGGTATCCGGGAAGGCTTCAGTCGGGCCCGGCTCAAAGGGATACGCAGCATTCGCCGACGAGACACACGGCCGCCGGAGATGCCTCCGACGGCCGTTTTCGTTTTATGGCTCCCCGGGCAGGACTCGAACCTGCAACCTTGTGGTTACAAGGCCCCCCGCGTTTCCACGGGGCTTGGACTATCTCTTCCCCATAGGCCCGGCTTCGGCCCTTAGGGGGCGGGCGCTTCCCCCGGCCACGCTAACGGCCGGGGTACGACCTTCCGGTCTAGTCTCTGCACGTTCCCCCGACCCGAACCGAATCGGAGGCTTCGCTCAGGGTTCCCGTGCCGAAATCGCGACGACTCCGGGGTAGGCTTCCCTGAATTCACCCGCTTTTCCATTCCGCCTTTCGACGGAACGCTGCAACCCCTTCTGTTACAGCCACCTGCTCTACCGGTTGAGCTACCGGGGAACACGCTTATTGTACTCGATCTCACTCGCCGCCCGAAGGGCTTTAGCGGGGCTTCTTACCCCATCTCCTTCCGTCCCTCCAACGCTTTGCCCAGGGTGACCTCGTCGGCGTACTCGATGTCGCCCCCCACGGGCAGGCCGCGCGCGATCCGGGTCACGCGGCCGACGAGGGGCTTCAGGAGCTTGGCCAGGTAGATCGCGGTCGCCTCGCCCTCCACGTTGGGGTTGGTGGCGAGGATCACCTCGTCCACGGGCTGGGTCTCGAGCCGCGCCAGAAGCTCCCGCACGCGGAGGTCCTCCGGGCCGATGCCGTCGAGCGGCGACAGCGCGCCCAGGAGCACGTGGTAGCGGCCCCGGTACTGCCCGGTGCGCTCGATGGCGAGGAGATCGTTGGGCTCCTCCACCACGCAGAGGCTCTTCGGGTCCCTCGCCGGATCCGTGCAGATCCGGCAGGGATCCTCCTCGGTCACGTTGAAGCAGCCCGAGCAGTTGACGATCTGGGCCTTGACGCGGACGAGCGCCTCGCTGAGAGCGGTGACCTCCTCGGGGGGGCGCTTGAGGAGGAAGAAGGTGAGCCGCTGGGCCGTCTTGGGGCCGATGCCCGGCAGCTTCTGGAGGGCCTCGATCAGGCGGGCGACGGGCTCCGGGTAATACGCCACGCCACCCCTCTACGGAGTGAGACCGGGAATCCTGAGGCCGCCCGTGATCTTCCCCATCTCGGCCTGCACCAGCTCGCGGGACTTCCTGAGGGCCTCGTTGCACGCGGCGAGAACCAGATCCTCCAGCATCTGGGCGTCCTCGGGGTTGATCACCTCGCGCTCGATCTTGATCGACACGATCTCTTGATTGCCGTTGGCCTCGACCGTGACCATGCCGCCGCCCGCCGTGGCCTCGACCTTCTTCTTGGCCACTTCCTCGCGGAGGGCCTCCAGCTGCGCCTGGAGCTTCTGCGCCTCCTTCATCATGTTCCCGAAGCCCTTCACCGGCCTTCCCCTCCTTCCTCGGTCCTCGCCCGCACCGCCACCACCTCGCCCTGGAAGACCGACAGCGCCGCCTGCACGGCGGGATGCCCCTGGGCGCCGGCCTCCTGCGCCGCCCCCATGCGGACCTCGATCCGCTTGGCGCCGGGGATGTGGCGCTGAACCGCCTGGGTGACGAGCTCATGGTTGGCTCGATCGGCGACGAGCTCTTTATGGAAGTGATTGCCGACGAGCGCCACGGTCAGCTTCCCCTCGGCGAGGGCCACCGCTGTGGATTGATCGAGCACGGCCCCCAGGGTCGCCTTTTGCCTGCGGACATCGTCCACGACCTGCCGCCAGCCCGCGTCCAGCCCCTGGGCCGCGGGCGCCGCGGCGGAGGCCGGAAGTTTCGCCGACGGGCTCGCGGGCGGGCGCGGCGCGGGCGGCGGGAGGGCTGCGCTCCGCGGCCCGGGAGAGGCGGGACGCGGGCCGGGCTCGGGGGGAATCAGGCTTTCCTGCACCGGGCCCGACGGCGCGGCCGGCGCGGCGCCGCCCACAAACGCCAGCTGCCGGAGGCGCTCTTCGGCTTCCTCGACTTTGGCCAGCACGCTCTCGATCGCCGCCGCGAGGGGGCGCCGGACCGCTTTGACGGCGGCGATCTCCAGCTCCACGCGGGGATGCGGGGAACGCCGAACCTCCCCCTCGGCCTCGACGAACCCCTTCAGGACGAAGAGCAGCTCGTCTTCGCTGAGCCGGGCGGCCTGCTGCCGGAACTCCTCGATCTCGGCCGCCGTCAGGTCCGGGGGGGACAGGCGCGGCGCGACCTTCAAGAGCAGGAGCCGGCGCAACGCCTCCACGGTCTCCCGGCAGAGCACGGCCAGATCCTCTCCCTCCTGCGCCGCCCGATCGATCGCCTCCAGTGCCCCCGCCCCGTCCCGCGCCACGAGCGCGCCGACGAAGGCCCGCACCTGGGCCGGGGCGCTGGCGCCCAGGAGGTGCGCCAGCGAGTCGGCGGCGAGCCGGCCGCCGCCGTAGGCCAGCGCGGTGTCGAGCAGCGACAGGGCATCCCGCAGGCTCCCCTCGGCGCTGCGCACCAGGAGCGGCAGCGCGGCGGGGTCGAACTCGACCTTCTCCTCCCTCAAAACCCGCTCCAGGCTCGCCGACAGCAGCTCGGGCGGGATCGGTTTGAAGTCGAACCGCTGGCAGCGCGAGAGCACCGTCAGCGGCATCTCGTGGGGCTGCGTCGTCGCCAGGACGAAGACGACGTGGGCCGGGGGCTCCTCCAGCGTCTTGAGGAGCGCGTTGAACGCTTCCTTGGTGAGCTGATGGGCCTCGTCGATGATGTAGACCTTGTACCGCCCCCGGGCCGGCGCGTACCGGACGTTCTCCCGGAGGGTGCGGATGTCGTCGATGCCGCGGTTCGAGGCGCCGTCGATCTCGATGACGTCCACCAGCGTCCCCGCGACCAGTTCCCGGCAAGCCGCGCAGGCACCGCAGGGCTCCGGGCCCTGGCGCGCGGTGCAGAGCAAGGCCTTGGCGAGGAGGCGCGCCGTGGTGGTCTTCCCGACCCCGCGCGGCCCCGCGAAGAGATAGGCGTGGGCGATCCGGTTCGCCGCCAGGGCGTTCCGGAGCGTCCGCGTGATCGGCTCCTGGCCCACCACCGCGTCGAAGGTCTGGGGCCGCCACTTCCTCGCCAGCACCTGGTAGCTCATGTCGCCCTCAGAGATAAATGGCCGTGCACCCTCAATCGACCTCGCTCGCCCTGCGATCTCTCCACGGAACCTGCTCCGGTCAGGTACTCCCACGGCACACGAGAGGGTCGCCTTACCGTTGCTCCCTTCCGGGCCTGGCGGGGTTCGACGATTCTCGTTGCGTGGGGCCCAACCCTCAACGCCGCCCCGTGAAGCTCATTCAACGCGAAGAAGCCTCGAGAGGGGATTCAACCCCGCTGTAGCGGATTGCGGGCTACAGGGCACCGCTACCTCCCCGTCTAGCACGGCCACGCTGTATGTCCCAAATGGCGGAGAGGGTGGGATTCGAACCCACGGCACAGGGTTTACCCGTGCACGGCATTTCCAATGCCGCACCTTCGGCCGCTCGGTCACCTCTCCATTTGGCGGAGGGGAGAGGATTTGAACCCCCGAGGGACCTTCTGGGCCCCTATCCGATTTCGAGTCGGACGCCTTCAACCGGGCTCGGCCACCCCTCCGCATCAACCTTGGCTGCGCTTCGTTTCAAAGAACTGCGCGATGAGCGCCCGGCATTCCCCGCCCAGCACGCCGCCCTCGACCCGCGCCCGATGGTTCAGGCGGGGATCGTCGAGCAGCCGGTAGAGCGAGGCGACACTGCCGGACTTCGGATCCGGCGCCCCGTACACGACGCGATCCACCCGCGCCAAGAGCGCCGCTCCGCAGCACATCGGGCACGGCTCCACCGTGACGTAGAGCGTCGCGCCCGGCAACCGGTAGTTGCCCGCCTTCAGCGCGGCCTCGCGGAGCGCCAGCACCTCGGCGTGGGCCGTCGGGTCGCTCAGGGCGATCGGCCGGTTATACCCGCGACCGGTCACCAGACCAGCCTCCACGACGACGGCGCCCACGGGCACCTCGCCCTCGGCGAGCGCCCGTCGCGCCTCGGCCAGCGCCTCGCGCATGAAGTCTTCGTCGCTCGGTCGGTCGGTCACCGCTCGACCATGCTAGCACACCCGGACGATGGGGTCAGGCAGCGAAGCGAAGGACCCCCCGAGAGTGGCGATCTCCCGGGGGGTCGAAATGGTGCGCCCAAGAGGATTCGAACCTCTGGCCTTCGGATTCGTAGTCC
>JBBTEL010000132.1:0-2639 GCA_038042325.1 Candidatus Methylomirabilota bacterium
ACTGGCCGTCCTTGCCGCAGGTCCCCACGCCCTCGTCCAGGCTCAGGTCGCGGCCGACCCGGGAGACGCGCTTCAGCACGTCGGGACCGCTGCCGATCAGCGTGGCCCCTTTGACCGGCGCGGTCAGCTTCCCGTCCTCGATCAGGTAGGCCTCGCTCGCCGAGAAGACGAACTTCCCGTTGGTGATGTCCACCTGCCCGCCGCCGAACGCGACGGCGTAGAGGCCGTACGGGACGGAGCGGATGATGTCCTCGGGATCGTCCTGGCCGGCAAGCATGAAGGTGTTCGTCATCCGCGGCATCGGCGGGTACGCGTAGGATTCCCGCCGGCCGTTTCCCGTGGGCGCCATCCCCATGAGGCGGGCGTTCAGCCGGTCCTGCATGTAGCCGCGGAGCACCCCGTTCTCAATGAGCACGGTGCGGCCGGTCGGAGTGCCCTCGTCGTCCACGTTCAGCGAGCCGCGGCGATTCGGCAGCGTCCCGTCGTCCACCACCGTCACCAGCGGGGAGGCGACGGACTCGCCCATCCGCCCGGAGAACGCCGAGACCTTCTTTCGATTGAAATCGCCCTCGAGCCCGTGGCCCACCGCCTCGTGAAGGAGGATCCCCGGCCACCCCGGGCCCAGGACCACCGTGAGGGTCCCGGCCGGCGCTTCCACCGCCCGCAGCTTCAGGAGCGCCTGCTTGACGGCGTTCCCCGCGAAGCGCTTCCAGCGTTCCTCCTCCAGGAAGAAGTCGAAGGGCACCCGCCCGCCACCACCATAGGTACCGAGTTCACGGCGACCGTCCTGTTCGACGATCACGGTGACGCTGAGGCGGGTGAGCGGTCGCACGTCCCCCACCGTCCAGCCCGAGGCGGTGGCGATCAGGATGATCTGCTCCTCGCTCGAGAGCGACGCGATGACCTGCCGGACCCGCGAATCGGCTCCGCGCGCGGTCTGATCGATGCGCCGCAGGAGCTCCACCTTGCCCGGGAGATCGGCGGCCACCGGCGTGACGGCCAGCGAGTAGAGGTCGTGGGGCCGGCGGTCGGGCTTCACGGCGACGACGGCATCGCTCGCCGCGCGCTCGGCGATGGCTCGGGCCTGGCGGGCGGCCTCTTCGAGGCTCGAGAGCGTGAGGTCGTCGGTGTGGGCGTAGCCGGTCCGCTCGCCGGACTGGGCCCGCACCCCGGCGCCCTGGCTCACGTGGCGGGAGGCTTTCTTGACGGCGCCCTCCTCGAGCAGGAGCTCTTCGTTCACCCGATACTCGAGGTAGAGGTCGGCGTCCTCGACCCGGCCGACCAGAGCCGAGCCCAGGAGCCGCTCGAGGAGGGAAAAGGTCATGCCGAATCGGTCTTCAAAGAAACGCTCGGGGCGCGCGATCTCTCGGGTCTCTGAACTGGGCTTCATGGAGTCAAAAGGGACTTCATCTTATCATCCACCCCCTGCCCTCCCCTCACTTTTTTCCGCTCGATTCCCGGCAAAATGACTCCTCCGGAGAGATCTCCTTTTCGCTTGTCCTGACTACAACTTACGCTATCGGGAACGAGACGGAACTTGAGGGGGTCTAGCGGGCCTGCATGTATCCCTGGACGATCTCGTGGAGCCGGCGGAGCCCGACCATCACGGAGGGACCGGGGGCGAGGATGTCGGCGCCGTCCAGCTCATAGATCCGGTTCTCGTTCACGGCCGAGACACGGTCCCATCCGGGGCGGGAACGGATCTGCTCGGGCTCCAGCTTCTTCCCGCACCAGGAGGCCACGATGATCTGGGGGTCCCGCCTGACCACCTCGTCGGGATCCACCACCCGCCCCGACGCGGCCGCCTTCTCCCGGAGCTCGGGGAAGACGTCGTTTCCCCCGGCGATCTCGATCAGCTCGGAGACCCAGCGGATGCCGGCGATCAACGGTTCGTGCCACTCCTCAAAATACACCCGCGGCCGGTCCGGCCAGAGGCTCGAGAACTCCCGGATCTGGCGGACCTCGTCCTGCATGTCCTGGATGAGCGCCCGCGCCTCGGCCTCCCGCCCGATGAGGCCGCCGATCATCAGGATCGTCTGGAGGATGTCGTCGAAGGAGCGCTGGTTCGTGGCGAAGAGGGGGACGCCGGCTCCGACGAGATCCCGCACGATGTCTTGCTGAAGGTCGGAGAACGCGAGGACCAGATCGGGAGTGAGGGCGAGGATCTTGTCGAGCCTGAACGTGGTGAAGCCGCCGACCTTCGGCTTCTCCCTGACCTCGGGCGGCCGCTCCGCGGTGCCGGGGACGCCCACCACCCGCTCCCCCGCGCCGAGGGCATAGACGATCTCCGCCGTCTCCGCCGTCAGGCAGACGATCCGCTTCGGAAACTCCACCGGCCCCTTGCCGTACATCCTCTCACCCTGCCCTAGATGATACCCCTCACCTCTTCTCCTCTCCCCCCTCACCCTGCCCTCTCCCCCTCGGGGGGGAGAGGATGAAGGTGAGGGGATCATGAGTGGGGTGAGGGGGAAAGGATAAAGGTGAGGGGGCGCCTCCATCGAAGGCTTCTCGCCGATGAACCGCGCGCTGGAATTTCAGATACTCTTCCTTCGTCATCCTCGGCTTCGAGGACCGGAGCACCTCCCGGGCCAGGGCCCCGCCGTCCCAGAGCAGATCCACCGCGGTGAGGGCCAGCGCCT
>JBBTEL010000133.1:0-5489 GCA_038042325.1 Candidatus Methylomirabilota bacterium
AGCATGGACATCCGGGAGATGGTGGAAGCCAAGGCGCGGGCGGCCAAGGAGGCGGCCCGGGCGCTGGCCCTGTGCTCGAGCAAGCTGAAGAACGACGCCCTCTCCCAGATGGCGCGCGGCCTGGAGGAAAAGGGCGCCATGATCCTGGAGGCGAACCGCGCGGACCTGGATCGGGCCCGGAGCCGGGGCTACCCGCGCGCGTTCCTGGACCGGCTGACGCTGACCGAGGCCCGCGTCGAGGAGATGGCGGTTGGGCTCCGTCAAGTGGCCGGGCTCCCCGATCCGGTGGGGAAGACCGTGGAGGTCTGGCGGCGTCCCAACGGGATCGAGATCGCGCGGGTGCGCGTCCCGCTCGGCGTGGTCGGGTTCATCTACGAGTCGCGTCCCAACGTGACCGCCGACGCCGCGGGGCTCTGCCTGAAGGCGGGGAACGCGGTGATCCTCCGGGGCGGGAGCGAGGCGCTGGAATCCAACTCCATGATCGCCACCGTGCTCGCCAAGTCCGTGGAGAAGGCGGGGCTCACGCCGGACGCCGTCCAGTTCATCGACACCCCCGACCGCGACGCGGTGCTCGCGCTCCTCGGCCTGGATCGCTACGTGGATCTGATCATCCCGCGGGGCGGGGAGGAGTTCACCCGGCTGGTCGCCGAGCGGTCCACGGTGCCGGTCCTCAAGCACGACAAGGGCCTCTGCCACGTCTTCGTGGACGAGGACGCCGACCTCGCCATGGCCGTCGAGATCGCAGTGAACGCGAAGGTCCAGCGCCCCAGCGTCTGCAACGCCATGGAAACCCTGCTGGTCCACCGGGCCGTGGCCGCCCGCTTCCTCCCCGCGCTGGCCCCGCGCCTGCTCGAAGCCGGGGTGGAGATCCGGGGGTGCCCCGCCACGCGCGCCCTCATCCCCGAGGCTTGTCCGGCGGCGGAGGCCGACTGGGACACCGAATACCTCGACCTGATCCTCTCCGTGAAGGTGGTGGACAGCTTCGAGGACGCGGTCGCCCACATCCGGGCCCACGGGTCCGGGCTGGCCGAGGCCATCGTGACCTCGCACTACCGGCGGGCGCGCCGGTTCACCCAGGAGGTGGACGCGGCGTGCGTGCTCGTCAACGCCTCGACCCGCCTGGTGGACGGCAGCCAGTTCGGCATGGGCGCGGAGATGGGCATCTCCACGTCCAAGCTCCACGCGCGCGGCCCCGTGGGCGTGGAGGAGCTGACGACGACGAAGTTCGTCGTGCTCGGCGACGGCCAGGTGCGGGAGTAGGCCGGCGTTGCCCCGCGTCGGGGTCTTCGGCGGGTCGTTCAACCCCATCCACCTGGGTCACCTGCTACTGGCCGAAGACATCCTGGAGCTCCTCCGGCTGGACCGGATCCTCTTCGTCCCGGCGTCGGCCCCGCCCCACAAGCCCGCCCGCGGGCTCGCCCCCGCCCGGGACCGCTACGCCATGACCGAACTGGCCATTCGCGGCAACCCGCGCTTCGCGATGTCGGATCTCGAGCTCCGCCGGCCCGGGCCGTCGTACACGGTGGACACGCTCGAGGCGCTGCGGCAGGAGGGGGGGCCCGACGTGGCGTTCTTCCTCCTCATCGGCTCCGAGACGTTCCTCGATCTCCTCTCCTGGCGAGACCCGCAGCGGGTGGCCCGGCTCGCGCGCCTCGTCGTCATCCCGCGGGCCGAGTCCGCCTTCGATCCCGACGGGATCCAGGCGCAGAAGGTGCTGGCCGAGATCGGCCAGGAGCGCTGGATCCGGGTCCCGCCGCCGCGCGCGGCGGCGGAGCCCGCGGGCAAGGGGGTCCTGCTCGTCGCGGCCACGTCCCTGCCGATTTCCTCCTCCGACCTCCGGCGGCGCGCCCGCGAGGGGCGCTCGCTCGCCTATCGCCTCCCCGAGGCCGTGCGGGCCTACGTCCTCGAGCATCGGCTCTATCGCGACGAGGGCTGATGCCGCCGCTGACCGCCACGGAAAAAGTCCAGATCGGCGCGCGGGCGGCGCTGGAGAAGAAGGCCATCGGGCTCGTTGTGCTGGACCTGCAGGGCATTTCCGGGGTCGCCGACTTCTTCCTGATCTGCAGCGGCAACTCGACCCCCCAGATGGAGACGATCATCGAGGCGATCCGCCTGGCCCTCAAGGCGGCGGGAATCCGCCAGCACCACAGCGAAGGAACAGCGGAGAGCGGATGGCGGCTGCTGGATTACGGCGACGTGGTCATGCACGTCTTTCTCGACGAGACGCGGGAGTTCTACTCGCTCGAGCGTCTCTGGGGCGACGCCCCCCTGCTTTCGGTCGAGCGCTGAGTCTATGAGGTTGATTTCCTTGACAGGCCGTGGTAGCGTATGCGCTCAAATCGACAGGGGTCCCCCCGTGGCGAGGAGGGAACGATGAGGAAGGATCGTCTGGCGCACTACCGGAAGATGCTGGTGGAGAAGCATCGCCAGTTGGTCGAAGAGGTAGGCAAGAGCGCCCTCTACGGCAAAGGCCAGGAGGACGATTCCATCAAGGATCTCGGCGACCAGGCCACCGCGGCCTACACGCGCGAGTTTCTCTTCGAGCTCGGGAACGGCGATCGCCGCCTCCTCAAAGAGGTGGTGACGGCGCTTCAGAAGATCGACGAGGGGTCCTTCGGGTCCTGCGAGCGGTGCAGCGAGGCCATCGTGGAGAAGCGCCTGGAGGCCCTTCCCTTCGCCCGGTACTGCATCGGCTGCCAGCGGGCGATCGAAGAAGAGGAGCGAATGGCCACGGGGTAAGGCGTTGCCGTGTCACTCCGCCTCGGCCTCCTGCTCGCCCTCCTCTTCGGTGCCTTCGTCGCGTACTTCACCTCGCTGAACACTGGGCGCGTCCGACTTTCGCTCTCCCCAGACTGGCAGTACGACGTTCCGCTGATGGCGCTGGTGGTGGGCGCCTTCCTTGGGGGCGCGTGCCTCGCCCTCGTCCTGACCCTGCTGCGCGATCTGAGCCGCACGTTCCGGGATTACACGATCGCGCGCCGCGCGCGGCGGGAGGAGAGCCTCGCCGAGCTCTACCATCGCGGGGTGGACGCCCAGCTGGCGGGGAAGCCGGCGGCCGCCGCCGAGGCCTACGAGGAGCTCCTCGCCCGCGAGCCGGGGCACGCCGAAGCGCACCTGCGGCAGGGTGAGTTGGCCCGCGCGCGGGACGATCAGCAGGCGGCGCTGGATCACCACCTCCAGGCGCTCCGGAGCGAAGAGCGCGCGGACACGCTCCTGGCGGTCGCCTTGGACTACCAGCGGGCGGCGCGCCCCGACGAGGCCCTCGCGACCTACCGGCGGATCCTCGAGCGCGACCGCACCCACCTGACGGCGCTTCGCGCTATCCGCGATCTGACGCTCCAGCAGGGGCGGTGGAGCGACGTGCTGGGAGCCCAGCAGCGGCTGGTGGATCTCGTCGCGGAGGCCGAGCGGCCCGCGGAGCTCGACTGGCTCGCCGGCATTCACTACGAGGTCGGCAAGCGCCTCCTCGCCGACGGCAAGCCGCACGAGGCCCTGAGCCACTTCAAGGAGTCGCTCCGCGCGAATCGAGGGTTCCTCCCGGCCCACGTCGCCATGGGTGATGCCTCCCTCAAGGCCGGCGACCAGCGGGAGGCCATCCGTACCTGGGAACGGGCGCTGGAAATCGCTCCGGCGCCGGTCCTCCTGCGCCGGCTGGAGGAACGGTACCGCGCCGAGGGGCGGCCGAGTCGCATGATCGCCCTCTATCAGGACGCCCTGGCCCGCGCCCCCCAGGATCTCGCGCCGGCGTTCGCGCTGGGACGGGTGTACTTCGAACTGGAAATGCTCGACGAGGCGGCCGATCAATTTCAAAAGGTGGAGGTCCGGACCCCGGATTTCGCCCCGCTGCACGCCTACCTCGGCGCGATCTTCGAGCGCCGGGGACAGGGCGCCGACGCCTTCCAGGAATACCGGCGCGCCCTCACGCTGACGCAGAGCTTCGAGTGGCCGCATCGCTGCTCGGCCTGCGGCCTCGCCCACGCCCGCTGGCAGGACCGCTGCCCGGGCTGCGGACGCTGGAACACCTCCCAGCCCTGACTCGCTTCCCTTGTGGAAGGAGTGGGCCCTCGCCTTCGTTGATCTGCTCTTTCCCCCCTTCTGCCCGCTCTGCCGCGCGCGCCTCGACGAGGGGCGCCGGGATCCGCTCTGCGGGCCTTGCTGGGATGGATTGGAGCGGCTTCCCCCGCCGTACTGCCGCACCTGCGGGCGCCCGCTCCCGGCCTTTGACCCCGGACGGCCCGCCGAGGGGTCTCCCTGCGAGCCGTGCCGTCGCCGGCGCCCGCCCTTTGCCTACGCTCGGGCTGCGGCGGTCTACGGCGAGCGCGTGAGGGAGGCGGTGCACGCGCTGAAGTTCCAGGGGAAGACGGCGCTGGCCCGCCCGCTGGGCGACCTCTTGGCCGAGGCCGGCTCCGCCATGCTTGCCGTCGGCGCGGTCGATTGCCTGGTGCCGGTTCCCCTGCACGCGTCGCGCGAGGCCGAGCGGGGGTTCAACCAGTCGGTGCTCCTGGCGAACCGGGTCGGCCGCCGGTGGGGGGTGCCGGTCGAGCCGAGGGCCCTCCGGCGCCGGCGTCCCACGCGCCCTCAGACCGACCTGGATGCCCAGGAGCGCCGGGAGAACGTGAGGGGCGCCTTCACGCTGTCCCGGCCGGCGGCGGTGGAGGGCCGGCACGTGCTGCTGATTGACGACGTCCTCACCACGGGCGCCACCGTCGCCGAGTGCGCCCGCGTGCTGCTCGAGGCGGGGGCCAGCGCGGTCGGGGTCCTTACCCTCGCGCGCGTTCCTTGAGGCCATTGACGGTCTCGTTGGCGCCCACTTATAATGTCTTCCCCGGTTGCCACGTAGCCTTTATCGCGGCTTAACAAAAGGAGTCGCCACATGGGCGTGCGGGTCGGTGTGAACGGCTTTGGACGGATCGGCCGGGTGTTCTTCCGGGCCGCCCTTGGGACGAAAGAGCTGGACGTGGTGGCGGTCAACGACCTGGCCGACGCCAAGACGCTTGGCCACCTGCTGAAGCACGACTCGGTCCACGGGGCGCTGGCTGCCGAGGTGGTGGCCAAGGGCGACTCGATCTTCGTGGATGGCAAGGAAGTCCGGGTTTGCTCGGTGAAGGACCCCGCGGCGCTGCCGTGGAAGGAGCTGGGGGTGGACGTCGTGGTGGAATCCACCGGCCTCTTCCGGGACCGGGCGACGTCCTCCAAGCATCTCACCGCGGGCGCCAAGAAGGTCGTGATCACGGCCCCGGCCAAGGATCCCGACGTCACCATCGTCCTGGGCGTCAACGAGTCGGCCTATGACCCCGCGCGCCACCACCTGGTGTCCAACGCCTCGTGCACGACCAACTGCCTGGCCACCGTGGCCCGCGTGCTGGTGGATCGGTTCGGCATCAAGCGGGGCTTCGCCTCCACGGTCCACGCCTACACCAACGATCAGCCGGTCCACGACTTCCCCCACAAGGATCTCCGGCGCGCGCGCGCGGCCGCGCTCTCGATGA
>JBBTEL010000134.1:0-6180 GCA_038042325.1 Candidatus Methylomirabilota bacterium
TCTCGGCGCTCCGGGCTCTCGCGAGGGAAGGCGCTCTTCCGGAGCGTGACGGCGAGGCCCTCCTCGACCACTACGGCTGGCTCCGCCGGATCTCCGCCGGGCTCAGGCTCTTCGCCTCCCGTCCCCCCGACGTGCTGGAGGCGGCGGGGCCGATGCCGGGCCGCTTGGCCAAAGCGCTCGCTTATCCGGGTCGTACGGAGCTGCTGGCCGACTACCAGCGCCGTACTCAGGAGGTCCGCGCCATTTACGAGCGGGTCTTCGCGGCATGACGGAACGGCTGTATCTGATCGACGGGCCTTCGCTCCTGTATCGCGCCTACCACGCCATCAACTACCTCTCCACCTCGCGCGGCGTGCCCACCCACGCCGTCTTCGGCATGAGCACGATGCTCTGGAAGCTCCTGCGCGAGGAGGAGCCCGACTACATCGCCATGGCCTGGGACGCCCCCGGCCCCACCTTCCGCCACGAGGCCTTCGAGGCGTACAAGATCCAGCGCCCCGGGATGCCCGACGACCTGGTGCAGCAGATCCCCTACGTCAAGGCGCTGTTCGAGGGGCTCCGCATCCCGCTGCTGGAGGTGCCGGGCTTCGAGGCCGACGACATCCTGGGCACCCTGGTGGATCGCGTGCGGGAGCTGCCGCTGGACGTGGTGCTGGTGACGGCCGATAAGGATCTGCTCCAGCTCGTCGGGCCCAAGGTGCGGGTGCTCTCCCAGACCGCCAAGGGCGAGCGCCTCGTGCTCGATGAGGCCGGGGTGAGGGAGAAGTGGGAGGTCGAGCCGGCGCAGATCCCCGATCTCCTGGCGCTGATGGGCGACCAGATCGACAACATCCCCGGCGTGCCGGGCGTGGGCGAGAAGACCGCCGTCAAGCTGATCAAGCAGTTCGGCAGCGTGGAGCGGCTCTTGGAGAACCTCCCGCTCGTGGGGGGCAAGCTGCGCGAGACGCTCGCGACGAACCGGAAGCAGGCGCTCCTGTCCCGCGAGCTGGCCACCGTGAGCGCGCGGGTGCCCTTGGCGCTGGACCTCGAGACCCTGCGCCGGAAGGAGCCCGACTGGAAACGGCTCCGGGCGCTCTGGACGGAGATGGAGTTCTCGACCCTCCTGAAGCAGATCCCCCAGACTGCCGTGCAGATCGAGCGCGAGCCCGTCCCGCTCCTGTCTTCCACCGAGGCATTTGCGGAATACTGCCGGCCGCTGCCGCCCGCGGCGGCGCTGGCGCTCGATTGGTGCGGAGGAGGAGGGCCGCCTGATCCGGCGCTCCGCGGCCTCGCCTTCTTTCACCCGGAGGTCGGCCCGGCCTTCTTCCCCCTTGCCGATGGGCTCCCGCCGCTCAACGGCCGCCTCGTCATCGGCCACGACGTGAAGCTGCTCCTCGAATGGGCGCTGGGGCGCGGAGAAGGCGCGTTTCGTTTCGAGGACTCAGCCGTCGCCGCCTATCTCCTGAACCCCGCCAGGACCAGCTATCCGCTGGAGGCCCTCTGCCTCGAGGCATTTGGCGAGGGTCCCCCGCCGGCCGCCGACCCGGGCAACCCAGCGGAGCTGATGGCCGCCCTCGCCGGCGAGCGCGGGCGCTGGGTCTGGCGCTACTGGAAGCACGCCCATGCCCTCCTGGAGGACGCGGGGCTCCGGCCGCTCTACGAGGACGTGGAGCGACCTCTCGTCGCCATCCTCGCGCGAATGGAGCTCACCGGCATCCGCGTGGCGTCTGAGGGCCTCGAAGCGTTCGCCAAAGAGCTCGAGCGGGAGCTGGACAACCTGACGCGGGAGATCCACCGCCTGGCCGGCGAGGCCTTCAACATCGGCTCGCCCAAGCAGCTCGCCCAGATCCTCTTCGAGAAGCTGAAGCTCCCACCGGTGAAGCGGACGAAGACCGGCTACTCGACCGACGCCGACGTGCTCGAGCAGCTGGCGCTCGGCCATCCGCTTCCCGAGAAGATTCTCGAGCACCGGACCCTGGCCAAGCTCAAGTCCATGTACGCCGACGCGTTGCCCGGGCTCATCCATCCAGTGACCGGCCGGATCCACACGTCGTTCAACCAGCTCGTCACTGCGACGGGAAGATTATCGTCGTCGGCCCCAAATCTTCAGAACATTCCGATCCGGGGCGAACTGGGCCGTCGGATTCGGGAAGCCTTCATCCCGGAGGGGGGCTGGCGTTTTCTCGCCGCCGACTACTCCCAGATCGAGCTCCGGATCCTCGCTCATCTGTCGGGTGAGGAGGCGCTGATCGAATCTTTTCGGAACGGCGAGGACATTCACACGCGGACGGCCGTCGAGATGTTCAAGGTCGCGCCTGGTGCGGTGACGCCGGAGATGAGGCGAGTAGCAAAGGGAATTGGATTCGGAATAATTTACGGCATTTCAGCCTTCGGCCTCTCTCAGGCCGCCGGGGTGGACCAGAAGGCCGCCCAGCAATACCTGGACGACTACTTTGCCCGCCATCCCAGGGTCAAGGCGTACCTCGACGGGACGCTGGCCGAGGGCAGGGAGAAGGGCTACGTCACCACGCTCCTGGGCCGCCGCCGCTACCTGCCGGAGCTCAAGTCCACCAACCCGAACGCGCGCGGCATGGCCGAGCGCATGGCGATGAACGCCCCCGTCCAGGGCTCGGCCGCCGACCTGATCAAGATCGCGATGGTCCGGATGGCTGCGGCCCTCGAGGCGAGGAGGCTGCGGAGCCGGATGCTCCTCCAGGTCCACGACGAGCTTCTCTTCGAGGCGCCCGAGGATGAGCTCGGTCTGCTGGAAGCCCTGGCCCGTGAGATCATGGAAGGGGCCATGACCCTCGCCGTCCCCTTGAAGGTGGACATCAAGACCGGCCTCACCTGGGCCGACCTGTGAGAGATCGGCCGCGGCTGCCCCTTCCCCCTTAGTTTCCGCCCCCTTGGCACGATGGCCGGCCCTGATGAACGTCGGTTCAGATACCATGGTATCCAGGGCCTTTCACGTATACGACCATGCCATCGTGGCATCGGCCCTATACGGCGTATAGTCTGTGACCGTATACGCCCGGGACGTCCAGCCCCTGTCAACGATGGTTGACAGGGCGCCGTGTGGCTGTCTAGCGTCGCCCATAAGCCGCGGTTTACGCGCTAGGGGCTGCTGCATATGACCGTATGCGGTAAGCGGACACCGGCTGCACTCACGGCACCCGAGGGGAGTGCTTTGACAAGCTTCTCATCGAGTCTCGTTTGATATAGTGATGAGCATGACCAAGCAAAGTGGTCGAAAGACCAAGAAGAGTGGTCGGGCAGGAACAGCAGTGACTGCTCGCGGAAGGGCTTTTGGAATGCAAACGCTGTTCGCCGGAAGGGCGATTGTCGCCCTGCTCAGATTGTTCCTTCTCTCCCCGACCCGGGAGTTTTACCAAAGGGAGCTGGCTGAACTGTCTGGCGAACGACTATTCTCCATTCAAAGGGCGTTGGATCGGCTCGTAGCAGTAGGGGTCGTGGAGCAAGCAACTAGGGGAAACCGAGTGTACTACCACGCGAACCAATCATACCCAGCGTTTCAGGATTTGAAGGCCCTCATTTTCAAGACAGTTGGAATGGGCGATACCCTGCGAACACAGCTAGCGGGCCTTCGCGATAGAGCGAAGGTCGCGTTCATATATGGATCTGTCGCACGCGGCGAAGAGACGGCTTCCAGCGACATCGATGTCATGCTGATTGGCGATCTATCGGGTCGTGAGATCGCGAGCGTCTTCGCGCCAGTGAAGAGATTGCTGAATAGAGAAATCAATCCGTCGGTTTATCGGCCTGGGGACTTTCGGAGAAAGGTCAGGGAAGGGCACGTTTTCCTAACAACGGTGCTGAAAGAGCCAAAGCTATTCCTTCTGGGAAATGAAGATGACATTAAAGCAATTCTTCGCCGAAGGTCGGCTTAGGCGTCATACCACCAACGCGAGGGAAATTGGCGATCTCCTTCGTGTCGTCGATCGCAATTTGGAAGATGCGGCCGTAGAAAGAATTTCTGTTGATCTCCGATTCGCAACGGCCTATCAGGCGGCCCTTCAACTTGCGACCATTGTTCTGACTGCTTCCGGGTTTCGCAGCATAGGGGCGGGGCACCATTGGGTGACCTTCAAGGTTCTCCCTGAACTGTTGGGATCGGGGTTTCAGGATCTGGCCGATTATTTCGATCAATGTCGCGATAAGCGAAACGTTCTGGATTATGACCGCGCCGGGGAAATCGCGGAAACAGAAGCAGAGGAACTTCTTCAAGAAGCCAGGAAGTTTAGGACGGCAGTTCTGGCCTGGCTGAGGCAGCGACATCCGAGACTGGTTCGCCGATGAAGCGGAAGTTCCTGCTGGTGGGGCTGACGGGGGGGATCGGGAGCGGCAAGAGCACCGTCTCCTGGATGTTCCGCGACCTCGGCTGCCTGATCATCGATGCCGACCTCCTGGCGCGGGAGGTCGTGGAGCCCGGCGAGCCGGCCTACGCCAGGATCGTGGCCGAGTTCGGCAAGCAGGTCCTGGACGCCAATGGCCAGATAGATCGGAAGAAGCTGGGGGCGGTGGTCTTCGGCGACCCGGCCAAGCGGAAGCGCCTGGAGGAGTTCACCCATCCCGAGATCCGCCAGCGCCAGGCCGCGATCCTGGCCGAGCTCATCACCGAGGGGTTCGAGGGGATCGCGATCTTCGACGCCGCGCTCCTGGTGGAGACGGGCGGGGCCAAGACCATGGACCGCCTGGTCGTGGTGTACGCCGACGAGGCCACGCAGCTCAGGCGGATCATGCTTCGCGACGACATCCCCGAGGCGGAGGCGCTCCAGAAGATCCGGAGCCAGATGCCGCTATCCCTCAAGGCGAAGCAGGCCCACTACGTGGTGGACAACTCGGGCACCCGCGAGGAGACCGAGCGGCGGGTGCGGGAGGTCTATCAGGCGCTCCTCGCCGACCTCAAGGCTTACCAGGCCGCCCCGGCGTGACCACCGCCGGCCGCCGCCGGGCCCTCGGCCAGCACTTTCTCCGGGACGCCGGCATCACCCGGCGCATCGTCGAGATCGCCGGCCTGACCCCCGCGGATCTCTGCGTGGAAATCGGCCCGGGGGAGGGCGTGCTGACCTTCCTCCTGGCCGAGCGGGCGGGCCGGCTCCTCGCTCTCGAAGTGGACGAGAAGCTCGTCGAAGGGCTTCGCTCACGGCTCGCCGCGTTACCTCACGTCGAGGTGCGCCAGGCGGATGCGCGGCGCTTCGATTATGCGGCCCTCCCCACGCTCAGGCCCTCGCCTGAGGGCCGCGTGGTGATCGTGGGGAATCTCCCGTACAGCGTGTCGAAGCCGATCCTCGAGCGGCTCGTGGCAGCGCGGACCGCGGTGTCCGAGATGGTTCTCACGCTCCAGAAGGAAGTCGCCGAGCGGGTGGCCGCCGGGCCCGGCTCCAAGCGCTACGGGGCGCTCTCCGTCCTCACCCAGCTTTACTGCGACGTGCGGCTGGCGTTGGCGATCCCTCCCGGGGCGTTTCGCCCTCCGCCGAAGGTGGACTCGGCCGTCCTTCACCTCCGGGTCCTGGCGACCCCGCGCGTGCCGGTCGGGGATGAAGGGAAGTTTCATCGCCTCGTCAAAGCCGCTTTTGGCCAGCGCAGAAAGACCCTGGCCAACGCCCTGGCGGGCAGGCTCGGCGTGAGCGTGGCGACGGCGCGGCAGTGGCTCGCGGCCGCCGGCATCGATCCGGGGCGCCGGGCGGAAACCCTCTCCCTGGAAGAGTTTTCGCGCCTAAATTCCTTCGGCCCCTTGAACCCGGATGGTAAGATGAAAGGGTTCGAAAGATAGGAGTTTGGTCCGCGTGAACCTGAGCCTCGATCCCGACCTCATCGCCCCCGCCGCCGAGCCCTCCGTCCGCCTGATCCCCCTGGGCGGCCTCGGCGAGATCGGGCTCAACATGATGCTGGTGGAGTCCGGTGACGACCTGGTCGCTCTCGACTGCGGCGTCATGTTCCCGGACGACGAGATGCTGGGCATCGACCGGGTGATTCCGGACTTCGCGTACCTTTTGGCCAAGCGGACGGCCTTCAGGGGGGTGGTGCTCACCCACGGCCACGAGGACCACATCGGCGCCCTGCCGTACCTGCTGCGGGAGGTCGAGGCCCCGATCTACGGCACGCCGCTCACGCTGGCGCTCGTCAAGGACCGGCTGAGCGAGCACGGCCTCGCGGAGCAGGCGGACCTCCGCCCCATCA
>JBBTEL010000134.1:6280-7608 GCA_038042325.1 Candidatus Methylomirabilota bacterium
AAGGACCGGCTGAGCGAGCACGGCCTCGCGGAGCAGGCGGACCTCCGCCCCATCAAGCCGCGCGAGGTGATCGAACTAGGGCCGTTCCGCATCGAAGCCATCCGCGTGACCCATTCCATCGCCGACGGGATCGGCCTGGCCATCGACACGCCCGTGGGGACCATCGTCCACACGGGGGACTTCAAGCTGGACCCGAGCCCCATTGATGGCGAGACTCCGGACTACGCGAAGTTCGCCGAGCTGGGCGAGCGGGGCGTCCTTTGCCTCTGCTCTGACTCGACGAACGTGGACCGTCCGGGGCATACGCGCTCAGAGATGGAGGTGGGCCGGGCTCTGGCGGAGCGCTTCGAGAAGGCGCCCGGGCGGATCATCCTGGCGACGTTCGCCTCGCACATCCACCGGATCCAGCAGGTGATCGACCTCGCCGTCCGGTTCGGGCGCAAGGTGGCTCTCCTCGGGATGAGCATGGTGGGGAACGTCAGGATCGCCGCCGAGCTGGGCTATCTGAAGGTGCCCGACGGCATCCTGCTCCCGCTCGAGGGGCTGGCGGAGCTGCCGCCCTCGCGGCAGGTCATTCTCTCGACGGGGAGCCAGGGCGAGGAGCATTCAGCCATCGCCCTCATGGCGGCGGAGGAGCACAAGTCCATCCAGGTCGAGCCGGGCGACCTCGTGATCCTCTCGGCCCGGATCATCCCCGGCAACGAGCGCGTGATCGGGCGCGTGATCAATGCCCTCTTCAGGCTCGGCGCCGAGGTCCTCTGGGAGGACGTGGCCTTCGTCCACGTCTCGGGCCACGCGAGCCAGGAGGACCTGAAGCTGATGCTGAGCCTGACGCGCCCGCGCTACTTCATTCCCGTCCACGGCGAGTACCGCCACCTCCTGATGCACGCGCGGCTCGCCGAGAGCGTCGGCATCCCGCGCGAGCGCATCTTCGTGATCGAGGACGGCCTGGGCGTCGAGCTGACCAAGACCGCCGGCCGGGTGCTGGGGCGGTTCCCCACCGGGCGGATCTTCGTGGACGGCAAGGGGATCGGGGACGTGGGGAGCGTGGTCCTGCGGGACCGCCAGCTCCTCGCCCAGGACGGGATGGTCGTCGTGGCGCTCACGGTGGACAAGAACACGGGAGACTTGCTGGCCGGCCCCGAGATCGCCTCCCGAGGCTTCGTGTACGTGAAGGAGTCCGAGGAGCTGCTGGAGGAGGTCAAAGCGGCGATCCGCGAGGCGCTGGCGAGACGGGAATCCGCGACACCCGTGGATCGGGAGCTCCTGGGCTCGCTCGTGAAGGGCGCGGTCCGCCGCTTCATCAACCAGCGCTTCCAGCGAAAGCC
>JBBTEL010000134.1:7708-11466 GCA_038042325.1 Candidatus Methylomirabilota bacterium
CCAAGCCTCCGTCTCGCGGATCAGGCGAGCCCCGTCGGCCCGCTCGGAGTCTGGCTCGCGGGGGCGATCTTCTGGGCGTTCGGCTACGCGGGCTACCTCGTGCCCCTCGGGCTGGCCTTCTACGGCGTCACCGCGTTCCTCCATCGACGGCTGGCCGTGGGCTGGCCGGTCCTGGCCGGCTTCGGCTGCCTCCTGGTCGCCTTCACCGGGCTCCTGGCCCGCGCCTCGACCGTAATGGTCCACAAGGGGGGCGTCTTCGGGTGGGGCGTGCTCGAACTGCTGCGCCGCTCGGTGGGCGAGGTCGGCGCGCTGCTGGTGCTCCTGGCTGCCGTGCCGATCGGCGTCCTCTTCCTCACTCAGGAGTCCTACACGGGCCTCCTCCGTACGATCGGCCGGCGCAAGGCGGCCCTGAGGGCCCAGTCGCCCCAGGCCGAGCCGCCCCTGGTCCGGTCGCCCTCCATCGTGGAGCTGGAGGCCGCCGCGGAGCTTGTCCCGCCTCCGCCCCCGATCGTCGTGGAGCCCGCGAAGCCCAAATCGGGGCTCATGGAGAAGGGGCTCGCGTGGCAGGAGACCTTCGACTTCGGCAAGGGCGGCCGGCCGGCGTTTCAGCTGCCGCCGATCGGGCTCCTCAAGGCGCCCCCCGCCTCCGAGCTCCGCCAGACGCGCGAGGAGCTCCAGGCCAACGCCGACATCCTCCGGAAGAAGCTCCAGGACTTCGGCGTCGAGGGGCGCATCGTCCAGGTGAACCCGGGCCCCGTCATCACCTCGTACGAGTTCGAGCCCGCGCCCGGAATCAAGGTCAGCCAGGTCGTGAACCTGTCGGACGACCTGGCTCTCTCGATGAAGGCGGCGTCCGTCCGCATCGTCGGGCCGATTCCGGGGCGGGGGACGGTGGCGGTGGAGGTGCCCAACCCCGAGATCGCCAGTGTCTATCTCAGGGAGATCCTCGTCTCCCGGGAGTTCGTCCAGTCGAAGGGGAAGATGCCGCTGGCCCTCGGCAAGGACGTGATCGGCACGCCCTACGTCGCCGATCTCGCGGCCATGCCCCACCTCCTGATCGCCGGCGCCACGGGCAGCGGCAAGAGCGTGGGGCTGAACTCGATGATCTGCTCGATCCTCTACAAGGCCACGCCGGCCGAGGTGCGCTTCCTGATGATCGACCCCAAGCGCCTGGAGCTCGGGATCTACGAGGGGATCCCGCACCTGCTGGCGCCGGTGGTCACGGACGCCCGCGAGGCCTCGGCGCGCCTCAAGTGGATCGTGGGAAAGATGGACGAGCGCTACCGGCTGCTCGCGGAGAAGCACGTCCGGAACATCGAGGGCTACAACCGCGGGGTCGAGGCGGGGGCGCGCCTGCCGTACTGGGTGGTGATCGTGGACGAGCTGGCCGACCTCATGATGGCCTCGGCCGGCGAGGTCCAGAACTCGCTGGTGCGCCTGGCCCAGGTGGCGCGGGCCGTCGGCATCCACCTGATCATCGCGACCCAGCGCCCCTCGGTGGACGTCATCACCGGGCTCATCAAGGCCAACTTCCCCGCGCGGATCGCCTTCCAGGTGGCCTCCAAGGTGGACTCGCGCACGATCCTCGACGGCAACGGCGCCGAAACGCTCCTCGGGCGCGGCGACATGCTCTTCGTCCCGCCGGGGACCTCGCGCCCCGTCCGCGTCCACGGCTCGTTGGTGGCCGAGGAGGAGACCAAGGCCGTCTGCGATTTCCTGCGGAAGCAGGGGGCTGCCGCATACGAAGAGTTCGTGCCGGCCGGCGAAGAGGCTGCGGGCGAGGCCGCCGCCGTCGCGGAGCGCGACGACCTCTACTGGGATGCCGTCCAGCTCGTGATCTCTCAGCGGCAGGCCTCCATCTCGTCCCTCCAGCGGCGCCTTAGGCTCGGCTACCCCAAGGCCGCCCGCTTCGTCGACATGATGGAGCAGGACCGCATCATCGGCCCCGGCGACGGGGCCAAACCCCGGGAGGTGCTGGTCGGCCCGGACTTCCTGGCCAAGCGGGCCAGGTGATCCATGCCTGGTGTCGCCGGCATCGCGCTGGTTCTCGTCCTCGCGCTCCTTCCGGCATCCTCCACGGCCCAGTCCCTCGAGGCCGTGGTGGCGGGGGTGGAGGGCGCCTACGCGCGGCTCGCCGATCTCCGGGCCGACTTCATCCAGCAGGCGTTCAACAAGAGCCTGGGCCAGACCATCAAGGCCGAGGGGACCGTGTACCTGAAGCGGCCCGGGAAGATGCGCTGGGAGTACCGCGCGCCCGCGCCGCAGCAGATCGTCTCGGACGGCCAGTCGCTCTGGGTGTACACGCCGGAGCTGAACCAGGTGAACGTGGGCGAGGCGCCGCGGGCTCTGGCGGGGCCGGCGGGAAGTTTTCTCGCGGGCCTCGGCAAGGTGAGCGAGGAGTTCACGGTGCGCTTCCTGAACCCCGCGGCCAAGACCGATGAGGCCGGCAATCTCGTCCTCGACCTCACACCCAGGCGCCCGACTCCGGTGCTCACGCGCCTGATTCTCTCCGTGGATCCCCGGGAGTTCCTGACGCGCAAGGCGGTCCTCTATGATCAGTTCGACAACACCGTGACGATGCTCTTCACGCGGGTCACGGTGAACCCCGGCCTGGCGGACCGGCTCTTCATCTTCACGCCGCCCAAGGGCGTGGCCGTGGTCCCGCTCGAGCCCTTGAGGTAGGTGCCGTGCCAACTGACTTCGCCATACTGCGTTCTCGGTCGTCGCCGATCCTCACGTACAACCGCGTACGCTCCGGTCGGCTCCTCCCTCGGGCCTTGTCTGGCTCGTCATTTGTCCCGGCACTAGGGAGATAGTCCCCATGGCGCAGGAGAACTCGTTCGACATCGCCTGCAAGCTGGACATGCAGGAGGTCGCCAACGCGCTCGACCAGACGCGGCGGGAGATCGCGACGCGCTACGACCTCAAGGGCTCGAAGTGCGAGGTGACGCTGGAGAAGACCGACCTCACGGTGCTGGCGCCCGACGAGATGAAGCTCAAGGCGGTGCTGGACATCCTCCAGTCCAAGCTCCACCGCCGGGGCGTGCCGCTGAAGGCGCTCTCCTACGGCAAGGTCGAGCAGGCCGCGGGCGGCGTGCTCCGCCAGAAGATCGCCCTCCAGCAGGGGATCTCGATCGAGAAGGCCCGCGAGATCGTGAAGCTGATCAAGGACACGAAGCTCAAGGTCCAGGCGGCGATCCAGGAGGACCAGGTGCGGGTGTCGGGCAAGAACCGGGACGACCTCCAGGCCGTCATCGCCCTGCTCCGCGACAAAGACTTTGGCATCGCGCTCCAGTTCATCAACTACCGCTCCACCTGAGCCCCTCACCCTGCCCTCTCCCCCTTGGGGGGAGAGGATGAAGGTGAGGGGGTCTGGATGTAGAACGACCCCGTCGCCAGCGCGACGAGCCGATCCTGGTCATCGTAGACCCTGCCCTCGAGCACGCCGATCCGCCTGGTTCGCTCCACCACCCGCGCCTCGGCCCTGAGCGTGCCGCCCGAGACCGGGGCCAGGTAGTTGATCTTGATCTCCAGCGTGGCGCACCGCTCGCCGGGCTCGAGCCCCCGGGCCAGCGCAGCGCCCATTGCGTAATCCGCGAGGCTGTACACGACGCCGCCGTGCACCAGGCCGTAGGGGTTCATGTGCTCGCGGCGCACGGTGAGGAGAAAATGCCAGCCGCCCGTGCCCGTCCGCTTCCGCCGGACTCCGAGGAGACGGCCGAGCGGCCCCATCCCCCAATCCTTCCGCTTCTTCTTCA
>JBBTEL010000135.1:0-22367 GCA_038042325.1 Candidatus Methylomirabilota bacterium
CCCTGTCTCCCGTATCAGTTCAGCGCCGCGACGATCGTTCGCAGGCTCGCCTCGGCCGGCGGGACCCCAGCCCCGCGACGTCCTGCGGCTCGCACGTCTGTTCGCAGGCTCGCCTCGGCCGGCGGGACCCCAGCCCCGCGACGTCCTGCGGCTCGCACGTCTGTTCGCAGGCTCGCCTCGGCCGGCGGGACCCGCCGGGTTTCGCTCGCCTCGCCCGCTGGGGCCCCAGCCCCAGGCCGGTCTGCCGCTCGCACAGCGGGAATGGAGCCCATGACCGGACTTGAACCGGTGACCCCGTCCTTACCAAGGACGTGCTCTGCCGACTGAGCTACATGGGCGCTATCCTCGGAGGGGGGCCACCCAGGCCCCCCCACGCCTTCGGCGTGGATGCCCAGGTCCCCGCCCCTTCCGACGGCGACCGCGGCGGAGCCGCCGGCTCGCTGCGCTCGCCGCTTTGGGTCGCCTGCCTCCCCCCAGGGGGAAGCAGGGCCCGAAGCCCTGCGCGGAGCGAAGGGTCGGCTTTGCCGAGGCCCGTCGAGGGGGGACGAAGTCCCCTCTCGAAGCCGACTGGAGCGGGAAACGGGATTCGAACCCGCGACCCCCAGCTTGGAAGGCTGGCGCTCTACCGCTGAGCTATTCCCGCAGTTGGTGGGGAGGGGAGGATTTGAACCCCCGAAGGCGTGCGCCAGCAGATTTACAGTCTGCCCCCTTTGGCCACTTGGGTACCTCCCCGAGCCCGCCAGGATGCTCCCTAAACGCGCAAAACGGCTGGAGCTGGCGAGAGGATTCGAACCCCCGACCCGCTGCTTACAAGGCAGCCGCTCTACCTCTGAGCTACGCCAGCACAGACAAAACTCCATGCTACTTTCCGATTTTTTAGAAGTCAATTGTTTTCTTCTCTGAGGGCGTCCGCTGACGCAGGACCTCGTAGCAGACCACTGCGCCGGCGGCCGCCACGTTGAGGGAGCCGACCCGCCCCCGCATGGGAAGGGTCACCAGGAGGTCGCAGGTCCTGGCCACGAGCGGTCGAAGACCAGGCCCCTCCCCCCCCAGGACCAGGCAGATCGGCCCCCTGAGGGCAGCCTCCCAGACGGGAACCCCCCCTTTGGGAACGGATCCGACAATCCAAACTCCTTGTTTTTTAAGCTCTTCTAGCACTGCCACCAGGTTCGTTTCCCTGACCACGGGGATAAATTCCACCGCTCCCGCGGCGGCCTTCGCCGTCCCCCCGCTGAGCCCGGCAGATCGGTGTTTGGGAACCACCACCCCGTGGACCCCGACGGCCTCAGCGGTTCTGAGTAGGGCACCCAGGTTCCCGGGGTCCTGAACCTGATCCAGGGCCAGGAAAAAGGCCGGCTCCCCCCGCTGGGCCGGGATCGCCAGCAGGTCGTCGAGAGTCGCGTAGTCTGCCTCGGCCACCCTGGCCACGACCCCCTGGTGATGGGGGGTGTGCGCCGCGGCGGTCAACTGGTCGCGCGTCCGGTAGGAGACCTTCACCCCGCGGCTCGCGGCCAGGCCGAGGACCTCCTGCAGGGCCGGGCCGCGCCCGTCGCGAAGGATCGCGATCTCTTCGATCCGGCGCGCGTCCCCCCGGAGCAGCTCCAGCACGGGGTGCCGGCCGTAGCGGATCCCCTCGTTGCCTGCCTTCATGTCTGTCGCGGGTGATACGTCCAACGTGTCTCCGAGGGCGTATCCTCAATGGTCACGCCAAGATTCTTGAGTTCCTCTCGCAGCCGGTCGGCCACCGCCCAGTCACGCCGATTTCGAGCATCTTCCCGCTGGCGCATCAACGCCTCGATCTTTTTCTGCATCTCTGCCCACCAGAGAACTGGGGCCTCTGATACCTGCGTCGTATAGAAAAGATATACTCCGCGACGATCCCCGGATGGCCCTTCGGTTCCAGTGGACAGAAAGCCGGAATAAGACCGTGGCGAATCTTTCTCCAATAATCCCAGCACTCTGCCCAGCATCAGAAGCTGGCTCACACCCAACAAGAACGACCCAGCCCCGGCGGTCCCGTGGGCGACCTGGTTGCGGGCCGTGTGGAGCAACCGCGCCAAGTCGAACAGCACGCCCAGCGCCTGAGGCGTATTGAAGTCGTCATCCATAGCCGCTTCGAAACGCGCCCGCTGTGCAGCCACCTCGTCTAACAGACCGCCGTCGGGGCCAGGGGCGGGGGTGCCCTTGGAGGCGATGTGATCAGCCTCCACCTTGAGCGCACGCAGGCGCTCAAGTGCGCGGGCGGCCTCAGCCACCCGCTCCGTCGAGAAATCGAGCGGGTTCCGATAGTGGGTGTCGAGCAGATACAGACGGAGGGCGTCCGAATCATCATGCTGCCGCAGGATCTCCTTGAGCGTGAGCACGTTCCCCAGGGATTTCGACATCTTCTCGGCGCCCCAGTTCACGAAGCCGTTGTGGATCCAGTAGCGGACGAAGGGGCGCCCCGTGGCCGCCTCCGACTGGGCGATCTCGTTCTCGTGATGGGGGAACACGAGGTCTTCCCCGCCGGCGTGGATGTCGAAGCTCTCCCCCAGGTACTGCATGGACATGGCCGAGCACTCGATGTGCCAGCCGGGGCGGCCGGGCCCCCACGGGCTCGGCCAGGCCGGCTCCCCCTCCTTGGAGGCCTTCCAGAGCGCGAAGTCCAGCGGGTCCCGCTTCCGCTCGTCCACCTCCACCCGCGCCCCCGCCTGGAGCTCTTCCAGGTTCTTCCCCGAGAGCCGGCCGTAGCGAGGAAAGCGCTTCACCTCGAAGTACACGTCGCCGTCCAGGGGGTAGGCGACCTCCTTCGCCACGAGCCGCTCGATCAGCTTGATCATCTGGGGAATGTGATCGGTGGCCTTGGGCTCGACGTCCGCCGGGAGGACGCCCAGCGCCGCCATGTCCTTCCGGTACTCCTCGATGTAGCGCTCGGCGAGCTCCCGCAGGGGCACGCCTTCCTCCTGGGCGCGCTTGATGATCTTGTCGTCCACATCGGTGAAGTTCCGGATAAAGCGCACCTCGTACCCCCGGTACCGGAGGTAGCGCCGGATGACGTCGAAGGCCAGGGCGCTTCGCCCGTGGCCGATGTGCGAGAGGTCGTACACGGTGACCCCACAGACGTACATCCGGATCTCGCCCGGCCGGAGGGGAACCAGCTCCTCTTTCCTCCGCGTCAGCGTGTTATAGACCCGGATCACGAGGCCCCCCTGGCGGCCGGCAGCGCGCCGATCGCCCGCTCGAGGCGGCGCCGCGTCTCCTCACCACCCAGGACGTAGAGGATAGACGCGACGGGCAGCCCGTGCTCCCGCCCCGTCAGGGCCACTCGGAGCGCGTGCATGATCGCGCGCTTCGGCAGACCGAGCTGGCGATTCAGCTCGTCCAAGAGGGAACCGGCCTCAGCCTCGGTGGCCGGCTCCCCCGCGACCGCGCGGCGTGCCGCCACGAGCACGGCGCGGTCCGGCCCCCCGACTGGCGATGCCGGTTCTTCGATGAGGATCGAGAGGGCCTCCCGGATGGCCCCCAGGGCCGCGGCGTCCCGGCGAAGCACCTCCACCGCGCGCCGCGTGAGCGGAATCGCCGGCACCCCCAGTTCTTTGATCAAGCGCTCGACGGGCGCCCGACGCAGGTGCTGGCGGTTAAACCAGGCCAGGCGCTCGGCGTCAAACCTGGCGGGCGACCGCGAGACACGGTCCAGGGCGAAGTGACGGCTGAGGGTCGGGAGGTCCATCACCTCGTTCGTGCCGGGCGGGGGCGACCAGCCCAGCAGGGCCAGGTAATTGGCCAGCCCCTCAGGCAGGATCCCCGCCGCGCGATGCTCGGCCACCGTCACGGCGCCGTGGCGCTTGGAGAGCGGCGCCCCGTCCGCCCCGTGAATGAGGGGGACGTGGGCGAAGCGCGGCGGCTCCCACCCCAGCGCGCGGGCCACGGCCATCTGGCGGGGGGTGTTCGCCAGGTGATCGTCGCCCCGGATCACCAGGGTCACCCCCATCCGGCAGTCGTCCGTCGCCGCCGCGAAGTTGTACGAGGGAGTCCCGTCGGCCCGGAGGATGACGAAGTCGTCGAGGTCGCTCCCGAGGAACTGGACGTCCCCCTTCACGAGGTCGTGGACCTGGATCCGGTCCGGAGGCATCACGAACCTGACGGCCGCCGCCTCCCCTGCCCGGCGCCGGCGCGAGACCTCCTCAGACGCGAGGGCCCGGCAGCGGCCGTCGTACCGCGGCGGGAGACCACGCGCCAAGCGCTCCCGCCGCTGGGCCTCCAGCGCCTCGCGCGTGCAGAAGCAGTGATAGGCCTTGCCCTCCTCGAGGAGCCGATCCACGGCGGCGCGGTAGGCGGGAAGCCGCTCGGACTGCCGGTACGGCCCCGCTTCCCCTCCCACGTCGGGCCCCTCGTCCCAGCGGAGGCCGAGCCATCGCAGATCTTCGAGGATCGTCGCTTCGAACTCCGGCCTCGACCGCTCCCGGTCGGTGTCCTCGATCCTGAGGATGAAGCGCCCGTCGTGCCTCCGAGCGAAGAGCCAGTTGAAGAGCGCGGTGCGCGCGTTCCCGATGTGAAGGGACCCCGTGGGGCTCGGCGCGAACCTCACCCGAACCTCGGAGGGGGGCTCCGCCCCCCTTCCGATGCCTCCCCCCGGGGATTGCGCCGGCCGGGTACCCGCGCTTGCGCGGGTGGGCGTTCGAACAGGCGCGTGGTCTCTCACTCGCTTACCTCGAGGTTGACCACCGCCATGGCGGCGATCCCTTCCTGCCGCCCGAGCAGGCCGAGCCCCTCCGGGCTCTTGGCCTTCACGCTCACCCGCTCCGGATCCACCCGCAGGGTCTCGGCGAGGCGCTTGGCCATCTCGGGGAGCCAGGGCCCGAGCCGGGGCGACTGGGCGATGACCGTCGCGTCCACGTTGACCAGCCGCGCGCCCCGCGCCGTCACAAGCGCCAGCACTTCGCCGAGCAGCCGGAGGCTCGACACCCCGCGGTAGCGCGGGTCGGAATCGGGGAAGTGCCGTCCCAGGTCGCCGAGCGCCAGCGCTCCCAGCATCGCCTCGGCCACGGCGTGGCTCAGGACGTCGGCGTCCGAGTGGCCGGCCAACCCGCGCTCGGCGGGAACGGTGACGCCGCCGAGGACCAGCGGGCGCTCCGGCGTGGCGGGATGGAGATCGAAGCCCAGCCCCACGCGGTTCACCGGCGTCCCCGTGCGCTCGCGAGGACCCGCGCCCGCGCCAGGTCGTCCGGCGTCGTGATCTTGAGGTTCTCCTGGAGGCCGGCAACCATCCTCACCGGCACGCCGAGCCGCTCGACGAGGACGGCGTCGTCGGTCCCGAGGAACCCGTCCCGCCGGGCTTTTTCGTGAGCCTCCCACAAGAGGGTGCGGCGAAAGGCCTGGGGGGTCTGGATGAGCCAGAGCCCGCCCCGGTCAACGGTTGCCTCGACGAATCCCTCTCGGTGCCGCTTGACCGTCTCGCGCACCGGGATCCCGCAGATGGCCGCCCCGAACCGCCGCGCGGCCTCCACCACGTCCCGAACCAGGGTCCCCGTGATGAACGGCCTCACCCCGTCGTGCACGACCACCAGGTCCGCCGCGGGCGGGACCGCCTGGAGACCGAGCCAGACCGACTCCTGGCGCTCCGCTCCGCCCGGGACAACGGCCAGCACCCGGGGCACCCGATGGCGGGCAAGGAGCCGGCGCGTCCGCTCCACAGCTGCGGGAGGGGCGACGAGGACGATTCCCCGGACGACGCGGCTCCCGGCGAGGATCCGGAGCGTCCGGACCAGCACTGGGAGGCCCCCGAGGCGCAGGAACTGCTTGGGCGACGAGCCGCCCATGCGGCTCCCGGTCCCGGCTGCCGGGACTATCGCCACGACGCTCGGGGAGGGCGTGCTCACCCGCGGCCTCCGGGCACCGACTCCTCCTCCCGGAGCCGGGTGAAGATCATCCGCCCCGCGGTGGTCTGGAGCACGCTCGTCACAGTCACGTCCACGGTCTGGCCCAGGTACTTCTTCCCGTGGTCCACCACGACCATGGTGCCGTCGTCCAGGTAGGCCACCCCCTGCCCGGACTCCTTGCCCTCCTTGAGCACGTGCACGTGCATGAGCTCGCCGGGCAGGACGACGGGCTTCAGCGAGTTGGCCAGCTCGTTGATGTTGAGGACCGACACGCCCGAGAGCTCGGCCACCTTGTTCAGGTTGTAATCGTTGGTGATGACCTTGCCGCCCAGGGCCTTGGCTACCTCGATGAGCTTCCGGTCCACCTCGCGCACCTGGGGGAAGTCCAGGTCGTGGATCTGGACCTTCACCTTGGGAATGCGCTGGATCTTCTGAAGGACGTCGAACCCGCGCTTGCCGCGGTTGCGCTTCAGGCTGTCGGAGGAGTCGGCGATCTGCTGGAGCTCGCGGAGCACGAACTGGGGGACGATCAGCGTCCCCTCGAGGAAGCCGGTCTCCGAGATGTCGGCGATCCGCCCGTCGATGATGACGGAGGTGTCCAGGATCTTGTAGAGATCCCGCCGCGCCGCCACCTTCGGAAACAGGACCGACGAGAGCCCTTCGAGCTCCTCGCCTTTCCGGAGCGCGACGGCGGCCCCCAGGTAGCCGAGCAGCAGCGCCAGGAACCCACGGCCGGGACCCCGAGCACCCGGGACGAATGCCTCCAGCGCCGTCCCCAGGATCAGGCCCAGCACCAGGCCGAAGAGCGCGCCCAGGCCTCCCCAGAAGATCCTCTCGATGGGCACCCGCTGAAACCCCCGCTCCGCGAGCAGGATGCCCAGCCCGACGGCCAACCCCGCCAGGGCCAGAAAGGGCCAGGGCGAGGCGAGGCCGAGCGCATGTCCCACCGCGACACCACCGCCCGCGGCAAGAAGAAGAATGATGAGTCGCGCGATGATGATCGTCATAGCAGCGAAATCCCCTCAAGATGGATTCGAAAATCCCAGCAGCGTTTGAATCGCCTCGTCGATGGAGGCCACTCCGCGCGCGTCCAGCGGGAGCGGCGTGTCGGCCGACAGGTTGTTTCGAGGAACCACCGCGCCGGCAAACCCGAGCGCCGCGGCCTCACGCAGGCGCACGTCGAGGCCGGTGACGGCGCGAACCTCCCCGGCGAGCCCCACCTCGCCGAAGACGACGAGGTTCTCCTTGATGGGGCGATCCGTGTAGCTCGACGCCGCGGCCACGATGAGCCCGAGGTCGGCCGCGGGCTCCACCACCCGCGCGCCCCCGGCCACGTTCACGAACACGTCCTGGGTCTGGAGGGGAAACCCCAGGCGCTTTTCGAGCACCGCCAGGAGCAGGCAGACGCGGTTGTAGTCCATGCCCAGCACCGTGCGGCGGGGCGTCCCGAAGCTGGCGGGGCTCACCAGCACTTGGAGCTCCAGGAGGAGGGGGCGGCTTCCCTCCAGGCTCGAGACGACCACCGACCCCGGCGCGCCCTGGGGACGCTCGGAGAGGAAGAACCCCGAGGGATTTTTCACCTCGGCCAGGCCGCGTTCGGTCATCTCGAAGACCCCGATCTCGTTGGTGGAGCCGAAGCGATTCTTCACCGCCCGCAGCACCCGGTAGGAATGGTGCTGCTCCCCCTCGAAGTAGAGGACGGTGTCCACCAGGTGCTCCAGCACCCGGGGACCGGCCAGCGCCCCCTCTTTGGTGACGTGACCCACCAGGAAGGTGGCCATTCCCGTCCGCTTGGCCAGGAGCATGAGGCGACCCCCGCACTCGCGCACCTGGCTCACGCTCCCCGGCGCCGATTCGAGGTCGGGCAGGTACACGGTCTGGATGGAGTCCACGACGAGCACCCGGGGCCCGAGGGCCGCCGCGTGGGCCTCGATGGCCTCGAGATTGGTCTCGGCCAGGAAGTAGAGCCCCTGCGGCGAGATGCCCAGCCGGTCGGCCCGCAGCTTGACCTGGGCCGCCGACTCCTCGCCCGAGACGTAAAGGACCGGCGCGCCAAGGTCGGCCAGCGCGCGCGAGGTCTGGAACAGGAGCGTGGAATTGTGAATGACAAGATCGTTGGCCACGAAGTTCGCGTGACCGGGGACAGTGAGGTCGTAGACCGGCGCCTCACCGGCGGGAACGACGCTTACGATCTCATCCCAGCACACATCGCCGTAAGCAAGCGCCCGCAAGCGAGGGTCAGTAAAGGCATCGGCAAGGCCCGCCACCGTCGACCGACACAGCGGGCGCTCGCGGCGCCGCCTCCTGATGGTGACACCCGCCTGCCGACGCATCTCAGCGAAAGTCGCATTTCCAGCGGCCGTTTCAAGGTTGGCCCAAAACGAGGGGCCTGTGGGAATCGTATCCCGCCCGGTCGAGGGGCCGCGCGGTGATTCCATCGCTGCAATCTGCTTGAGGGCCGCGTCCCGACCCATGATGCCGATGGTTGCAAGAAAGTGCTGCACGTTGGGCAGTCCGAGGAGAACCACTTCATACGACGTGTAGGCGCGACCATTGACACGGCTGTTCTTGGTACGTAGCGTCGCCGAAAAGCCAAACCGAAGCAAAAGATGCTGGACATCCTCCGCCAGACGGTGGCTGATCGTGCTATAAGAGACCCCGGCCTGGCCTCGTCGGCTGACATAGACCGACCCATCGCATGTAAATAGAGCTTTGAGGAACACCGAAAGTTCTTCACGTGGCAAGCGGAAGATGCAATCGGGGACAGCCTTGTCCCGCGCCCTCACGAACCGAAGTCCAACCTGCTCCAAAAGACGAGCGACTGGTGTCTTAGCCTCGGCACGGTTGCGCGCGTCTGGGCTAAGGTCATCCAATGGGACATTGGCAGCATCGGCCAATCGCCGCAACGCCGCCGCACTGGGCGCGCATCGGCCGCGCCGCCATGCATTCAACAGACCGAAGCTGACGCTGGCATATCTTGCCCAGCCCTGCCAACTGATGTTGAGCCGCCCCTTCACGGTTCGGAGGGCAGCGGCCACATCCCGCCGGGCGAGCGCGCGCTGTCCTTTGTCGTTGACCAACCTGTATTGCCGCGCAGCGGTTCCGGGCTTTTCATAATGGACCAGCCGCATACCAAACGCGCCAGCGATCTCCCCCATATCCTGCTCGACGTCCCCTAAACTGTTCGTCACGGAAATCTGAGACTGAGCGGAACCATCGGAAAGAACGTAGGCGATCAGCTTGATCGCCGCTTCAGGAAGAGACTCCCTGCCAAAATAAGGCAATCCCCGTGGCGCGGCAATACGGCTTCCGGTAGCCAACTCGCGGACCGGCCGCCATCCCTCCGGCGTCATGAGAGGATGATCCGGCGTACACCGTAACGTCCGCCCCAGCCCCGTCGTGACTTCGACGATTGGATGCGTGCCGCGCTCGTGGAAGGCTGCCACAGATGCCTGAGAGAGTTGTAACGTTTCCTCATCCACCGCCAGTACGGGACGCCGTTCTTGGTCCCACTCTGTGACCAACAGATATGCACCACTCACCGGATCGAGAACCCGGGTATCGGCTGTCACACACTTCCCGATGCCCGGATCCCCGCCGATCAGGACCAGCGAGCCCCTGACGACCCCGCCCCCCAGGACGCGGTCGAGCTCGCCCACACCGGTCAGCGTCCGCTCCCCGGCCTCCACGCGGACGTCGGCCAGACGGACGGGTGCGCTGCCGGGCTGCGTGGACGCCCGACGACCCTTGCCCGTCCCCTGGCGCTCCTCCACCAGCTGGATGTAGTTTCCCTGGCGCGCGCAGTCCGGGCAGGTGCCGGACTTGAGGGCGGCGAAGCCGCACTCCTGGCAGCGGTACACCGAGCCCTCGCGGGCCATCACTTCTTCTCCTGGCCGGAACTGATCGTCGATCGGATTAAATAGCGCAGGAGGACGCTCCGCTGGGCCCCCTCGAGGAACGCCGCCAGGTTCTCGTACACGGTCGGGTCCTCCAGGAGGCCCCCGATCGTGCCCTCTCCGGCGGCCAGGCGGTCGGTGATGGCCCTCAGGTTGGCAACTGCGATCTTGAAATCCTGCGCCGCCTTCCCCATGGGGCCGTCCCCGTCGTCCTGGAGGAGGCTCCCCGCGAGGCCTTTCCCCTGCGCGAGGCGCTCGGACACCGTCCGGAAGTTCCGGGCGACGACCTGGAGGTCCTCGGCCACTGACTTGTAGCGGGGATCGAAGAGGAGCGCCGCCGCGAGTCCCTCGTCGGCTTTTCCCTTCTCCGCCAGCCGGCCCACCGCATCCATCGCCTGGAGGAGCTGGCGCGCCGCCCGGCCGCTCTCGGCGGAGAGCAGCACCCCGACCGCGCTCTCGCCCGGCTGGCGGGCCAGCAGCTCCTGGGTGGAGGTGAGCACCTGGTTGAGCCGCTTCAGGGCCTCGGGCTCCTCGTAGATCAGGACGTGGAGCCACCCCGGTCCCTTCTCCACCTGTTCCGTCATGCGGCGAGCTGAGCTGAGCACCGCAGAAAGGTCCTCCAGTGCCCGCGTCTCGTTGAATTTCTCCACCGTCGTCCGAAGGCTCCCGGAGAGCGCCGCCACGTTCTTCAAGATCTCAACGCCTTCCCCTGCGAGCCGGCTCACCTCCACGGGATCGCGCGAGGCAATGACCTCGCCGGGCTTGAGCGCCGGCGCTTCGGGGCTGCCCAGGCTGATCTCGACGATCTTGTCTCCCAGCAGGCCCTGGGTCTCGATCCGGGCGACCGAGTTCTTGCGAATCCGATCTCCGAAGCGCCGGGCGATGGAAAGCGACACGCGCACCTTGGCGCCGGGCTTCTCGGGGAGCGAGACCCGCGCGACGCGGCCGATCTGCACGCCCGCCAGCCGGACCGTGGCGCCGGGCGTGAGCCCGCCGACCTCCGTGAACTCCGCGACGAGCTCGTACCGCGGCTCAAAGTAGCGCGCCTGCGCGCCCAGGAGATAAATGAGGCCCATGAGGACGACCAGCGACACCAGGACGAAGAGGCCGATGCGGATTTGGAGGGCCAGCTGCTTTCGGTCTTCGGGCATTTCTCAGTTCCCCCGGAGCTCCCCGGCCAGGAACGCCTGGACGGCCGGCACCGCGGAGCCGTGGATCTCCGCCGGCGTCCCCATCGCCACGAACCGGCCGTCGTGGAGGATCGCCATTTGATCGGCCACCATGCCGGCGAACTCGACGTCGTGGGTGACCACGATGGCGGTGTCGCACACCCCGCTCCGGAGCTCGGCGATCAGCTCCCCCACCAGGCGGGCGTTGGTGGGATCGAGGCCGGCGGTGGGCTCGTCGAAGAAGACCACCTCGGGCTCGAACACCAGGGCCCGGGCGATCCCGACGCGCTTCTTCATCCCCCCCGACAGCTCCGCCGGCAGGAGGGAATCGGTGCCGGGCAACCCCACCAGCGACAGGAACCGGTGGACCCGGTCCGTGATTTCCCCCTCGCTCCGGGAGGTGTGCTCGCGGAGGGGGTAGGCCACGTTCTCGAACACCGAGAGCGAGTCGAAGAGCGCGGCCCCCTGAAAGACGAAGCCCGTCCGGCGTCTCAATGGCAGCATCGCCTCCTCCCGGAGGCGCTCGAGGTTCTGCCCGAACAGCCGGATCTCGCCCGCATCCGGGTAGATGAGGCCCGCGCAGAGCCGCAGGAGGACGGTCTTGCCCGCGCCGCTGCCCCCCATCACGGCCAGCGTGGTCCCCTTGGAGAGGCCGAGGCTCACACCGCGGAGGACCTCGTTGCGGTCGAAGGTCTTCCTCACCCCATGCAGCTCGACGACCGGCTGGTCCGCCATTCCGCCCGGCCTCACCAGAACAGGAAGAGAAACAGCTTGGTCAGGAAGTAATCCGCGATGATCACGCCCATCGCCACCTGCACCACCGTGGCGGTGGTGGAGCGGCCCAGCCCCTCCGTGCCGCCCTCGGTGCTGAGGCCGTTGTAGCAGCCGATCAGCGTGACGATCGCGCCGAAGAAGAAGCTCTTGCCCACCCCCGTGAGAAAGTCGCGGAGCGTCACCCAGTAAAGGATGTTGTTCCAGTACACGTACACGTCCACGTTCCGCTCGTACACCGCCACCAGCATCCCCCCCAGGAGCCCGACGAAATCCGCCAGGATGGTCAGGAGGGGGAAGATCACGAGCGCCGCCAGCAGCCGGGGAACGATGAGCTTCTTGATGTGGTTGACGCCGATGGCCCGGAGCGCGTCGATCTGCTCGGTGACCTTCATCGACCCCAGCTCGGCGGTGATCCCCGAGGCCACCTTCCCGCCCACCAGGATGGCGGTGAGCACCGGGCCCAGCTCCCGGAGGATGGAAAGCGCCACCACCGGCCCCACGTAGTTCTCGGCCCCGAAGCGGGCCATGTTGACGGCGCTCTGGAGCGCCAGAACCATCCCCGTGAAGACGGCGGCCGTCAGGGCGACGGTCACGGAGCGGACGCCCATGGCGTCCACCTCCAGGAGGACCAGCCGCCAGTAGGAGGGGGGGAGGGTGAGGTTCCGCATCACCTGGGTGGTGAGCAGGCCGAGCCCCCCGTACCAGATCGCGGCCTGCCGTCCCTGCTGTCTCAAATAGGTCCCGGCAGTCATGAAATGTCTCGCGTCATGGGCCGTTAAAGCTTGAAAAGAACGCTTCGAAATCGGCTCTGCCGCCGGCGAACTCGCCGGGAGGCGCCACGTAGACGAGGTCGTAGACGCAGCGCTCTCCCTTCACCACATACGCCTCCACCTCGACCGGGGCGCCGTCCAGGCGTCCCGCGAGGAGCACCTTGATGGCCGGATGCCCGGCGACCGTGAGCTCCGACTGCTCCCGCACCTCTTTGCCCTGAATGCCGAAGGTCAGGTGACGCGCCAGGACGGCCAGCGGCCGCGTCGGCGCCCGCCCCTCGCACGTCGCGTTGACCAGGATCCCCGCCCGGGAGGCTGCCCGGCGCAGTTCCAGATCCGCGCGCCCGTCGGCAGCCACCTGCCACTCCCTGGCCGCGGGGAGCGCGACCCGGTAGCCCTTCGCGGAGTAGAACACACCCCCCTCGATCCGGCTTCCCGCGCACGCCGCGCCCCCGAGAAGGAGCAGGACTCCCCCCGCGATCAGCCGCGCGCGCCGTCGACGCATCCTCGTCAGCGGGCGCTCCCCTCGGGCCCGGCGGTCTTCTTCGCGTGGCGCCGCCCGAGCTCCTGGAACACCCGGCGGAGGGAGATCCCGCGCCCACCCAGCAGGACCATGGTGTGGAACCAGAGGTCGGCCACCTCTTCCACGAGGCGGGCATCCCCCTCGCCCCCCAGCGCGGCGGTGACCACCTCCGAGGCCTCCTCACCGATTTTCCGGCAGATCTGCGCTTCCCCCTTCTGGAACAGGCTCGCGACGTACGACCCCGGCGGCGGCTCCGCCTTCCGGGACTGGATCACGCGCTCGATGAGATCGAGGATCCCCGGGCCCTGGAACAACTGGGCTCCTCGCGATCCATCGCGGACCTTATTGAAAAAGCACGTCCGGCTCCCCGTGTGGCACGCCACGCCCTCCTGGTGCACCAGGAGCAGCAGCGCGTCCCGGTCGCAGTCGGCGTAGATCGCCTCCACGTGCTGGCGGTGGCCGGACGTCTCCCCCTTCTGCCAGAGCGCCTGGCGGGAGCGCGACCAGTAGTGGGCCAGGCCGGTCTCGAGGGTCCGGGTGAGCGCCTGACGGTCCATCCAGGCCAGCATCAAGAGCTCGCCGGTCTCGGCCTCCTGGGCCAGCGCCGGGATCAGCCCCTGGGAATCCCACTGGAGGTCGTCGATCGCCGTCACGTGCGGCTCACGGCTCACTCTTCGAGCCTCACCGGAACGCCCCGGGCGCGCAGGTACACCTTCGCGTCCCTGACCGTGTGAGTTCCAAAGTGAAAGATGGACGCGGCCAGCGCGGCATCGGCTTTCCCGTCGACGAGCCCCTCCCTAAGGTGCTCGAGCGTGCCCACCCCCCCCGACGCGATCACGGGGATCGACACGGCCTCGGCGATCGCTCGCGTCAGCTCCAGGTCATAGCCGTCCTGGGTCCCGTCCCGGTCCATGCTGGTCAGCAGCACCTCCCCCGCGCCCAGGCTTTCGGCCTCCCGCGCCCAGGCCACGGCCTCGCGGTTCGCCGGACGGCGCCCCCCGTGGCTGTACACCGTCCATCCGCCGTTCGACCGCTTGGCGTCGATCGCCACCACGATGCACTGGCTCCCGAAGCGCTCGGCCGCCTCGCGGATCACCGCCGGCCGCTCGAGCGCCGCCGTGTTCAACGAGACCTTGTCGGCGCCCGCGCGGAGCAGCGTCCGGATATCGTCCACGCCGCGGATCCCGCCGCCCACCGTCAGCGGCATGTAGATCCCCTCGGCCGTGCGCCGCACCACGTCCAGCATGATGGCGCGCCCCTCGTGGGAGGCAGTGATGTCCAGGAACACCAGCTCGTCGGCCCCCTGAGCGTCGTAGGCCTGGGCTGCGGCCGCAGGATCGCCGGCATCGCGGAGGTCCAGGAACTGGACGCCCTTGACCACCCGCCCGTCCTTGACGTCCAGGCACGGGATGACGCGCTTGGCTAGCACGCGGCCAGCTCCGCGATCGCCTGTTTCAGGTCCACGGCCCCCGTGTACAGCGCCCGCCCGACGACGGCGCCGATCACTCCCGGGATCCCGGCGAGCCGTCTCAGATCCTCCAGGCTCCCGACGCCCCCCGAGGCGAGCAGCGGGAGGCCCGCTGCTGCCGCCACGGCTGCCGTGCTGCTGAGATTGGGACCCGTCTCGGTTCCGTCGCGGGCGATGTCGGTGTAGAGGATCTCCGCGGCTCCCACCTGGGCGGCGCGCCGGGCCAGATCCACGGCCGGGATGTCCAGCCGCTGAGTCCAGCCGTCCGCGACGACCATTCCGTCCGAGGCGTCCACTGCCACGATGATCCGGCCTGGAAAGCGGCGGCAGGCCTCCCCGAGAAACGGGGGATCCAGGGCGGCGCGCGTCCCCAGCATCGCCCAACGGGCTCCGGAGGCCAGCAGCGTCTCGACGGCCTCGAGGCTCCGGAGGCCACCTCCGGCCTCCACGGGCACCGGGATGCTGCGGGCGATCTCTTCGATGAGCTTCATCTGCTTCGGCGTGCCGGCGAAGGCGCCGTCCAGGTCCACGACGTGGAGCCGCGGGGCGCCCTGCTGGGCCCATGTGCGCGCGACGGCGACGGGATCGTCAGAGAAGACGGTCTCGGCCTCGGGCCGCCCCTGCCTCAGACGGACGCACCGTCCCCTACGCAGGTCCACCGCGGGAATGACCATCATCGCCGCTCGTCCTTCACGAAGGCGGCGAAGTTCTCGATCAGCCGCAGCCCCCAGCGCTGGCTCTTCTCGGGGTGGAACTGGGTGGCGAAGAGATTGCCCTTCCCGATCGCGGCGGGGAACGTCACGCCGTAGGTGCAGGTCGCCACCCGGAGCGTCCCGTCCAACGCCTCGGGGTAGTAGGAGTGGACGAAGTAGAAGTAGGCGCCGCTCGGAATGCCGTCGAAGATGGCCAGGTCGCCGGCGTGCTCGACCTGGTTCCACCCCATGTGCGGGACCTTGAGCCCCTTCGGGAAGCGGCGGACCACCCCGGGGATCAGGTCGAGCCCCTTGCCCTGGCCGAACTCCTCGCTCTCGGAGAACAGCAGCTGGTAGCCGAGGCAGATCCCGAGGAACGGCCGGCCGCCCTCGAGCGCCCGGCGGAGCGGCACCAGCAGGCCCAGTCCCCCCAGGCTCAGCATGGCGTCGTGGAAGGCGCCGTCGCCCGGCAGCACCACCGCCTCCGAGTCCGCGACGACGCGCGGGTCCTGGGTCACCACGGCGTCCATTCCGATGCGGGCGAAGGCCTTCTCGACGCTTCCGAGGTTGCCCCGGCCGTAATCCACAATGGCAATCATCGTGGCTAGAGATCCCCCTTCGTGGAGAGGACGCCCTCGATCCGGGGGTTGAGTCGCGTAGCCTCGGCCAGGGCGCGCCCCACAGCCTTGAAGACCGCTTCCGAGATGTGGTGGAGGTTTTCCCCGTAATGGAGGTTGACGTGCAGCGTGACCTCGGAATTGAAGGCGAAGGCCCTGAAGAAGTCCTTCAGAAGGTCAAGGTCGAAGTTCGCCACCCGGGTCCGCATCAGCGGCACGTTGAACACCAGGAAGGGGCGCCCGGAGATGTCCAGGGAGGCGGAGACCAGGGCCTCGTCCATGGGGACGGACACGACGCCGAACCGGACGATCCCCTTCTTGTCCCCCACCGCCTCCTTGAACGCCTTGCCGAGGCAGATCCCCACGTCCTCCACCGTGTGGTGCAGGTCCACCTCGGTGTCGCCCCGGGCATCCACGGTGAGATCCATCAGGCCGTGCTTGGCCCACGCTTCCAGCATGTGGTTGAAGAACGGGATCGTGGTCTCCACCTTGGCGGCCCCGCTGCCGTCCAGGTTGAGCTGGAGCAGGACCTCCGTCTCCCGGGTCTTCCGCTCGATGCGGGCCTGGCGCGGAACGGAAGGCTCTCCTCGCGTCGGTCGGCTCATGATGGGTGCCCTCGCTCGCTGAGGCGGACCTCCACCGCGGCGCCGTGAGCCGGGAGCCCCTCGACTCGCGCCAGCTCCTCGACGTGCGGCCAGGCCTCTTTCAGCCCCTTCTGAGAATAGTGAATCAGGCTTGAGCGTTTCACGAAGTCCTCGACGCCCAGCGCCGAGGAGAACCGGGCCGTGCCGCCGGTGGGCAGGACGTGATTCGGCCCCGCCACGTAGTCGCCGATCACCTCGGGGGTGTGGCGCCCGAGGAAGATCGCCCCCGCGTGGCGGACGCGCGGAAGCAGAGCGAACGGGTCGTCGACCTGAAGCTCGAGGTGCTCGGGCGCCAGGGCGTTCGCGATGGCGACGGCCTCGTCGAGGTCCCGCGTCAGGACCAGCGCGCCGTTGTTCTCGAGCGCCTTGGCGGCGACGGCGCTGCGCTCGAGCCCGGCGAGGCGCGTGTCGAGCGCAGCGGCCACCCCCTCGAGGAGCCCGGCCGCCGGCGTCAGCAGCACCGCGCGTGCCATCGGGTCGTGCTCCGCCTGAGCCAGGAGATCGGCGGCGATCCACTGGGGATCGGCCGTCGCGTCGGCCACGACCAGCACCTCGCTCGGGCCGGCCACCATGTCGATCCCGACCTGGCCGAACACCTTGCTCTTGGCCAGGGCCACGTAGATGTTTCCCGGTCCCACGACCTTGTCCACCCGCCGGATGGTCTCGGTCCCGTAGGCCAGGGCGGCGATGGCCTGGGCTCCGCCGACGCGGTAGGCCTCCGTGACCCCCGCGACCCGAGCGGCCGCCAGGACGGCGGCATTGAGCGACTTGTCCGGCGCCGGCGGAGAGACGAGGACAATCTCGGGCACCCCCGCGACGCGCGCCGGGACGGCCGTCATCAGGACCGTGGAGGGGTAGGCCGCGCGGGCGCCGGGCACGTAGATCCCGACCCGGTCGAGCGGGCGCACCTGCTGCCCGAGCCGCGAGCCGTTGGCGTCCTCCACCCACCAGGAGCGTGGGAGCCCGTGCCGGTGAAACTCTTCGATTCGACTCGCCGCATACCGGAGGGCTCGCAGCGTGTTTGCTCCCACCGTGCGCTCGGCAGCGTCGTACTCCGCAGCCGTGACGGCCAGCTCAGGCACCTGGAGCCGCACCCCGTCGAAGCGCAGGGTGAACTCCAGGAGGGCCGCATCCCCCCGCGCCCTGACGGCGGAGAGGATCGCCTCCACCCGGCCGTGGATCTCGGGATCGACGTCCCCGGGCGACCGCTGGAGCGCTCCGACCACCCCCGGGACTCCCAGCGCGCGAGTATCCAGCCTGCGGCACGTCATACTTCGGAGGGGGGCTCCGCCCCCCTTCCGACACCTCCCCCCAGGGTTTGCGCCGGCGAAGCCGTCGCTCGAAACTGAGAAAGCGTCATGCCCGGGCCACCTGCTTCTTCAGCCGCTCGATCAACTGGCTGACCGGCGAGTACTCGGTCTTGAGGGAGGCCCGGTTCACGATCAGCCGCGCCGTCGAGCGCGTGATCTCGGCGACCTCCACCAGCCCGTTGGCCCGGAGCGTTTCCCCCGACTGCACGAGGTCCACGATCCGGTCGGCGAGGCCGACCAGAGGCGCCAGTTCGATGGAACCGTCCAGCCGGACCATCTCGACCTGGATCCCCCGTTCGGAGAAGTACCGCTCCGTCAGCACCGGGTACTTCGTCGCCACGCGCACCCATGACCACTTGGACGGGTCGTCCCGCTCCCAGAGCTCCTTGGGCTCCGCCACGACCAGCCGGCAGAAGCCGAAGCCCAGATCCAGGGGCTCATAGACGTCCGGCTCCTGCTCCAGGAGGATGTCTTTGCCCACGATCCCCAGATCCGCCGCGCCGTATTCGACGTACGTGGGGACATCGGCCGGCTTCAGGATCAGGAAGCGGAGACCGTGGCGCTCGTCCGAGAAGATCAGCTTCCGCGACTCGGGGTCCACGCCGTCCAGGCCCAGGCTCCCGAGCACGTCGAGCGCGGGGCGAAGCAGCCGGCCCTTCGGCAGCGCCAGCGTGAGGAGCTTCTTCATGCGACCCGCCGCACCCGGCCCCCGAGGGCCTGGAGCTTGGCCTCCAGGCGCTCGTAGCCGCGGTCCAGGTGATACACGCGCGAGACCTCCGTCCTCCCGCGCGCGGCGAGGCCAGCGAGGACCAGGGAAGCGGACGCGCGCAGATCCGTCGCCATGACCGGGGCGCCCTGGTAGTGCGGGACGCCCCGCACCAGGGCCGTCGCCCCGTCGATTTCGATCCGCGCCCCCATCCGGTTTAGTTCGGCTGCGTGCATAAATCGATTTTCGAAAATCGTCTCAGTGATGCGCGACAGCCCGTCCGCCAGCCCGAGCAGGGTCATCAGCTGCGCCTGCATGTCCGTGGGGAAGCCGGGGAAGGGGCTGGTGATCACGTCGGCCGGGCGCGGCCGTTCGGGTCCGCGGCAGCGGATCCGGTCCTCACCGACGTCGAGGACCGCCCCCGCCTCTTCGAGCTTGGCGAGGAGGGCGGAGAGGTGCCGGGGCACGGCGTTCGTGACGGTCACGTCGCCCCCGGTGATGGCGCCGGCCACGAGCAGCGTTCCGGTCTCGATGCGATCCGGGATGATCCGGTGGCGGCACCCACCGAGCTCGGAGACCCCGACGATCTCGACCCGCTCGGTCCCGGCCCCCTCGATGGCGGCCCCCATGGCCTGGAGGAGCCGCGCCAGGTCCACGACCTCGGGCTCGCGGGCGGCGTTCTCGATGACGGTGGTCCCCTCGGCGAGGGCCGCGGCCATCATCAAATTTTCCGTGCCGGTGACTGTGACCAGGTCGAGGGTGATCCGGCAGCCCTTGAGCCGGCTCGAGCGCGCCTCCACGTAACCGTTTTCGATCCCGATATCGGCCCCCAGGCGCTGGAGCCCCTTGAGGTGCAGGTCGATCGGCCGCAGCCCGATGGCGCAGCCGCCCGGCAGCGCGACGCGGGCTACGCCCGTCCGCGCCAGGAGCGGGCCCAGCACGAGAACCGACGCGCGCATGGTCGAGACCAGCTCGTAGGGCGCCTCGTGGCTCTTGACGCGGGCCACGCGGACCCGGGTCGCTCCATCGCGCTCAACGGCGAATTCCGCCCCCAGCCGCTCGAGCAGCTGGCTGATCGTGGTGACGTCGGCCAGCACCGGCAGGTTCTCCAGCACCACCGGCTCCGTGGTGAGCAGCGCGGCGGCCAGGGCCGGGAGCGCGGCGTTCTTGGCTGAGCTGGCCGACACCGCGCCCCTGAGCGGGACTCCCCCCTCGATCTCGAGCCGGGCCGCCATCAGCGCTCCCTCCCCGCGATCATCCGCTCCACGCCCCTCAGGTCCCGGCGCACCTCGATCCGCTCAAATCCGCTCGCTTCCATGGAGGCCCGGAGCGGCCCGGCCTGTCGCTCTCCCATCTCCATGAGGAGCCAGCCGCCACGCCTCAGGACGCGGGGCGATTCGGCGATCAGCCTCCGATGAACCGCCATACCGTCCGGCCCCCCGTCCAGCGCCTCGCGCGGCTCCCAGTCCCTAACCTCGCGGGGGAGCTGGCTCAGCATGACCGTCACGATGTACGGCGGATTGGAGACCACCAGATCGACGGCGGCCTGGAGGCCGCCCAGCGGGTCGAAGAGGTCGCCCGCCACCAGCCGCACCCGCCGCCCCAGCCCCAGGGCCTCGACGTTGGCTGCCGCGAGCACCAGCGCCCCCGTCGAGCGTTCCACCGCCACGACCTCGAGGCGTGGAGCCGCCGCGGCCAGGGCGCATGCGATGGCCCCCGTCCCGGCGCCGATGTCCGCGGCCAGCCGCCAGGGACCCTCCGCCCGTTCCAGCTCCACCGCCCACTCCACCAGCAGTTCCGTCTCGGGGCGGGGGATCAGCGCGGCGGGCGCCGTCTTCAGACGGAGCCCTCTCCATTCCTCGTAGCCCAGGATGTACTGGAGCGGCTCGTGCGCCATCCGGCGCCCGATCTGCTCCCCGAAGCGCTCCGCAACCTCCACGGGGACGCGGCGGGGCAGCCCCAGAACGAGCCGGAGCGGGTCGAGCCCCAGCGCCTCGGCCAGCAGCCATTCGGCATCCCGGCGGGCCGTCGGCAGCCCGGACCCCTCCAGAGCCGCGGCGCCCGCGGCCAGCAGCCCGCCCACCGTGGCCTCTACGGTCACGGCCTTCACGGGGTGACCTGAGCCATGCGCTCGGCCTGGTCGGCGGCCACCAGCGCGTCGATCAATTCGTCCAGCTCCCCATCCAGCACCTGGGGCAGCTTGTGGAGCCTCAGGCCGATCCGGTGGTCGCTGACCCGCGCCTGGGGGAAGTTGTAGGTGCGGATTCGCTCGCTGCGTTCCCCGGTCCCGACTTGGCTGCGCCGGTCGGCAGCGATCTGGGCCCGCTGCTCCTCTTGAGCGTGCTCGAGCAGGCGCGCCTTGAGCACCCGCATGGCCTTCGCCCGGTTCTTGATCTGCGAACGCTCATCCTGGCAGGTGACCACGAGCCCCGTGGGAATGTGGGTGATCCTCACGGCGGAATCCGTTGTGTTCACCCCCTGGCCGCCGGGCCCCGAGGAGCGGTACACGTCCACCCGGATGTCCTGATCGCTCACCTTGACCTCGACGTCCTCGGCCTCGGGCAGGACCGCCACGGTCACCGTCGAGGTGTGGATCCGGCCCGCTGACTCGGTGACCGGCACGCGCTGGACGCGGTGGACCCCCCGTTCGAACTTGAGGCGGCTCCAGGCCCCCTTCCCCTGGACGAACAGGATCACTTCCTTGAACCCGCCGACGCCCGTCGGGTGACGTTCAACGGTTTCCACCTTCCACCCCTGGCGCTCGGCGTACTTCACGTACATGCGGGCCAGGTCGGCGGCGAACAGCCCCGCCTCGTCGCCCCCGGCGCCGGCCCGGATCTCGACGAAGACGTTCCGCTCGTCGTTGGGATCGCGAGGCGTCAGGAGGCGCCGGAGCTCCTCCTCCAGCGCCGTCTGGCGCGCGGTGAGTTCATCCAGCTCCGACTGGGCCAGCTCGCGCATCTCGCGGTCGGGCTCCTCGGCCAGGATGTGGCGCGCCTCGGTGATCCGCGCGAGCACGGCCTTGTACAGGGTGAAGCGCTCGACGACGAGGCTGAGGTTGCTCGCGGCCTTAGCGTGGCGGGCATACTCCGCGGGCTGCCCGATCACCTGCGGGTCGGCAAGCAGGCGGGAGAGCTCCAGATACCGCTCCTCGATCTGGCGAAGCCGCTCAAACACGCTGGAACCTCATCGTCGGCGGACGCACCACGGGGCCGAAGGACCGCGGGCGGGGGACGCGAAAGGCGAGAAGGGGGCACGCGTGGGGGACAAACACCGAGGGACGCAGCCCCAGGACCGACACCCTCCCCGACCCGGCGAGCCCGGGGCCGCCGGACCGGACCTTACCCTTCTGTAATCGGTTTCCTCTTGTACTTCCGCTGGAAGCGCTCGATCCGGCCGGCCGTGTCCACCAGCTTTTGCTTCCCGGTGAAGAAGGGATGGCACTTCGAGCACACCTCCACCCGGATCTGGGGATGGGTGGAGCGGGTGTGGATGACCTCCCCACACGCGCAGGTGATCGTCGTCTCGACGTACTCAGGATGAATGCCCGCCTTCACGGCGCACCTCCTCGTGAATATGTAAATCTAGCAGTAAGCCGGCAAAAAGGCAAGCATTTATGGGGGTCCGAGCTTCTATCCCAGCTGGTTCATCGCGGCCAGGAACTCCTTGTTGGTCTTCGTCAGCTTGAGCTTGTCCAGCAGGAGCTCCATGCCCTCCACGGGATTCAGCTGCGAGAGGACCTTCCGGAGGAGCCAGACCTTCGAGAGCTCGTCCTTCTCCAGCAGGAGCTCTTCCTTCCGGGTCCCTGACTGCTCGATGTTGATCGACGGGAAGACGCGCTTGTCCATCAGGCGCCGGTCCAGGTGCACCTCCATGTTGCCGGTACCCTTGAACTCCTCGAAGATCACGTCGTCCATCCGGCTGCCGGTGTCCACGATGG
>JBBTEL010000136.1:0-4466 GCA_038042325.1 Candidatus Methylomirabilota bacterium
CTCGGGGTCATGGACCGCCTCTGGCAGGAGGGGACGCGGTACGCCGCCGAGCGCCAGCTCTTCGGCCAGCCGCTGGGGAAGTTCCAGGCGTGGCGCCACCGGCTGGCGGACGTCCGCACGATCATCGAGGCCGCGCGCCAGCTCACCTACTGGGCCTGCGACCGGCTGAACCGGGACGCCCCCGACGCGAGCCTGGCCGTCTCGATGGCCAAGCTCTTCACCTGCGAGCAGGTCAAGCACGTGGCCAACGAGATCTTCCAGCTCCACGGCGGCTACGGCTTCATCGAGGAATACCCGGTCTGCCGCCTCTACCGGGACGTGGCGGGCTTCACCATCGGGGCGGGGACCAGCGAGATCATGCGCGAGATCATCGCGCGCGAGGCATTGTGAGCCGCAGGACGTCGCGGGGCCGCAGCGCGAGCCGCAGACCGGCCTGGGGCTGGGGCCCCAGCGGACGAGGCGAGCGAAACCCGAAGATCCCGCCGTCCGAGGCGAGCAGATAAATCAGGAGGACAAATGGAACGGATCGGCGCGATTGACGCCTGGGCATCGCTCATCACCCCGGAAGGGGCCACGCAGTGGCCGGCGGAGTTCGTCCACATCTTCAAGCGCTACAAGGTGGACCGCCGGATGCTGGAGGGGATGACGCTGGAGACGATGCTGGCGGAGATGGACGAGGCCGACGTCGAAATCGCGGTCTTCTCCGCCTTCGGCTACGGCGACCTCCACGTGGTCTCCAACGAGACGGTGGGCGAGGTCGTCAAGAAGCACCCCGATCGGTTCATCGGGGCCGGCACCGTGGATCCACGCAAGCGCCCGATGGAGGTCGCGCGCGAGATCGAGAGGATGGTGAAGGACCTGGGGATCCGGATCGTGAGGCTCGAGCCCTACGCCTACGGCGGCGATCCCTACACCGGGCTCCCGCCCAACGACAAGCGCTACTGGCCCGTGTACCTCAAGTGCGTGGAGCTGGGCGTCCCGGTGGCGATCCAGGTCGGTCACACCGGGCCCCTCATGCCGTCGGAGTGCGGCCGGCCGATCTACCTGGACGAGGTGGCGCTGGCCTTCCCCGAGCTCGTGATCTTCGGCTGCCACCTGGGCCAGCCGTGGCACGAGGAGATGATGATCCTGGCCTGGAAGCATCCCAACGTCTACGTGGAGACCTCCGCGCGCCCGGCGAAGTTCTGGCCGCCGTCGTTCCTCGACTTCGTCAAGGGCTGGGGGCAGGACAAGGTGATCTGGGGAACGGACTATCCGCTCGTCTCCTTCAAGCGGGCGCGCGAGGACGTGGATTCTCTGGGCCTGCCCCTCGAGATCGAGAAGAAGCTCCTCCGCGAGAACTTCCTGAGGGCCCTCAAGCGACCATGATTCACCCCTACGCCTACTACCTGGGCCGCGCGGCCCGCTGGTATCCCGAGCACGTCGCCGTCATCGAGGGAGAGTCCCGCCTCACGTACCGCGAGCTTGACGCGCGGGCGAGCGCGCTTGCGCGGGCGCTTCATTCTCTCGGTGTGCGCCGGGGCGACCGCGTGGCTGTGCTCCAGGCCAACAACCACCAGTTCATGGAGGCGCTGGCCGGCGCGGCCCGCACGGGCGCGGCCTTCGTTCCCATGCTGGGGATCCTCACCGAGGCCGACCACGCCTACATGCTGGCCGACTGCGGCGCCCGAGTGCTGATCGCCCCCGCGGCGGCGCTGGGGGCGCGGGCGCGCGCGCTGAAGGAGCGCGTTCGGGACCTCCGCCACGTCATCGTGGTTGACGGGAGCGACGGGACGCTCGACTACGAAGAGCTCTTGAAGACCCATGCCGGCGAGGGTCCCGTGGTCCGCGGAAGCGAAACCGATCTCGCCCAGATCCTCTACACCTCGGGCACCACGGGGAAACCCAAGGGGGTCGTTCACACCTTTGCCTCCACCCAGACGGCGATGTTCGCCTGGGTCGCCATCGCCCAGCGGCGGCCCGGCGACGTGGGACTCCTCTACACCCCCATGAGCCACTTCGCCGCCCGCCTCATGGACTCGGGCTGGGTCGCCGGCAGCACCGCCGTCATCCTCCAGGCCCCGGATCCCGTCCAAACGTTCTCCGCCATCGCGCGCCATCGCGTCACGCATCTCCTGGCAATCCCGACGCTGCTCCAGCTCTTCCTCGGTCACCCCGAGATCGATCGCCACGACCTCTCGAGCCTCCGCTTCATCTGCTACGCGGCGGCCCCCGCGTCCTCCACCCTCGTCCGCAAGGCGATCGAGCGCTTCGGGGCGATCCTCCACACCGGCTGGGGCGGCACGGAGGCGTATGGCCTCAATACCCACATGACTCCCGCCGAGCACCAGGCCGCGATCGAGGGCCACGAGGAGCGCCTCCTCTCCTGCGGGAGGGAAGGGTCGCTGGGCGGCAGGGTCAAGATCCTCGACGAGAAAGGGCAGGACGTCCCCGTGGGCGAGGTGGGTGAGGCGTGCGTGAGGGCCCCGTGGATGATGGCGCGGTACTGGAACCTGCCCGAGCTGACGGCCCAGACCATCGTGGATGGCTGGCTCCACTTCGGCGACCTCGCGCGAGTGGACGCCGACGGCTACGTGTACCTGGTGGACCGGAAGGGGGACATGATCATCACCGGCGGGCTGAACGTCTATCCCCGCGAGGTCGAGGAGGTCCTCTACCAGCACCCGGCGGTGCTGGAGGCCGCCGTCGTCGGCGTCCCCGACGAGAAGTGGGGCGAAGCGGTGAGGGCCGTCGTCGCGCTCAGGCAGGGGCAGACCGCCGGTGAAGCGGAGCTCATCGCCTTCCTCAAAGAGCGGCTGGCCCCCTTCAAAGTTCCCAAATCGGTCGAGATCCTCCCCGCGCTCCCCAAGACACCCGTGGGGAAGATCTCGCGGCGCGACGTCAAGGCCAAGTACTGGGCGGGGCAGGAGCGGATGATTCACGGCGCCGGGGGCCGGCCGTGACGCCTCCGCCGGATTCCTGGGACGGCTACTGGACCACCAAGATCGGCTGGGCCTCTCAGGGTAAGATCCTCGTCCGCGGCTACCGCGCCGAAGAGTTGATCCGGCACCTCACCTTCGCCGAGGCGGCGTATCTCGTCATCCGCGGAGAGCTCCCGACGCCGGCCCAGGCCCGGGCGCTGGACGCGGTGCTGCGCTCGGGCCTCGATCAGGCGTTCATCAACTCGGCGATCCCGCCGGCCCGCTTCGCCGCCTCCGCGGCTCCCGAGGCGCCGGCCGCCGCGATCGCGGCCGGGGTGATCGCGTTCGGCTCGGTCACCGGCTCGCCCCGCCAGTGCGCCGAGATGCTGATCGCGACCCACCGGACGATGAAGCGGAGCCGGCTCACCGCCGCTCAGGCCGCCCGCCGGACCGTTGAGAAGTACCAGAAGGCACGGCAGAAAATTCCCGGCCTGGGCCACCCGATTCACAAGCGCACTGAACCCAGAGCGCACGCGCTTCGCGCGATCGCGTCGAAGCTCGGCGTCTGGGGGGAGCGGGCTCGCCTCCTCGACGCCATCGCGCGCGAGGCGACACGACGCTTGGGGCGGCCGCTGCCCATGAACCTGGCCGGCGCCGTCGCGGCGGTGCTCCTCGAGATCGGATTCGAGCCGCTGGAAATGGTGGGGGTCGCCATCATGGGGTACATGCCGGCGCTGATCGCTCACACCGTGGAGGAGATCCGCGAGGGCGTGCCGCTCCGGATCATCCCCGAGGCCCTGGGCGCCCGCTACGCCGGCCCTCCCGAGCGCCCCCTGCCACGCCGCTGATGGCTCCCGAATACCGGCACCTCCTGGTCAGCCTCGAGCCGCCCGTCGCGATTCTGGAGCTGAACCGGAAGCGCCAGCTGAACGCCCTCTCGATGGCGCTCCGCGACGAGTTAGAGGGCTGTCTCGGCAGCTTGGAGAGCGACGACAGCATCCGGGCGGTCGTCCTCACGGGCGGGCCGGACTGCTTCAGCGCGGGGTTCGACCTGAAGGAGGTGCTGGAGACCGACTTCCGCGCCTTCGGCCACCGAGCGGTGGAGTTCACGGAGAAGACCTATTTCTTCAAGAAGCCGCTGGTGACCGCCGTCGGGGGCGTCGCCTACGCCGGCGGCTTCGACCTGGCCCTCTCGGGCGACGTCATCGTCGCCGCGGACTCCGCCTCGCTCGGACGACCGGAGGTCCGCTTCGGGATCAACCCGCTCCTGGCCAAGCTCTGGCTCAGGATCGGCATGCCCCGGGCGCTCCAGCTGTCGCTCACCGGAGAGTTCTTGACGGCGCAGGAAGCCCTGGCCATCGGGCTCGTGGACCGGGTGGTGCCGCGGGAGCGGTTGCTGGACGCGGCGAAGGAGGAGGCGGCGCGGCTCGCGCAGAACCCGCTGCCCGCCCTCCTGGCCGTGAAGCGCGCGGCGCACGCCGTGCCGTTCCTGGACGCGCGGAGCGCCGTGGAGTACGAGTTCGGCCTCACCGCTGAGATCATCGCGGAGGGGAGCGTGAAATCCGC
>JBBTEL010000137.1:0-2677 GCA_038042325.1 Candidatus Methylomirabilota bacterium
AGGAGGAGGAGGTCGGCGGGGCGCCGGGGGACGTTGACGCCCTTGGGGAACGGCGCCCGGTTCCGGATCTGGGCCACGCTCAGCTGGAGCGTCTCGTATCGCACCCAGCCGCCCGGAAGGTAAATCTCCCGGACGCCGTCGAGCCGGGCGACGAAGTCCTCCTTGAGGCCGACGACGCGGCCGGGGAGGCGCGCCAGGAGTTCCTCCGTGGGCGCCGTCTCGACCCGTTTCACCGCGCGGAGCAGCGCTCGGGACAGAGCCGTGAGATCGGATGCCCTGGGTGACCGGTCGGCCCTGACGAAGAGGGCGGCGTGAACCGTGAGCCCGCCGAGCCAGCGGGCGGCCTCGTCGCGGCGGCGGAAGTCCGCCAGGATCGTCGCCTTGCCATCCTCGACGAGGCGGCTGGCCCAGGGGTCGGGGAGGAGGCCCGCGTGAATCTCACCGGCTTCGAGCGCCGCCACCAGACCGCGCTCGCCGAGGCTCAGCAGGGAGAGCTGGGTGGCTTTGATCTTGTGACGGTCCAGCAGCGCGAAGAGAAGGGGATGCTCGGGAGCGCCGGGGCTCGTGACGGCCACGCGCTTCCCGGTCAGGTCTTCGATACGCTTGACCGTGTCGCGATGGGCGGTGGGAACGAGGAGCGCGACGGGTGGCGCGGCGGTCAGGCCGAAGACCAGCCGGGGAGGCCGGCCGCCGACTGCGCCGTGGCGCAGGGCGGCTTCCAGCGAGGTCGCCGCCAGGTCGGCCTCCCCCTTGGCCAGCGCTTCGGCAGCGCCGGGCTCGGCCCGAGTGGTCCTGAGAGAGACCTGGAGCCCCTCCTGGCTGAAGTATCCCTCCGCCTCGGCCACTCGGAGGGGCAGGTACTCGGGAGAGGTGTAGGGACCGCTCACGGCCACGGAGAGGCTCACCTGGAGGAAGACGACGAGCGCGATCACGGATCGCACCTCCCGCTCAGTTAGACGTCGGCTGCTCGGCCTCTACGAGGCCCTCCACCGCCGCTTCGGACCTCAGCACTGGTGGCCGGCCAGGACCCGCTTCGAGGTCGTCGTGGGCGCCATCCTCACGCAAAACACGGCCTGGAGCAACGTTGAGCGCGCCCTGGCTGCCCTGAGAGCCCGGCGGCTCCTCGCTGCCGCCCGGCTTTCTGGGCTTCCGCCGGGCCGCCTGGCCGCCCTTATTCGTTCGTCGGGGACGTTCAGGGTGAAGGCGCGACGCCTCCGCGCCTTTCTCGCCTACCTCAACGGGCGCTACCAGGGCAGCCTCGATCGCATGAGCGGCGCGCCCCTGGACGCGCTCAGGCGCGAGCTGCTGGCCGTTCCCGGCATCGGCCCCGAGACCGCCGACAGCATCCTGCTCTACGCCCTTGGCCGCCCGGTCTTCGTCGTGGACGCCTACACGCGGCGCGTCCTCTCTCGCCACCGCCTCCTCCCGCATGACGCCGGCTACGAGGAGGTCCGCGCCTTCTTCGAGCGTCACCTGCCGAGCGATCCCCGCCTCTTCAACGAATACCACGCGCTCCTGGTGGCGATCGGGAAGCAGTACTGCCGGAGCCGTCCCCACTGCGCCGAGTGCCCCCTCCGCTTCGACCTCAGGGGGAGGCCGCCTCGAGGATGAGGCGGACGATCCGGTCGGCGGCGTCGGGCACCGCCAGGCTCCGGGCCCGCTGGCCCATCGCCTTGAGCCCCGGCGGGTCGGCCAGGAGGCCCTTGACGCTCTCCAGCAGGCTCCGGGGCGTGAGGGCGACCTGGGGGAAGAGCACGGCCCCTCCCGCGGCCTGAACCAGCCGCGCGTTGGCCGTCTGCTCGTCGCCGCTGGTCCCCGGCAGCGGGATGTAGAGCGCCGGCAGGCCCAGGTGGCAGCACTCGTTCACGGTTCCCGCCCCCGCCCTGCCCACGACCAGGCTCGCGACGGCATAGACCTCGCGGAGCTCGTCCTCCACGTAGGGAATCAGGCGGTAGCGCGACCTGAGCTGCGCCGGCAGGGCTCGCGCCTGCTCCTCGAGCCAGCGCCGATCGCCCGTCTCGGGGTTGTCGCCGCTCTGGTGGATCACCTGGCAGGTCTCGAGGAGCGGCGCCAGGGTCTCCCCCACGGCGCGGTTGATCGGGTGAGAGCCCTGAGCCCCGCCCGTGACGTAGATGACCGGGAGCGACGGGTCGAGGCTGAGGCGGGCCAGGCCGGCCTCCCGGGATCCACCCTGGAGCTCGGGGCGGAGGGGATTGCCGGTCACGACGACTTTGTCGGGAGGGAACTCGGTTCCCGTCTGAGGGAAGGTGATCGCCACCTTCCGGGCTACGCGGCCGGCGAAGCGGTTGGCGAGGCCGGGGACGGAGGTCTGCTCGTGGACCACGATGGGGATCCTGCGCGACCGGGCGGCGAGGACGGTGGGCAGCGCCACGAAGCCTCCGGTGGCGAAAACGAGGTCGGGGGCGAGCCGTCCGAGGAGGCGCCGGGCCTGGACCACGCCAGCCGGTGCCCGGAGGAGGAGGTCGGGAAAGTTCTGAGCGTCCCAGTAGCGGCGGAGCTTCCCAGTCGGGATCGCGTGGTAGGGGAGGCCCGCTTCCGGGACGCGGCGGGCCTCGATGCCCGCGCGGCTTCCGATCCAGTGGCACTCGATCCCGCGCTGCTTGAGCGCGGCCGCTACCGCGAGGCCGGCGCTCGTGTGACCGCCCGTCCCGCCCCC
>JBBTEL010000137.1:2777-21560 GCA_038042325.1 Candidatus Methylomirabilota bacterium
TGAGCGCGGCCGCTACCGCGAGGCCGGCGCTCGTGTGACCGCCCGTCCCGCCCCCCGCGATTACTACCTTCACGGCCAGCGGGTCCTGTCCCCGGCTCGGCCTCCGTCCGTCCTCGCACCCAGCCCGGTGTAGGGACCCCGCTCCGGGCGGGCGGAGGCCGTCGCCGGTTCCACCCGCTGGCCACGCAGAAGGGATCCGATCATCGGACGTCCCCCCTCGCTTCGAGGGCCAGCTCGATGAGGCGCGCGATCAGGTCGGGGAAGGAGAGGCCCGAGGCTTCCCAGAGCCGCGGATAGGCGGAGGTCGCGGTGAAGCCGGGGATGGTGTTGATCTCGTTGACGAGGATCCGCTCCCCTTCGAGGAAGAAGTCCACGCGCGCCATGCCGCGGCAGTCGATGGCGCTGAAGGCCGTCACCGCCAGCTGCTGGAACTGCCGGGTTTGTTCAGGGGACACCGGCGCCGGGACCTTCAGCGTCGTGTGGCCAAGGCCGTACTTGGCCTCGTAGTCGTACCACTCCTTGTCGTAGAGGATCTCGCCGGGCAGGGAGGCCTGGGGATCCTCGTTTCCGAGGACGCTGACCTCTATTTCCCGTCCCTGGGCGGCGCGCTCCACGAGGAGTTTCCGGCCGTGGCGCGCCGCCTCCGCCATCGCCGCCGGCAGGGCGTCGGGGGATTTGACCTTGCTGATCCCCACGCTGGAGCCGAGGTTCGAGGGCTTCACGAAGCACGGGTAGCCGATCCGCTCCGCCACCTGCGCCGCGACGTCGCCGGGCTCCCGCTCCCACTCGCGGGCGAGGACGACCAGGTGCTCCACGACGGGCAGCCCTGCCGCCCCGAAGAGCGCCTTCATGATGGCCTTGTCCATTCCCGCGGCCGAGGCGAAGACGCCGGCGCCGACGTACGGGATGCCGGCCAGCTCCAGGAGCCCCTGAACCGTCCCGTCCTCGCCGTACGGGCCGTGGAGCATGATCATGACCACGTCCAGTTCCCGCCTGAGGCCAGCGGGGAAACTCTCGGAGGGCTCCACGCGGACGAGGCCGGCGGCCCCGGCGTCCGCCTTCTCAGCGCGAGCCACCAGTTCCTGTTTCACCGGGCTGGTGGCGTCGCCGGGCGACAGTTCGCCCTTGACGTTCTCGGCCAGGGCTGTGAGCGGATCACCACCCACGAGCCAGCGGCCGTCCTTGGCGATGCCGATGGGGATGGGCTCGAAGCGGCTCCGGTCGATCGCCCGGAGGACGGACGCCGCCGAGGCGAGCGAGACCTCGTGCTCGCCCGAGCGCCCGCCGAAGATCACCCCCACACGGATCCGTTGCGCCATATCTATCTGTGTATCACACTCCCCCGTTCTTTGAAGCCGACCACCAGCGGGCCGACCAGGACGCCCGCGGCGAGGAGCGTGAAGGCCCACCCCCAGGTCTCCGCCGCCGGCCGGCCCAGCTTTGCCGCCAGGTCCAGCACCGCTCCGAACACGGCGGGGGCGAGGGCCCCGGAGGAAAACCCCACGGTGGACTGGAGCGCCATCGTCCGCCCGAGGTACGCCGGCTCGGCGCTCTCGGCGATGCTCGTGGAGAGGATTGCCGACTCGGCCGTTACCATGACCCCGTAGAAGAGGGCGAGGGTGACCAGCGCGCCGAACGGCCACCCGAGGGCCCAGCCCAGCGTGAGGGAGCAGGCGCCCGATACGAGCATGATGGCGCTGATGAGGGGGGTTCGCCCCCAGCGATCGGAGAGAAGCCCTGCCACCGGGTGGGAGACGGCGCCGATCGCCAGCACCGCCGCCCCGGCGAGGCCGGCCTTTTGCGTGGCCGGCGCGAGGCTGGCTCCGCCCGCGGTGAGGCTCGCCGCGAAGAACGGCACGATCCATCCCCGCATCCCCATCAGCTCCCACGCGTGGGCGCCGTAGGCCACGATGAGCCGAAGCGCGGATCCGTTCCTCAGGACTGGAGCGAGTCCCGCTCCACGCTCGGGCCTGGCGACGCGGGAGACGCCACCCGGCTCGAGGGTCACCGACGCGACGGCGGTGGCCAGGAATGGGCCGACGGCTGTGAGGGCGAAGGCGGCGCGCCACCCCCAGCGCGCGGTGGCCCAGGAGGTGACGAGGAGCGAGACCGACGTCCCCAGGGTGAAGGTGGCGATGTAGCAGCCCATGGCGAAGCCGCGGCGTGAGGCGTCGAAGCGCTCGGCCACGAGGCGCATGCCGGGCATGTACGTGCCGGCGAGGCCGATTCCGGCGAGGGTGCGGAGAACGAGCGCAGACGCGGCGCCGTGGGCCCAGAGCGGGAAGGCGACGCCCGCGAGGCTGGCCCAGAGCGCGCCGGCCAGATAGATCCGCCGGGGCTCGACCCAATCGGTCAGCGTGGAGAGGATGGCGACGGCCAGGATGTAGCCCACCTGATAGGCGGCGAAGATCAGCCCCGCCTCGGTGTTGGAGAGATGCCACTCGGTCTGGAGGAGCGGGAGGACCGCCGCGAAGTTGCTCCAGACGAGCATCGTCCCCAGCTCGGCGAGGCAGAGGGCGCTGAGCCAGCGGAGGTCCGCCGCGGCCCGCGTCACCGGGCGCCCCGGCGGGCTTGACGCCAGTTCCGCCAGCGCGCGAGGCGCTGGGCGATCTCCGCCTCGAGGCCGCGGTCCGTGGGCCGGTAGTAGATCCGCCCCTTGAGCGCGTCGGGGAGGTGCTCCTGATCCACCAGAGCCTCGGGCGCGTCGTGGGCGTACTCGTAGCCCTTGCCGTAGCCCAGGTGAGCCATGAGGCCCGATGGAGCGTTACGCAGATGGAGAGGCACGGGCTCGGCGGGCTTGTCGTGGACGTCCTGCTGGGCTAGGCCGAAGGCGACGTACACCGCATTGGATTTGGGGGCGCAGGCCAGGTAGAGCGTGGCCTGGGCCAGCGCCAGCTCGCCCTCGGGAGAGCCGAGGAAGTGGTAGGCGTCCTTGGCGGCCAGCGTCAGCTGGAGGGCCAGCGGATCGGCGTTGCCCACGTCCTCGGAGGCGAAGCGGACCAGCCGCCGCGCGAGGTAGAGCGGGTCCTCGCCGGACTCGAGCATCCGCGCCAGCCAGTAGAGCGAGGCGTCGGGGTCCGAGTCGCGGAGCGACTTGTGGAGGGCCGAGATCAGGTTGTAGTGCTCCTCGCCCGCCTTGTCGTAGAGGAGCGCCTTCCGCTGCGCGGCTTCCTGGATGGCGGCCTCCGTCACGCGCCGGACGCCGTCAGGCCCCGCAGGGGTCAGCATGACGGCGAGCTCCAGGATGTTCAGCGCGCTCCGGGCGTCCCCATTCGCCGATCGGGCGATCGAGCGGAGGGCGTCCTCGCCGACCTCGGCCTTGAAGGCGCCCAGGCCCCTCTCGGCGTTGGTGAGGGCCCGGGACAGCAGCGTTGCGAGATCCTCCTCGGCCAGCCGCTCGAGGACGTACACGCGGCAGCGGGAGAGGAGCGGCGAGATCACCTCGAAGGAGGGGTTCTCGGTCGTCGCTCCTACCAGCGTGATCGTTCCCTTCTCCACGTGGGGGAGGAACGCGTCCTGCTGGGCCTTGTTGAAGCGGTGGATCTCGTCCACGAAGAGGATCGTCCGGGTGCCCGTGCGCGCGCGATGGGACTCGGCTTCGGCGACGACCTGGCGGATCTCCTTGACGCCGGAGAGCACCGCGGAGAAGCTGACGAAGTGGGCGCCGCTGACCCGCGCCAGGAGGAGCGCCAGCGTGGTCTTTCCCGACCCCGGCGGCCCCCAGAGGATCATGGAGTGGAGCTCTCCCGCTTCGATGGCCTTCCGGAGGATCTTTCCCGGGCCCAAGAGGTGTCCCTGGCCTAGAAATTCCTCCAGGCTCCGCGGGCGTATGCGGTCGGCGAGCGGCGCCGGCGCGGGAGTGGACTCGGGAGACTCGAAGAGATCCACGCCGCTATTATAGCGGCTCAGGCAACACTCAGCTCGGCGAGGAGGGCCCGGAGGAGATCGGCGTCATGGCGTTACCTCGCAGCCGCCCGCGGCGGCTCGTCGAGCCGCGCGAGCACATCCCGCAGGAGATCGATTCCTGCGCGGTCGATGGTCCGGTTCGACATGATGACCTCCACGGTCGGCGGCAGGGTCCCGCGCAGCTTCTCGGCCGCCTGCTCCGAGCAGACCACGAGGGACGTGGCCTCGAGCATCCGCTCGACGCTCCAGGGATCGTCGGCGCTGGCCAGGACCGTTTTCAGATGGGTGAGGCCTGCCGACTGGACCGAGCGGAGCAGGTTCTGGGTCCCCTTCGGCGTCCCGCAGACCAGGCCCACCGTGGTCCCTTCAGGAAGCTCGCTGAGGCGGAGCAGGGTGGAGATGTTCGCCTCCGTCAGGAGCGCCACCACCGGAACCGATTCGGCCGCCAGGGCTGCCTTGACCTCGTGGATGTGGAAGAACGTCGTGATGACGACGCCATACCCCACCATCTCGCGGACGAAGGAGGGATCGCGCCGCGCCCGCTCGGTCAGGTCCTCCACCAGCATGCGGTCCACCGCAAGCGGCAGCTCCGCTTCCAGTTCCTCGCGGAAGCGCGAGACCTCAGGCCAGTTGCACTCGATTACGAGCGCCCGGGTCCGCTTCGCTTTCCTGGCTTGCGCGACCGGGGCCCGGGTCGCCGCGGTTGTCAGGAATTCCTCCGCGGAGTAGCCGAGGCGCCGGGCCCGCTCGAGCGTTTCGTCCACCAGGCGCTCGATCCCCCGGGCCATTTTTCCTTCTCCCGTCGGGGGGCGGTCGGCGACGAACGTCCCGCGCCCCGGCCGGCTCTCCAGATAGCCCTCCTGCTGGAGCTCGGCGAGCGCCTTGGCGGCCGTGTTCGGGTTGATCCGGAGGAACCCGGCCAGCTGGCGGACCGTCGGCACCTGGCTTCCCGGCTTGAGGGCACCGGTCAAGATGAGGTGGCGGATCTGGGTCTTGAGCTGGACGTGTACCGGCACCGAGCTCTCCCGGTTCACCCTGAGGCCGGAGGGCGGCACGAGCCGCAGGCCCTCACGCGGCGGCACGCTTGGCCTCTACGTCGGGTTCGGCCGCCCGGTCCTGGAGCCAGGTGCCGACGCGGATGAAAAGGGCGCCGAGCCGGAGCCTCAGGGTGGGGCGGTCGCCGAGGGCCTTGCGGACCATGGCCTGGCGGGCGGCATACTGCCGGGCTTGATCCAGCCGATATCTCGCCAACCACTCCAATTCGTACAGGTTCATGACTGATCCTCTCCCTTTCGTATAGTGTACTAGTACGTTAGTACGCTACCTCGTGGCCTGTCAAGGAAGAAAGTTTGGACCTCTCAGGAGGTTATACGGGCAGCCGTCCGGGTCGGGAGGAATCCTCTGTGGTAGGCTGGAGGGAGGATGCTGGCACGTCGGCTCGCGACGGGGGTCGTGGCCCTGGGGGTGGTTTCCCTCATCTATAGTGGGGGCCTGCCGTCGGCGTGGGCAATCGCTGAGACCGACCGCCTCTGGCTGGTCGGCGAGCACGCCTTCGCCGACCGTCTCTACGCCGTTTCCCGCCGCGCTCTCGAGCGCTTCGTCAAGAGCTACCCGAACGAAGTCCGGGTGGGGGAGGCCACGCTGCTCCTCGGCAAGAGCCAGTTCGGTCTCGGCGAGTTCCAGCCTGCGCTTGAGAATTTCAGGAAGGCCCAGCGCCTGACGCCGCCCCCGGGGCGCCCCGAGGAGGCGCGCTTCTGGGAAGCGGAGACGCTCTTCCGGCTGAAGCGCTACGCCGAGGCGCGCGTGGTGTACGACGCGCTCGTCGCGGCCAACGCCGCCGCCCCCGTGGCGCCCGACGCGATGTACGGGCTGGGCTGGACGGAGCTCGAGCTGAAGCGCCCGGAGGGGGCGGCGATGGCCTTCCGCCAGCTCCTCGAGGCCTGGCCCGAGTCGCCGCTCGTCCCTTCGGCGACGTTCTACCTGGCCCGGACGCTGGTGGAGTTGAAGAAGCCCGCCGAGGCGGTCGCGCTGCTCGAGCCCTTCCGGAGTCGCTACCCCAACAACGTCCTAGGGCCGGAGGCCCAATACCTACTCGGGTTGAGCCGGCTCGCGGTCGGCAAGACCGCCGAGGGGCTCCGGGACCTAAAGGAGTTTGTCACCGCCCATCCGCGCCACGAGCTGACCGTGGCCGCCCGCCGCTCGATCACCGAGGGGCTCCTCAAGGAGGGTCAGAAGTCCGACCTCGGTCAGGAGTACCAGTCGCTGATCAACCAGTCGCCGCCCACTGCCGAGGGGCTCTACGACGCGGGCCTCATCGCCCAGCACCTGGGACGCGCGAAGGACGCCGAGAGCGCCTGGCGCCGGGTGCGCGCCGAGTTCCCCAAGCACGCGCTCGCCGCGCGCGCCTCGCTGGAGCTGGCGCAGGCGGCGTTCAAGCGGAGCCAGTTCAAGGACGCGTCGGCGCTGGCCAAGCCCGCCAGCGAGAGCGAAGACGAGGCGGTGCGGATCGAGGCGCTGTTGCTCATGGGCGAGAGCGATCTCAAGCAGCGGCGCTTCCAGTCCGCGCTCAAGACGTTCCAGGAGGCCGCCGCCGCGGAGGGCGCGGACCCCGCCCTTCGCTTCCGCGCCTTGGCCGGCAGTGGGCTGGCCCACGAGGAGCTCGGCCAGTCGAAAGAGGCGGCCCGGCTCTACGCCGAGGTGGCCGCCGACAGCCCGGACGCAGCGCTGAAGAAGTGGGCCCAGGAGCGGCTCAAGGCGGTGCGGGCGAAGGCCAAGCCGCCCGCCCAGCCGAAGGCGGAGAAACCCAAGTCGTGAGGCGCGTGCTCGCCTTTCCGCTGGTACTGACTCTCCTGTGGCCGGCACTGGCTGGCGCGGCGCCGCCGTTGCCGCTGGAGCTTCCCCCGCCGGACCTGGCCCCGCTCCTGTCCTTGGCCGCGCCGCCGCTCGACAAGCCGCCGGTCCCGCTCCCTGAGGTCTCCCTCCCGGATCCGCCGAGGGCGTTCCCCCCCTTGCCGGCCCCCCCGCTCGCCACGGACCCGTCGGGGAAGCCGGTGGCACCGCTCCCGCCGCCGCGGATCCTGGCGTGCAACCCGCTCGGGACAGTCTTCGGCGTGGCCTCCGAGCTCCTCGAGTGCGGGCGGGCGCGCTTCCAGCGCGACGAACTGGAGGAGGGGCGCGCCGCCCTGGAAGGGGCGGTGCGCGGCGCCAGCGACCGGGCCGTGGTCCGCGAGGCGCGCTACTGGCTCGGGGAGACGCTCCTCCGCCAGGGCCGCTACGAGCCCGGGGAGCGGAACTTCCTCCTCGTCGCCCAGGAGGGCCAGGCCGACGAGCTCACAGCCTACGCGACCTACGACCTGGGGTGGGTCGCCCTCAAGCTGAATGACCCTGCGCGGGCGCTGGCGCGCTTCGACGAGGTCCGGCGCGGGGCGCCCATTGTCGGGCTCGCCCCCTTCGTCACCCACGGTCGCGCCGTCGCGCTCTACGGGCTGGGGCGCTTCGAAGACGCGCGCGAGATCTGGCAGGGGCTCCTCAGGCTTTCGATCCCGCGTCCGCTGGCGCTCGAGGTCGCCTTTTGGCTCGGCGACACGCTGGGCCGCGTGGGCGAGCCCAAGGCCGGGGTGGAGCATCTCCAGCGCTTCACCGCCGCGGGCCCGCACCCATTGATCGAGACCGGGATCCTGAGACTCGGCTGGTGGAACCTGGCCGCGGGGAACGCGCTCGACGCCGCCAAGGCCTATCGGTGGCTGCTCTCGGCGTATCCGCGGACGGCGGAGTGGGCCTGGGCCCGAGTCGGTCTCGCCCGGGCGCTCCTGGCGCTCGGCGACTGGCCGGGAGCTCGCGAGGAGATCCGCCAGCTCCAGGTCGCCACGCGGGGTCACGCGCTCGTGCTGCCCGGGCTCTTCATCCTGGGGCGCTGGGCGGTGGAGCACGACGCCTTCGAGGCCGTCCATGCCCTCGCCCAGGAAATCCTGACCCTCGACCTCGGCCCCCAGGACCGCGCGTACGCGCTCCTCCTGAACGGCGAGGCGTATCGGCGCGAGAGCCAGAGCGGTGAGGCGCGCAGCCAGTTCGAGCTGGTGAGGGACGCCCAGAAAGGGACGCCGCTCGGCTGGACCGCGCTGCTCCGTTTAGCCCAGATGGACGTGGAGACGCGGGAATTCTCTCGGGCCGCGGGGGAGAGCGCCGAGATCCTGAAGCAGCCGCTCCCCTACGACGTGCGAGCGCTGGCGCTGCTCCTTCACGCCGAGGCCGCCTACCGGGCGCGGGACTGGGAGACCTCCGCCGCCGGATTCCGGCGCTTCCTGTCGGAGTTCCCCGGTCACCCTCAGGCAGGCGCGGCGGCCCTCTCGCTCGGGTGGGCGGAGTTGAGGCGCGGCAACGGCGCGGCCGCCCGCGAGCGCTGGGTGGCCTTCGCCCGTTTCTTCCCGGCCGACCCGCGCGCGCCGGAGGCGCTGCTCCTGGCGGCCGAGCTGGCGGGAGAGGCCGGAGACCCCGGGGCCAGGGACCTGCTGGATCAGCTGCTCGCCCGCTATCCCTCCTACGCTCAGGCGGACGTGGCCCACCTGAACCGGGCGATCCTGGATCTCCGGGCGGGCCGGAGCCGTGAGGCGCGCGAGGAGCTGGCCGCGTTCCTGAAGCGCTCGCCGCTCTCGCCCTTCGTCGGGCGCGCGCGGTTGGCGCTCGGGGTCGCGCTCCTCGCCCTCGGCCGCCCCGAGGAGGCGGCCCGCGAGATCAAGGAAGCGCTCCAGCAGGGCCAAGGTGCCCTGGCTCACCTCGGCGCCGGGACCGCGGCGCTCTCCCTCCGGCGGTGGGAGGAAGCCGGGCGCGAGCTCGCCGAGGCCCGAGACGCGGGAACGGCCGCCGTCAGCCGGGCCGCCGAGTACGGGCTGGTCGTCCTGGCGCTCAACGAGGGGAAGAAGGACGAGTTCAGGAAGGCGGCGCCGTCGGTGCTCCAGTCGCTGCCCTCCCTCTCGCTCATGCCGCCGGTCCTCTACGTGCTGGCGGCCCTCGCCGTGGAAGATAAGAAATGGAGCGACGCACGGACGCTGACCCTGCGCCTCATCAACGACTATCCGGAAAGCGACCCGGCCGACGACGCCATCTTTCGCCTTGGCGCCGGGGCTTCCGCCGACGGGCAGTGGGCCCTAGCCCGGGAGGCGTACCAACTGCTGGAGGACCGCTATCCCAAGAGCCCGCTCGCCGAGGACATCCGCCTGGGCCTCGCCGAGGCGCTGGTCCGGAGCGGCGCCGCCACCGAGGCGCGCGGCCGGCTCGAGGCGTTCGTCGTGTCGGGCTCGACAGATCCGCGCCTGCCGAAGGCGCTCTTCCTGCTGGCCCAGGCCCGGCAGGCCGCGGGCGAGCGGGCCGCAGCGGCGGAGGCCTACACCCGGCTCGTCCGGGATTATCCCAGCAGCGAATGGACCCCGGCCGCCTGGATTCCACTGGGGCGCCTGCTGCTGCTCGCGAGGCGGTGGGACGAGGGGCGCCAGGTCCTCGAGCGGGCTCTGGCCGGCCCCGACGAGGCCACGGCCGTCGAGGCCGCGTTCACCCTGGGGGAAGGGTTCCGCGCCCGCGGGGCGCAGGAGGACGCCGTCGAGGCGTACCTGACCGCCGCCTACCTGGCGCCGGCCTCGGCCTGGGGTCGTCGCGCCCTCCTCGGCGCCGGCCACAGCTTCGCCGCCCTCAAGCAGACCGAGTCGGCCGTCATCGTGTTACGGAAGCTCCTCGCCCAGCCCGACCTCCCCTCCGACCTCCAGGCTGAGGCCCGGAGCGCCCTCGGCCGGCTCGAGCGGACCCCCTAACCAAGCACCCTTCGGGGCGTCTTGACACCCCCCCGGGCGTGTGCTTAGATGCTGTCGTTTCTCGTTCTGCGGGTGAACCCCGATTACAAGGAGGGAGCTGCCTATGGGTGACTCAAGCGTGAACCGTCGTGAATTCCTCAAGACGACCGCGGCGGGGACGGCCGCTGCCGGGCTCGGGGCCAACATCATCATCCCGGGCCGGGCCCACGCGGCGAAAAAGACGCTCCGCATCCTCAACTGGGTTCACTTCGTCCCGGCGTACGACGAGTGGTTCAACAAGAAATACGTCGTGGAGTGGGGCCAGAAGAACGACACCGAGGTGACCGTGGACAACATCGGCATCGCCGGCGTCAACGCCCGCGCCGCCGCCGAGGTGTCGGCCCAGAAGGGGCACGACCTGTTTCTGTTCAACTGGCCGCCGCCCTCCTTCGAGGAGCAGACGGTGGACATGAAGGACGTCTACGCCGAGATCGAGAAGAAGGTCGGCAAGCCCATCGACCTGGCGATCAAGAGCACCTACAATCCGAAGACGAAGAAATACTACGCCCTGTCGCCATCGTTCACGCCGGACCCGGTGAACTACCGGAAGGACCTGTTCACGGAGGTCGGCCTGCCCAACGGGCCCAGGACCTGGGACGAGGTCCGGGTCAAGGGCGCCGAGATCAAGAAGAAGCGGGGCAACCCGGTCGGGATCGGCCTCGCCAACGAGATCGATACCGCGATGGCCATGCGGACGATCATGTACTCGTGGGGCTCCCACGAGCAGGACGAGGCCGGCAACCTGACGCTGAAGTCGAAGCAGACCCTGGACGCGCTCAAGTTCGTCAAGGCGCTCTTCCAGGAGACCATGACCGACGAGGTGTTCACGTGGGATGCCTCCTCCAACAACCGGGCCGTCGTCTCCGGCAAGGTCTCCCTGGTCCTGAACGCCATCTCCACGACGCGGACGGCCGAGAAACAGGACCCGGCTATGTCGAAGGAGATCCAGCTCGCGAAGGCGCTGAGTGGGCCGGTGCGGGCGATCGGGCTGGAGCACGTGATGCAGTGCTACGTGATCTGGAAGTTCGCCGAGAACATCGACGGCGCCAAGAAGTTCCTCGTGGACTACGTGACGAACTTCCGCCAGGCCTTCGTGGCCGGTGAGTTCTACGACTTCCCATGCTTCGAGAAGACCGTGCCGGACCTGCAGCAGCTCATCGCCAACGACCCCAAGGCCCACCCGCCCGACAAGTACAAGGTGCTCGACGACGTGCTCAAGTGGGCGACCAACGTGGGCTACCCCGGCTACGCCACCGCGGCCATCGACGAGATCTACGGCACCTGGGTGCTGAACGTCATGTTCGCCAAGGTGGCCGCCGGCAAGGCCACGCCCGAAGCGGCGCTGGACGAGGCGGACGCCGCCTGCCGGCGCATCTTCGGCAAGTGGAAGGAGAAAGGCTTGGTGTAAGCCGCTCCGCGTAGCGGCGCGTTCGACGGCAGGAGGCTCCCGATGACGGAGCCTCCTGCCATGTTGGACCGACGATGGCCACGGTCGAAACCAGAGACGTGCGGAAGCACTTCGGCGACGTTCACGCTGTGGACGGTGTCAACCTCACGACCAAGGAGGGCGAATTTCTCGTCTTGCTCGGCCCGTCGGGGTGCGGCAAGACCACGCTCCTCCGGATGATCGCCGGGCTCGAGGATCCGACGGGGGGCGAGATCCTGATCGGCGGCCAGGTGGTCAACGACTTGCCGCCCCGGGCCCGGAAGATCGCGATGGTCTTCCAGAGCTACGCCCTCTACCCCCACATGCGGGTGTTCGACAACATCGCCTTCCCCCTCCGAGCCCAGGGTGTGCCGAGGGCCGAGATCCCCCACAAGGTGGAGTGGGCCGCGGGACTCTTCGGGATCGAGAAGCTTCTGCATCGGAAGCCCCGGGAGTTGTCGGGCGGCGAGCGCCAGCGCGTCGCCCTGGCCCGGGCCGTGGTGCGCGAGCCGGCCGTCTTCCTCCTCGACGAGCCGCTGTCGAACCTCGACGCCAAGCTCCGCGCCTCCGCGCGCGACGAGCTCCAGCAGTTCCAGCGCCGGATCGGGACCACCACAATCTACGTCACCCACGACCAGGTGGAGGCGATGGGGCTCGGCGACCGGATCGCGGTGATGCAGGGTGGCAAGGTGCGGCAGATCGGGACGCCGCAGGAGGTCTACGACGAGCCGGCCGACACGTTCGTGGCCGGCTTCCTCGGCTCCCCCCCGATGAACCTGCTGGAGATCCCCGACTGCCTCGTGGGGTTCCGCCCTGAGCACTTCCTGCCGAAGGAGGCCCACGAGAGCCCCGATGGTCTCCTGGCCCTCAAGTTCCACATCAGCCGCATCGAGTACCTCGGCGCCGACCGTCTGCTTTACGGCGCGCTCGAGGGGAAGTTCCCCGACACGAAGGTCATCTCCAAGCTCGCCTCCACGGTGTCCACCCCGGTCCAGCCCGGGAAGACCCAGGACTTCGCGGTCCGGGAGAAAGACTTCCGGTTCTTCGACCGGGAGACCGGCCTCCGGACCCGGCCGCGGCCGGTCTGAGGCGGACGATGGCGACCCTCGAGCGCGACCTCCGCGCGCCGGCCGCGGGCCGCCGGTTCGGGTTCGTCCTGGACCGGCCGGAGTGGCTCGGCCCGCTCATGATCGCCCCCGCCGTCCTGTACATCGTGGCGATCGTCGGGCTGCCGTTCCTCCTGGCCCTCTACTACAGCGTCAGCGACATCAGCATGGGGAGGCGGACGCTGGGCTTCGTGGGGCTGAAGAACTTCATCAGCGTCGTCCCGACCTCCAAGTTCCAGACCTCCCTCCAAAACACGTTCGTCTTCGCCATCGTCTCCCAGGTGCTGGTGATCATCCTGGCCAACATCCTGGCTCTGGCGCTGCTCAAAGAGTTCCGCGGCAAGTGGGTGGTGCGGCTCCTGCTCCTCCTGCCGTGGGTGGCGCCGATCTCGCTTGGCACGATCGGCTGGCTCTGGATCCTGGACTCCATCTACAGCGTGATCAACTGGACCCTGGAGGCCTTCGGGCTCATCACCGCGGACGGCTGGCCCATGTACCTCGGCAAGCCCTACCTGGCCATGGGATCCGTCATCACGGTCCACGTCTGGCGGCTCCTGCCGCTCGCCACGGTGATCATCCTGGCCGGCCTCACCTCCATCCCCAAGGACATCCACGACGCCGCCCAGGTGGACGGGGCCAGCTTCTGGCGGCACCACTTCCAGATCACGGTGCCGCTGATCCGCCCGATCCTCCTGGTGGCGCTCCTCTTCGGCCTCGTCTTCGCCTTCACCGACATGGTCGTGATCTTCGTCCTGACTCGGGGGGGCCCCTACGACACGACCCAGGTCCTGGCGAGCCTGGCGTTCTTCACCGGCATCCAGGGCGGCGACCTGGCAGAGGGCGCGGCCATCGCGATCTTCCTCTTCCCGCTGCTCCTGGCCGTGGCCTTCGTCTTCCTCCGGATCGCCCGGCGGAGCGAGGTGACCTGAGATGGCCGCCGGGACCGGGCGGCGCTGGGGACTCCGGGTGGGCCACTTCGGCGTGGTGGGACTGTTCACGCTCTTCACGGCCTTCCCCTTCTACTGGATGCTCGTCACCACGTTCAAGCGGACCAGCGACCTGCTGAAGCGGGGGAACAACCCGTTCGTCTACAACGAGGCGCCGACGCTGGAGAACCTCCGCGTCCTCTTCCAGGAGACGCTCTACGTGAGGTGGCTGGTGAACACCACCCTGGTCGGGGTGGCGGTGGTGGTGATCACGCTGATCCTCGCGATCCCGGCGGGGTACGCGCTGGCCCGGCTCACGGGGCGGTGGGGGGAGCAGCTCGGGATCGGGATCTTTCTCACCTATCTCGTGCCGCCGACGCTCCTCTTCATCCCCATGTCGCGCGTGATCGGCGACCTGGGCCTCCAGGACTCCCTCTGGTCCCTGGTGCTCGTCTACCCCTCGTTCACGATCCCGTTCTGCACGTGGCTCCTGATGGGGTTCTTCAAGGCCATCCCGCGCGACCTGGAGGAGGCCGCCATGATCGACGGGCTGAGCCGCTTCGGGGCGTTCGTCAAGGTCGTGATCCCGATCTCGGTGGCGGGGATCCTCACGGTGGTCATCTTCTCCTTCACGCTGGTCATGCAGGAGTTCGTCTACGCCCTGACCTTCATCTCCTCCGTCCGGCAGATGACGGTGAGCGTCGGGGTGCCGACCTTCCTGGTCCACGGCGACGTGTACTTCTGGGGCTCGCTGATGGCCGGCTCCTTCATCGCCAGCGTGCCGATCGCGATCCTTTACAACTTCTTCGTCGATCGCTTCATCGCCGGTTTCACCGTCGGCGCCATCAAGTAGCTGCGGCGGCCAGGGGGCTCCCATGAAGACTTACGCGGTGGTGTTCCTGAGCGTGTTCCTCGCCGAGCTCGGCGACAAGACCCAGCTGGCCACTCTGTTCTTCGCCACGAACCCGGCCCTCAGCAAGGTCGGCGTCTTCGCCGCCGCCGCCGGGGCCCTGGTGATCTCGAGCCTCCTGGCGGTCGTCGTGGGGACCCAGCTCGGCGCCTGGGTGCCGCCGGAGCGTCTGAAGATCCTGGCCGGGCTCGGCTTCATCGCCATCGGCCTCTGGATGCTCCTGGCCCGCTGAGGAGGGCGCGATGAAGGGCTACGGGGGGAAGATCCTGTTCGTGGATCTCGGCGACGGAGGGACGCGCGTCGAGTCCGTCTCCGAGGACATGGCTCGCGGCTACCTTGGGGGAAACGGTTTCGCCGCCCGGCTCCTCTACCGTCACGTGGGGCGCGGGGTGGATCCGTTCGACCCGGCCAACTCTGTTGTCTTCGCCGTGGGACCCATCACCGACACGACGGTGCCGGGGAACAGCCGGGCCTGCGTGGCGTCCAAGTCGCCCCTGACCGGGCTTTTCTTCGACTCGACCTTCGGCGGCCGCTTCCCCGCCACGCAGAAGCGCACCGGCTTCGACGCCATCTGCATCACGGGGCGGGCGAGGGAGCCGGTCTATCTCAAAGTCACGGAGGCCGGCGCCCGCCTGGAGCCCGCGCGCGCCCTCTGGGGGAAGACGACGCGCGAGGCCGTGGAGGCCATCCAGGCTGCCGAGGGCGGCGACCCCGACGTCATGGCCATCGGCCCCGCCGGCGAGCACCGCGTGCGCTTCGCCTCGATGGCGCACTACTGGAAGAACCGCGAGGGAATCTCCGGGCGCGGCGGCATCGGCGCCGTCCTGGGCTCGAAGAACCTCAAGGCCGTCGTGGTCGCGGGGACACGAAAGACGGAGGTCGCCGATCCCGCGCAGCTCAAGGCCCTCGTGGACGAGACGCGCGAGCCGCTCAAGAAGGGCACCCAGGCCCTCTCCACCTTCGGCACGCCGTTTCTCGTCCAGCCGATCAACACCCTCGGCGGGCTCGGCGCCTACAACATCAAGAGCGAGGTGTACGCGGAGGCGCGGGCCATCTCCGGCGAGGAGATGAAGGCCCACTACCACGACAAGGACACCACCTGCCTCAAGTGCCCCGTGGCCTGCGGCAAGCAGTACGCCATCGGCGAGGGCGAGTTCGCCGGGCTCAAGGCCAAGATGCCCGAGTACGAGACGATCTTCGCGCTGGGATCCATGCTCGGGAACTCCCACGCGCCCTCGCTCGTCAAGGCCAACGACCTCTGCGACCTCCTGGGCATGGACACGATCAGCCTCGGCGTGACGCTCGCCTTCGTGGCCGAGGCCCTCGAGTGCGGCTGGCTCGACCCGAAGGAGGTCGGCGTTCCCTTCGGCTGGGGCGACTGGCGGGGGATGCTGGCGCTCGTCGAGCAGACCGCCTACCGCCGGGGCTTCGGTGATCGACTGGCGGAGGGCTCGTGGCGACTGGCCGAGGCCCTCGGACCGGAGGCTCTCAAGACCGTGTACGCTGTGAAGCGGCTCGAGCTTCCCGCCCATTCGGCGCGGGCGCTCAAGGGCATGTCAATCGGCTACGCCACCGCCACGCGTGGCGGGAGCCACCACGACACCCGTCCCACGCCCCAGTACGCCCAGGGGTTCGATCGCCGGAGCGTCGAAGGGAAGCCCGAGTTCGCCGTGCGGAGCCAGCACTTCACCGCCGTCGACGACTCCCTCGTCGTCTGCCGCTTCACCTCCGAGCGCGGCTTCGGCCTCTTCCTGGGCGAGCCCTACGCCCGGATGGTGTCGGCGGTCACCGGCTGGGACGTCTCGGTGGAGGAGCTGGAGCGGATCGGCGAGCGGGTGGTGAACCAGGAGCGGCTGTTCAACGTGCGCGAGGGCGTGGGCCGGAAGGACGACGTCCTGCCCTGGCGGGTCATGCACGAGCCGATTCCCGAGGGGGCGTCGGCGGGGATGCACTGCCCGCCAGCGGAGCTCGACCGGATGCTCGACGAGTACTACCGGCTCCGCGGCTGGGACGCCCAGGGCGTCCCCACGCCCGAGCGCCTCGCCGCCCTCGGCTTGCCTTAGCGGGGGAAATTTGGCTGTGTTCAAGACCGTCGCGGGCATATTCTTGCGCATATCATGAGGCGTGATCGCCGGCACTCCGACGTGGTGGAAGGGGAGCTCCCCCGAACCTCGGAGCTCTTCGGCCCCTCGGTAAGTGGCGAACTTGCCTCATCGGCCGATTGATTCGACGAGCCGCATCAGGTGAGCAACGTACTCGTCCGGCAACCCGCTCGTCGCATCGAAGAGCTCTTTGACCTCTGTCGCGGAGAGAAACGTAGTCAGGGGGAGCCCGGGCACTAACCTGCCGCTTTTCGCGAACTTTGCCACGCGCTCGATACACCGGCCGGCCAGCGATACGAACTCCCGGTAGTGCCCCCCGTAAATTGGGTGTCCGCCGTTTCTCCCGAGTAGCCGGAGCGCCAGCTTGCAGACCTCGGTCACCGCAAGCTCATCCTGAACGAATTGAGCTGGCTCGGCAGGAAGAATCCACAGCACTTCCCAGACGCCGGGGGCCGAGGTCGGTCGGAGCTGCCACTCCGCCAGCTCCGGCTCGGAGCGGGCGATCGTCGTGGCCAGGCCGTCCGACAAGAAGATGCGGGGCCCTTTGAGCCCGGAAGCCTCCGTTAGGGTGACGGCCTCCACGACAGCCGGGCCTACCACGTTGGCGGGTTCGTCAGTGGCCAGAAAGATACCTTTAAGGTGGCGGACCTCGCCGAAGGCGAGCGCCCCGCGGACCAAAGTTGGCTCCTCGGTGGCAGCGTTCAGCTGAACGAGGTTGAAAACGAGCTCGCTGGCGTGGCGGAGCGCTTCCACGGGATCCTGGCGCGTGAGGAAGACGCTATCGCTCAATGCGTACCGGTGGCTCCACTCCCCGGTCCGGCTGAAGATCTCCGGAATCCGCAAGATCTCGGCGAGGTCGCTCAGGGCATCGATGGCGGCGTCCGCGGTCCCGCCCGCCATGTGGCGGAAACCCAGGACGTCGAAGTAAAAGACCGCCTCCTGGCCCATCCTTTAGCGCCGTGGAAGCGTGAGGTCCGACCGCCGAACAATGGCCAGCACGTAGATGATGCACTTATCTTCGTCCACGGTGTGGAAAATTCCGAAGTGCTGTGCGCGCAAATACAAGAGCGGCTGGACGGGGGCGATTCGGCTGCGAATTCGCGCGACCCCGCGTTGCTTACCAGGGTCTTCCAGGGTTTTTAGCGCGGCGTCTATCTCGTCCCGGTCGGCCTCCGGGAGTTCCTCCCGTTGCCCGGCGGCAGTCTCGGAGAGTTCAACCGCATAGGATTGACAGCTCATCTGCTCACGGGGCGGCTACACCGCTCCGCGTCGCGAGCTTCTCCAGTGAAACAGTGCGCCCTTCGCGAATCTCGCGGACCGCTTGCTCGAGGAGGCGGCGCACGCCTTTGGATTCGAGGAGAATCAGTCCCTCGAGCTCGTCCCGGCTGATGCGCCTCAGGAGGGCTTTCGGCTCACCCCGGAGCGTGATGATAACGTCGGCCTTGCGGGCCGCCTGCAGCACGGAGGTGGTCCGCTCCTTGAGGTCCTTCATCGTGCGGTACTGGATTGCCATGACCGTGCCCCTTTCGTGTCTCTATACAGACACCTCGATTCCACGGTGTCCCTTAAGAGACACATTATCAGTCTCGGGCAGCGACTGTCAAGGACCAAAGTCGGGGGGGAGGCTGGCGGAACTCCTTCCAGCGATCTCCCGACCTCCCTGACTTCATGTCGGCTTCGGGATCCTGGCGGCCTGCAGGATTTGCAGAACCTCGAGGGTCACCTCGCTGCTCCGCTCCTTGAAACTAGCCCAAACTGCGTGCCTTCCTGCCGATGGCATAGGGGTTGCTCATCGTTCATTGGACAAGGTGAGGGGAGGCCCACCCCGGGGCCACGACGGTAAACCGGCGACTCTCTGACTTTACGGACGCGCCCGCCCCGGGGAAAGCTGCTCCCTGGCTCGCGCGGCTTTCCGGGGGCGGGCCGTGGGGCGGGAGGAAGAGGCGACGACCACCCACACGATCTTCATCAACGCCGTCGAGATCAAGGGATCGACGACAACCGGCAAGCTCGCGCCTCCCCCGGTCAACCCCGCGGACCTTTCCAAGGGGTATAGCTTCAATGCCCCGGGGGAGGCGGACAAAAGTGCTCCGCAGAGGTGGGAAGTCGCAAGCTACCTCTTGACCTCGGCGTCTATCACAGTGCAGTGAAGAGACACGGTGACGTTGAACATGTTTGTGGTCAACGGGGACGCGCACGAAGTCCGGATCCTCGCGCCAGATGGTCAGGCCAGTTAATGCGACCGGGGGTGAGTTGAAAATCCCATAGCAGGTGTCCTCCTGTTCGCCCGACGCCAGTGGCGGAGAGGAGTGGACACATGGCACGCCGAGATCGGACAGGCCCCCGGGGCGGCGGCGAGGGAGCCGGACCCGGCGGGAGGTCGAGTGGCTCATGGAGTTGCGTTTGGGTGGCCCGGGCGACGGTTGTGGACTCGATGATTCCCTCCTTTTCAGGCCGGTGAGCCACGCATCCTTGTCCTGCGCGCCAGTTAATGAGCGAACGGCTGGGATAAGAATCCCCTAGCACCTGTCCCACTCCTGGCCCCGGGGCACCTCCTGGAGGTGGCC
>JBBTEL010000138.1:0-6261 GCA_038042325.1 Candidatus Methylomirabilota bacterium
GCTCCCGGGCCTTGCGCGCCGCCTCCCGCGCCTGGGCCGCCCGGACGCACTTGTCGGTGATCTTCCGCGCTGTCGTCGGATCCTCTTCGAAGGCCTCCGCCAGCTTCTCGTTCACGACGGACTCGACCAGGCCCTTGACGTCGCTGTTGCCCAGCTTGGCCTTCGTCTGCCCCTCGAACTGGGGCTCGGGCAGGCGGACCGAGACGACGGCGGTGAGCCCCTCGCGGACATCGTCGCCGCTGATCCCGCTCTTGAAGTTTTTCAGATACCCGTTGGCCTGAGCGTAGGTGCCGATCGTGCGCGTCAACGCCGCGCGGAACCCCGTGAGGTGCGTGCCGCCCTCGCGCGTGTTGATGTTGTTCGCGAAGGTGAAGACGTTCTCCTGGTAGCCGTCGTTGTACTGGACGGCGACCTCCACCTGGCTGTCGCCCTTGGCCCCCTCGAAGAAGAGCACCTTGGGGTGGATGGGGGTCTTGTTCTGGTTGATGTGCTTGACGAACTCGATGATCCCGCCGTTGTAGTGGAAGGCGTTCTTCCGGTCCTCGCGCTCGTCCTCCAGGGTGATCTTGAGCCCGCGGTTCAGGAACGCCAGCTCCCGGAGGCGGTTGGACAGGGTGTCGAAGGAGAAGCTCGTCTCCTCGAAGATCGTGGGGTCGGGCTTGAAGCGGATGATGGTCCCGTGCTTCGAGCTCTTTTCGCCCGGCGCCAGGTCGCCCTGCGGCTCGCCGCGCTCGTAGCGCTGGCTGTACGCCTTGCCGCCCCGGCGGACCTCCAGTTCGAGCCACTCGCTGAGGGCGTTCACCACCGAGATCCCGACGCCGTGGAGCCCACCCGAGACCTTGTAGGCCGAGTGCTCGAACTTGCCGCCCGCGTGGAGGGTGGTCATCACCACCTCGGCAGCGGACTTGCCGGTGGCCTCGTGGATGTCCACCGGGATGCCGCGCCCGTTGTCGCCGACCGAGCACGAGCCGTCGGAATGCAGGACCACCCGGATGTTGTCGCAGGAGCCCGCCAGGGCCTCGTCCACGGAGTTGTCCACCGCCTCGTACACGAGATGGTGCAGCCCGGCGGCCGCGGTGTCGCCGACGTACATGGCCGGCCGCTTCCGGACGGCCTCCAGGCCCTCCAGGACTTTGATGTCGTTCGCGGTATAGGTCTCGATGCTCATAGGATCGCGCAGGGCACTCCGCTGCGCCGGGCGACGGAACGGATCAGGACAGCAGAACTGGGGGTGGAGACGGGGGTGGGATCGTCAGGGAAGCGACGTGGCGTGACCCATCGGACCTCCACCCTATCCTGCTCCCATTCGATACTAAATCCTCATAGGCATTATAACACAGAAGTACTCCTCGCCCTCCAAGCTTCGGATGATTCCCGGGCTCAACCCGTCCTTGAGCTCGGCGACCACCTCGTCCGTTTCGACGGCGCCGAGGGCGTCCAGCACATAGCGGGAGTTGAACCCGATCGCCAGCTCCTCGCCCGCGTAGTCCACCGCCAGGCTCTCCTCCGCCTCGCCCAGCTCGGGATTGTAGGCGCTCAGCTTCAGGGAGCCCGGTGAGAGAAGCAGCTTGACGGGCTTGGTGCGCTCTTCCGAGAGCACGGACACCCGCCGCAGCGCCGCGGCCAGGGCGGACCGCGAGACCGCGAGCCGGCAGGGGTGCCCCTTCGGCACGACCTGCTCGTAGTTCGGGAACTGCCCCTCGATCAGCCGCGCCACGAGGAGGAAGTTCGGCATCCTGAGGATGAATTGATTCTCCACCAGGGCGACCTGCACCTCCTCGCCGGCTCCCAGCACCCGCATCACCTCCTGAACCGCCTTCCGGGGCACGATGCCCGTGGCGCTCCCCGCTCCGTTCGGGAGCGCCCGCGAGGCGAGCGCCAGCCGATGTCCATCGGTGGCGACAACTCGGAGGCGCCCGGGCTGCACGGACAAGAGCACGCCGTTCAACGCGTAACGGCTCTCGTCGTGGGACATCGCGAACGCCGTTCGCCCCAGCATCTCTTTCAGCGCCTTTCCGTCGAGCGACATCCAGGCCGGCGACGCCGTGGGAACCACCGCAGGAAAATCCTCCGCCGCCAGCCCCACCAGCTTGTAGGAGACCCCGCCACAGCGAAGAACGACCCAGGCATTTTCCTGGACCTTGAGGGACAGCGGCGCCAGCGGCAACTCTTTCACGATCTCGGCCAGCTTTCGCGCCGAGATCGTGATGGCGCCTGGCGAGGCCACCTTGGCCGGCACCGACACCCGCGCTCCGACCGCCAGGTCGGTCGCCGTCACGCGGAGCGCGTCTCCTTCCGTCTCGAGAAGGACATTCGCCAGGATCGGCAGGGTCTGCCGAGGCTCGACGATGTTCTGAACCATCTGGAGCCCCTTGGAAAAGGCATCGCGCTCGAGCTGAACTTCCATGGGATCCTCCGACGCTAAAAAGAACCTATAGTCTTAAAGAAAGAAATTAGAACCTTTGAGGAGGCGTAGTCGTACTCGGCGGCGGGATGGCGGGGAGAACGCCGAAGTCCCCGCGCGAAAAGGCCCGCCCGGCCCAGCGGACGGTGGATACACCGGTGGGCAGGGACGGGATGCGTGTGGATCACGAGGCGATTCCCTGGGTGAGGGCGTCGATCGTCTTGCGCAGTTTGGGGTCTTCTTGGATCAGCAGCGTGATCTTACCCACAGCGTGCAGGACGGTGGTGTGATCTTTCCCGCCGAACGCGCGGCCGATCTCCAGCAGGGAGGCGGTTGTGAGCTGGCGGGCAAGGTACATGGCGATCTGGCGCGGGAAGGCGATGGCGCGCGTGCGGGTTTTCGCCTTCAGGTCCGACAGCTTCATACCGAAGAAGTCGGACACCTTCCGCTGGATCTGCTCGATGGTGATGATCCGCTCATCGTCGCCCCAAAGGTCGGAGAGGACATCCTGGGCCAGGTCGGGGGTCATCTCCCGACCGGTCAGCGCGCAGAAGGCGATCATGCGCGTGAGGGAGCCCTCAAGCTCGCGGATGTTGGATTTGATGCGGCTGGCGATCAGGTAGGCCACATCGTCCGAGAGGCGCACGCGCTCGACGCCGGCCTTCTTTTTCAAAATGGCCACCCGCGTCTCGAAGTCGGGGGGCTGGATGTCGGCGATGAGCCCCCACTCGAAGCGCGAGCGCAGGCGCTCCTCGATTTCGGGGATCTCCTTGGGCGTGCTGTCACTGGACACGACGATCTGCTTGCGGGAGTCGTAGAGGTCGTTGAACGTGTGGAAGAACTCCTCCTGCGTGCGCTCCTTGCCGGCGATGAACTGGATGTCGTCGATCAACAGGAGGTCGATCGTGCGGTATTTGGCGCGGAACTCCGCGGTGCGGTCGTAGCGGATGGCGTTGATGAGGTCGTTGGTGAAGCGCTCCGAGGAGAGGTAGAGCACGGCGAGCCGCGGGAAGAGGCGGCCGATCTGGTGGCCCACGGCGTGGAGGAGGTGCGTCTTCCCCAGGCCGACCCCGCCGTAGATAAAGAGCGGGTTGTACGCCTTGCTGGGCAGCTCGGCCACGGCCTGGCAGGCGGCCTGGGCGAACTGGTTGGACGAGCCGACGACGAAGGTCTCGAACGTGTAGCGGGGGTTGAGCCCGGAGGCCGTGGAGGTCGGCGGCGGGAGCGCCGCGTCGTCCCCGACCGGCGGCGCGGGGGCCGGAGTGGCGTCCACCACGATGGAGACCTGGGGATTTCCCCCGAGGCAATCCTGGGCGGCCGCGGCGAGTGCGGGCAGGTAGTGTTCCGCCAGCCAGTCGCGCGAGAACTTATTGGGAGCGGCGATCTGAAGGCGATCGCCCTGGACAGCCATCAAGCGGCTCGGGCGGACCCACGTGTCGAGCGCGGCCTCGGGGATCTTGTGCTCGAGTGAGGACAGCAGCCGGGTCCAGAGGCTTTCAAGCATGTAAGTGTTCTCCAGGACAGGCGAGAGGCCCAGTTACGCACAGAGTTATCCACGCGTGTGGATAACGTGATCGAATTACCGGCGAGGCGGGGTGATGGACGGCGGGGCGACAACCCATCGGGATACGAACCCTCGTCCGCTCCGGTCGGAGCGGAAAGAAAAAAACCGCCCGGCGTCACGCTCGGGGCGAAGAGCGGCTGTTACCATAGCACAGCGAAAAGCGGGGAGGCAACCCCGTTCTTCACTTTCACGGCTCCGCCGCCGGCTTGACTTCGCGGGGGACGGTCTGTAGACTGAATCGGTTTTTCGACGGAGAGGAGGAGTGTCCCCATGAAGCGGACGTACCAGCCGAATCGCCGCAAGCGCAAGGGGACGCACGGCTTTCGCGAGCGAATGAAGACGCGCGGCGGGCGGAAGGTGCTTAAGCGGCGCCGCGCCAAGGGACGGAGACGGCTCACCGTCTAGCGACGACACGGCGGTGGGCGGCGAGGCCTTTCCGCGGAGCGAACGGCTGACCGGGGCCGAGGAGTTTCAGGCCGTCTTCCAGCGGGGCGCGCGGATCGAACGGCCGTCGGTGCTGCTCCTCTGGCGCGCGGCGCCGGGGCGGCGTCAAGCCGGCTTCGCCGTCAGCCGCCAGATCGGGAGCGCGGCTCGTCGCAACCGGGCCCGGCGGCGCGTCCGGGAAGCGTACCGGGTGAGTCGCCGGCGGCTCCCGGAGGGCGTGCAGCTGGTCGTCGTCGCCCGGCCGCGCGCGGCGGCGGGCCCGTATGGCGAGATCCTTCAGGACATGCGCGAGGCGCTAGACGCCGTGGCCAAGCGGTGCCGGCAGGGCGGGGCGTGAGCCGCCTCGCCGCCGCGGCCGCCTGGTTCCTCCGAGGGTACCAGCGGTTGCTCTCTCCGCTCCTCCCTCGTGCCTGTCGCTTTTACCCGTCCTGCTCCGAGTACGTGCGTGAGGCCGTGCTCCAGCACGGCGCGGGCCGCGGATCCTGGCTGGCGGTCCGCCGCCTGGTCCGCTGTCACCCCTTTCATCCGGGCGGGTACGATCCCGTCCCGCCGCGGGCGTTGAGGACATGGAAAGAAACCTGATTCTGGCCCTCCTGCTGTCCTCGGTCCTCTTCGCCCTTTTCCTGTTTGTCCAGGCCCGGTTCTTTCCTCCCGAGCCGCTTCCCTCCCCGCCCGCTCAAGCCCCGGCCGAGTCCAAGCCGGCTCCGGCCCCGCCCCCGCGCGCGCTGGGCCCGTCCTCGGCTCGCCCGGCCGTTCCGTCGCTTCCTGCAGAACCCCCGGAGGTGCCCGAGCGCACGGCGACGGTACAGACGCCTCTATACCGCGCCGCGATCACAAGCCGAGGGGGGGAGATTCAGTCGTGGGTGCTAGATTACCGGGGACAGAAGCCGATGATCCTGCCCGGACTCTTGGGTCCGTCGGGCCTTCGGATACTGAGGCAGGGACGGACACCCCGCATCATTGGGTTCAGGCTATCGGCCGATTCGCTCAAGCTCGACAAAGCCAATCCCCAGGGCCAACTTGAACTCGTCGGGGACGACGGCTCTGGGCTTCGCATCACGCAGGTCCTGAGGTTTCAGGCGGACAGCTACTTGATCGAGCGGGAGATCCGAGTCGAAAACCGGCAGGCGGTTGCCGAAACGGTCGAGGCGGATCTCAGTTGGGTCGCCCCCACGCAATGGCCGAAAGAGCAGGAGGATTTTAGGGGGCCCCGGCCGATTCACGTCGTGAACCTGGCAGAAAACGCCTTCTGGGCACGGCGGGAATACGTGGGGACGACGGAAAAATTTGAAGGCGAAGCGCGATGGGTGGCCTTCGAGAGCGGGGTGGCACCCCTTGGGCAGAATGGGGTCTACCTGACTGCGCTCATCCCGAAGGGCCCAGGCATGAAGGCGTTTACGGAAACGCTGTCGGAGCGGAATGCCGGCCAAGGGAAGGACCCGACCGCGGTCGCGATCGGAGTTCGCGTAAGTATACGCGAACTCTCTCCCGGCCAGGCCTGGAAGGGGACGGTCCTCAGTTACCTCGGGCCGATGGAGTACGACCGGCTCACAGCGGTTGGTGCAAGCCTGGAGAAGGCGATCTACTTCGGCGGGTTACCCCTCCCGGAGTCGTGGGCGTCGCGCTACGGAGCGCCCACGTTCCCGATGCAGTGGATCGTCGTGCCGACACTTTGGCTCATGCACTGGGTGTATAGCTTTATCCGAAACTACGGAATCGCGATCATCGTGCTCACCGTTGTCACAAAGGTGCTTTTCTTCCCGCTCACCGTGAAGAGCCTGGCCTCCATGAAGGCCATGCAGGCGCTCCAGCCCCAGGTCAACGCGCTCAAGGCCAAGTACCAGAAGGA
>JBBTEL010000139.1:0-3161 GCA_038042325.1 Candidatus Methylomirabilota bacterium
GCCCCTCACCTCTTCTCCTCTCCCCACTGGGGAGAGGCAGGGTGAGGGGGAGAGGATAAAGGTGAGGGGGCTACTTCATCACGCGGCGGGCGGCGGCGGCGACGGCCTCCGAGTCGGGGGTGCAGGCGGCCTCGAGCGGCGGGCTGAAGGGGATGGGCACGTTCGGCCCGGCCACGCGGGCGATCGGCGCGTCGAGGTCGTCGAAGCACTCCTCCATCACCACCCAGGCGAGCCACGCGCCGGCGCTCCCGCGCATGGGCCCCTCCTCGGCGATCACAACGCGGTTGGTCTTCGCTACGGACCCGGCGAGCGTCTCCCGATCCAGCGGGACGAGGCTCCGGGGATCGACCACCTCCGCCGAGATCCCCTCCCGCGCCAGCAGCTCCGCGGCCTCCAGGGCCGCGTGGACCATGCGCGCCGTGGCGATCACCGTCACGTCCGTCCCCGGGCGCTTGACCTCGGCCGAGCCCAGGGGGATCAGCTCCTCCTCATCGGGCACCTCCCCGACGACCCGGTAGAGCCCGCGGTGCTCGAAGACCATCACGGGGTCCGGGTCGCGGATCGCCGTCTTGAGCAGGCCGCGGGCGTCCCGCGGGGTGGAGGGGATGCAGATCTTGAGCCCGGGGATATTGATGAACCAGCCCTCCACCGAGTTGGAGTGGTGGCCCCCCGCGGACTTCCCGATGCCGTAGGGCATGCGCAGCACCAGTGGGCAGTCCACCTGTCCCCCGAACATGTACCGGCTCTTGGCGATCTGGTTCGCCACCTCGTCCATGGCGCACGTCACGAAGTCGGCGAAATGCATATCCACCACCGGCCTCAGCCCGGTCATCGCGGCGCCGAGAGCCGACCCCACGATCGCCGCCTCGGAGATGGGAGCGTTCAGCACGCGCTCGGGTCCGAACTCCTCCACCAGGCCCTTCGTCACGCCGAACGGGACCCCCAGGACGATGTCCTCGCCGATCACATACACGCGCGGATCCCGCCTCATCTCCTCGCGGAGCGCTAAGTTCAGAGCCGCCGCGTACTCGACCGTCGCCATCAGTCCCGCCAGGGATAGAACGCAAACAGGTCTTCGAACGCGGCGCGGGCGTCGGGAAGCGGGCTTGCCTCGGCGAACGCCACCGCATCGTCGATCTCGCTTTTCACGGCCGCCTCGACGCGTTCGGCGTGAGCGGCATCGAGCAGGTTCCGCTCTTCGAGGACCTGCCGGAGGCGCCCCACGGGATCCCGGCTCCGCCCTCCGGCGACCTCGTCCTTGCCGCGGTAGAGCTGGGGGTCGCCCTCGTAGTGACCCAGCCACCGGATGGTCTGGGCCTCCACGAGCGACGGGCCCTCGCCCCGCCGGGCCCGCGCGACCGCTTCGCCCACAGCCTCGAACACCGCCAGGACGTCGTTTCCGTCCACGGTGACGCCGGGGATCCCGTAGGCGGCAGCGCGCTGCGCGATGCTGCCTCCTGCCGTTGAGACGGCTTGCGCCGTCGTCGACGCCCACCGGTTGTTCTCGCAGACGAACACCGCCGGCGCCCGCCAGAGCGCCGCCAGGTTGACGCCCTCGTGAAACGGGCCGCGGTTGGCGGCGCCGTCGCCGAAGATCGCCACCACGACCTGGTCGGTCTTCCGCATCTGGATGGAGAGCCCCACACCGGGCGCGAGCACGCACCCCGCCGTCAGCACGCCGTTGGCCCCCAGGTACCCCACGGAGGCGTCGGCGATGTGCATGGACCCGCCCTTGCCCTTGCAGCAGCCGGTGGCCTTGCCGTAGAGCTCGGCCATCAAGGCGCGGAGCGAGCCTCCCTTGGCGATCAGGTGGCCATGGCCGCGGTGGGTGGAGAGGAGATAGTCGTCGCGGCGGAGCGCCGCGCACACGCCCACGGCAACGCCCTCCTGGCCCACCGAGAGATGGATGAACCCGGGAATCCGGCCGCCCGCGTACAGCTCCCGCGCGCGCTCCTCGAACAGGCGGACGCGCAACATGGCGGCGTACATCTCGAGGAGCTGATCGGGTCCGGGCGCCTGCATGGTGTGAACGGCATCTTGCCACGGGCGCCTGGAGAACTCAAGGGAAGTGGCCTCGCGGACCGCGCCACTCTAGGTGGCGTGGGTCGTCTGGTTCAGGAAGTGAAGCACGAAGCGATCCGTCCGCCACTCCAGGAGCGACAGGGCGGCGTAGTCCTGGCCGAAGACCAGCAGCCGATCGAGCGGCAGGCCGAGGGCGCCGCAGAGGATCACTCGATTGGTGCCGCCGTGGGCGACGATCGCCACGCGCTCTCCCGGGTGCAAGCCGACGATGTTCTCGAACGCCGGCCAGGCGCGGCCGAGCAGGTCAGACACGCTCTCTCCCTCCGGGAACGGGAACTCTCCGATGCGGGCCGTCCACGCCTTGAAGGCCGCGGGCTCGCGGGCGCTGATCTCGTCGGCCGTCAGCCCTTCCCAGCGGCCCATGGCCATCTCTCTCAGTGCCGGGATGATCCGAGGCGCGAGCCCGTGAGGACGGGCGATGATTTCGGCGCTCAGCCGGGATCGCCCCAGGTCGCTCGCATATACCGCCACCAGCGGCACGGCGGCGAGCCGCGCGGCCAGCCGCTCCATCTCGGCCTCCCCCAGCGGCGACAGGGGCACATCCAGGTGGCCGATGAAGCGCCGGGTCTCGGCCCCGACCACGCTGCCGTGGCGGACCAGGTACACCCAGGTAGAGTCCATCAGACCCAGCGCAGAAAGGAAAAAGCCGCGAAGGCCAGGAGCACGCCCATCTCCCCGACCTCCACGGCGGCGCCGAGGCCGTCGCCCGTGAGCCCGCCCAACCGGCGCGAAAGAAAACGGCCCAACTCCCAGGCCAGGCCGATCCCGATTGCGGCGGCGAGGAGCCCCCACGGCCAGAGGATCACGGCCGCCGCCACGATGACCACAAGCGCTCCGATGCTCACCGCCCGAAGCGTCACGGCCTTCATGAACGCCGACCCCGACCCCTGGCGGGGAGTCGCGGGTTGGAAGGCGCGCGCCAAGTGCAGCGGGGCGTGGCGGCCCACGACCGGAGCGAGGAGGAGCGCCTTCTCCCGGACCGTTCCGGGGAGTTCCGCCAGCGCGAGAAAGCCGATCAACAACACGACGATCAGGCCGAGGGCTCCGAAGACCCCGATCCGGCTGTCCCTCATGATGGC
>JBBTEL010000140.1:0-4000 GCA_038042325.1 Candidatus Methylomirabilota bacterium
CGCGGCCGGGCCTTCGGCATCTACCACGCCGTCGTGGGCGCGCTGGCGCTCCCCGCGAGCCTCCTGGCGGGCTGGCTCTGGGACGCGGCCGGCCCCGCCGCGCCGTTCTGGCTCGGCAGCGCGTCCTCCGCGCTCGCCCTGCTTCTCTTCTTGATCCTGCGGCCGTGACCCCTCAGGGTGCTGAAGGGGTGGTATCATGAGGCGGTCGAGCAGGGTTTGACGATGAGCGAGATCACCTGGCTTCAGCGGCTCTCCCGACGGCTGGGAGGCCCGCGGTTCCTGGCGCTGCCGTTCCTCAGAGGGCTCGCCGTCATTGCCGGCTTCGTGTGGCTGGCGCTGACCCCCACGGACTTCGTGGGCTGGATTCTCCTGGCGTTCGCGCTCGGGGCGTTCGCCTGCTACAGCCTCCTCCTCTACCTGCTCATCTGGCTCCGCCCGAGACTGGTCTTCCGCCTCCACCTCCCCGTGCTCCTGGTCGACGTGGCCTTCGCGCTCCTCCTGATCCGCCTCTCGGGCGGGGCCGAGAGCACGCTCTTCCTCGGGCTCCTCCTGATCGCCGGGCTCCAGTCCTACTACTACGGGATCCGGCGCGGCGTGGCGGTGGCCGTCGGGGCCTCCGTCGCCTACGTCTGGGTCATCTGGCCGACGCTCGTCCACCACGAGTGGGCGAACGCCGCCATCCGGATCGCCGTGCTGATCGGGACGGCCGTGGGCGTCGGCGTGCTCGCCGACATCGAGGAGCGCGAGCGGCTCGCGGTCGCGGCCCTGAACCGGGAAATCGAGGTGCGCGAGCGCTTCATCACGAACGTCGTGGAGAGCCTCCGGGACGGCCTCGTCGTGCTCGACGCGGACGGGCGGGTGCGGGCCTGGAACCGCGCGATGGAAGAGCGGTATGAGATCAAGGCCCAGGAGGTGCTCGGCAGGCCGTTCCTGGACATCAATCCGACCTGGAAGCGCGAGGGGCTGGCGGAGCCGATCGAGCGGCTCCTCCGGGGGGAGATCGAGGAATTCGCGGTTGAGGGGCTGGAGCACGAGACTCTCAAGAAGGGCCGCGTGATTCTGGACGTGAAGGGGAGCCTCCTCCGCGAGAACCTGGCACCCACCGGCGCCGTGCTCCTCCTCGAGGACATCACCGAAAAGGTGGGGCTGGAGCGCTCCGCCCGCCAGGCCGAAAAACTTGCTGCCCTCGGCACGCTCTCCGCCGGGCTCGCCCACGAGCTGAACAACCCCGTCGGCATCATCTCCTCCCGGATCGATCTGATGCTCCAGGAGGCCGAGGAGCTCGGGCTGCCGCCCCAGGTCCGGCAGGACCTGGAGGTCCTCCACCGCCATTCGCAGCGCGTGGCGCGGATCGCCCGGGGGCTCCTGTCCTTCGCGCGCCAGTCCCCGGGGGACCGCGGCCTGTTGGACCTGAACGGCGTCGTCGAGGACACCCTGCTCCTCCTGGAGAAGCAGGTGAGCAAGGAGGGGATCCTGGTGCGCCGGTCGCTGGCGCCGGATCTGCCGCCGATGCAGGGGGACCCCAACGCGCTCCAGCAGGTCGTCCTGAACCTCCTGACCAACGCCCGGGACGCGATGGCGGACGGGGGCGAGATCCGGATCGAGACCGGCACCGTGGCTGGCCGGCCGGGCTGGCTGCGCCTCGTCGTGGCCGACAACGGGCCGGGGATTCCGCTCGACCGCCTGCCGAAGATCTTTGATCCCTTCTACACGACGAAGGCGCAGGGGACGGGGCTCGGGCTGTCCGTGAGCTACGGGATCGTCCGCGAGCACCAGGGCACGATCGACGTCCAGTCCCAGCCCGGGAAGGGGACCACCTTCACGCTCACGTTTCCGGTTGTGGTGCCGGAGGACCACGCATGAGGCACCCAGCGGGGCGCCTCCTCATCGTGGACGACGAGCCCGACATGCTCGAGAACGTGAGCCGCATCCTCGGCAAGGCCGGCTACGAGTGCCTGACGTCGGGAGATCCCCGCAAGGCGCTGGCCCTCATGGAGTCCGAGCGCCCCGACGTCCTCCTGACCGACCTCAAGATGCCCGGCATGGACGGCCTCACCCTGCTCCGCCGCGCCCGCGAGTTGGATTCCCAGGTGCCGGTCATCATCGTGACCGGCTTCGCCACCATCGAGTCGGCCGTGGAGGCCGTGAAGGAGGGCGCCTTCGACTATCTCCCCAAGCCGTTCAGCGCGGACCAGCTCAAGCTGGCGGTGGACCGGGCCCTCGCCCAGCGCCGCCTGGCCGTGGAGAACCTCCGGCTCCGCGAGCAGCTGCGCGGGACTTACGGCTTCGAGAACATCATCGGCCGGAGCCCGGCGATGGCCCAGGTCTTCGAGCTGGTGCGGAAGGCGGCCCGGTCCGAGGCGAACATCCTGATCATCGGGGAATCGGGGACCGGCAAGGAGCTGGTGGCGAACGCCATCCACTTGAGCAGCCCGCGGTCGGCGGAGGCGTTCGTCCCCGTGGACTGCGCGTCGCTGCCGGAGCAGTTGCTCGAATCGGAACTTTTCGGTCACGAGAAGGGTGCGTTTACGGGGGCGGTGAGGACCAAGCCGGGCCTCATCGAGGTGGCCCACCGCGGCACGCTGTTCCTCGACGAGATCGGGGAGCTCCCGGTCGGGCTCCAGGTGAAGCTCCTCCGCGCGCTCCAGGAGCGGCAGATCCGCCGGGTGGGGGGCACGCGGCAGATCGATGTGGACGTGCGCCTGGTGTCGGCGACGAACCGCGATCTGCGCGACCAGGTGGTGAAAGGGCAGTTCAGGGAGGAGCTCTACTACCGCATCAACGTGATCCCGATCCTGCTGCCGCCCCTCCGGGAGCGCAAGGGGGACGTGACGCTCCTGGCCCACACGTTCCTCAAGAAGTACGGCCAGGGGCGGGAGGTTCCCCTCAGGGGGTTCGAGCCCGAGGCGATCCAGATCCTGGAACACTACGCCTGGCCCGGCAACGTCCGGGAGCTCCAGAACGTCATCGAGCGGGCCTGCGTCCTCGCCGAGGGGGAGACCATTGGCGCCCGCGATCTGCCCGCGCACCTGAGCGTTCCGCCCGCGGCCGTCGGCGGCACCCAGATCCCGTCGCTGGCCGGCAAGACCCTCCCCCTCAAGGAAGCCAAGGCCCAGTGGATGATCCAGCTCGAGGCGACGTATCTCACCGAGCTGCTCCGCCGCCACGACGGCAACGTCTCGCAGGCCGCCAAGGCGGCCGGGATCGACCGGAAGACCTTCCACCGCCTGATCAATAAGTACGGGATACGCGAGGGCGGCCCGACCCGGGAAGCAGGCTAGGCCGTCCCTGAGGAGCCTGCCCCACCTGGGGTGACCGCGCCTCAGGTGCTGCCCGGCGCCCGCGCCCCGTCTCAGCAGTAACTCCTCGATTTTCAATCCTTCTCGCTCTCCCTCCCCGTGGCACTTCTGTTGCACTTTCCTTGCCCGGAAGGAACAGAGCCAAGGAAAGGAGACATCCATGAAGCTTCAGAAGATTCTTGTTCCCCTGGACGGCTCGGCCCTCGCGGAAGCCGCGCTGCCGAAGGCAGTCGAGATGGCCGAAAGCTCCGGGGCAAAGCTGCTGTTGATCCGCGCCGCCGAGGCCCACACGCTTCCCGGTGTGGATCCCACCGAGGCCCAGATCAAGGTGGTGCGGGAGGCCGAGGACTACCTCGCCCAGGTCGGCGACCGTCTCGCGGCCCTGGGGCTGAAGAACGTGGAGACCTCCGTCTGGTACGGCCCGGCGGCCTACGCGATCGTCGAGGCCGCGCGCCTCAACAAGGTGGACCTCATCGCGATGACGACCCACGGCCGGAGCGGGCTGGGCCGCCTGATCCTCGGGAGCGTGGCCGAATCGGTGCTGCGTGGGACGACAACGCCGATCCTCCTGATCCGCGCGGCCGAGGCGCCGGTCCAGGCGCCGGTGGAAAAGGGTGAGGCCAGGCCCTGGCAGGGTTCCGTGGCCGGGAGGGTGTAAGCCGTGTATCAGCGCGTCCTCGTTCCCCTGGACGGCTCGCGGG
>JBBTEL010000140.1:4100-8155 GCA_038042325.1 Candidatus Methylomirabilota bacterium
GATTTCTCGGCGGCCTCGCTCGCGGCCTGGCCGTGCGCGACGGAGCTCGCGCGGGTGTGCCGCGCCGAGCTGGTCATCCTCCACGTCGTGCCGCCGCTCACGGCGCCGCCGGAGGGGTTCTTCTCGGCGGATGTCTTCACGCGCTACTGGGAAGGGGCCCGGGACGCAGCGGAGGCCGAGATCTCCAAGCTGGTGGCCCAGGCGGAGCTCGAGACCCTGAAGGCGCGCTCCCGCGTGGACAAGGGCCGCGCCGCCGAGCAGATCCTGCTGGCCGCCGCCGAGGAGCAGGCGGGGCTGATCGTCGTGGGGACCGTCGGACGCACCGGGTTCAAGCAGATGTTCCTCGGGAGCGTCGCCGACGCGGTCGTGCGCCTGGCGCCGTGCCCCGTCGTGACCGTGGGCCCCGCCTGGGCGCGCCCGGCGCGCCTGGGCCCGCTGATCTATCCCACGGACTTCTCCCCGACGGCGCAGGAGGCGTGGCCGGTGGCGGAGGAGCTGGCGATCGCCGGCGGGGCGCAGCTCATCCTCCTCCACGTGATGCCGGAGGTTCCGGAGGATCCCCGGGTCTCGCCGTCGGAGCGGGCCAAGCTGGAAGCCGGCTACCGCCGGCGCGCCGAGCAGTCGGTGGAGGATCTCCTGGCCCGGAGCCGGATTCCCAGGCCCCAGGTCCAGACGGTGCTCACCCATGGGGTCGCCGAGGAACAGATCGTCAACCAGGCGGTCGCGTCGGGGGCGGGCCTGATCGTAATGGGCACCCACGGCTGGTCGGGGCTCATCCGGTGGACGCTCGGTTCCATCGCTCACCGCGTCATTCGAACGGCTCCCTGCCCCGTCCTGACGGTCGGCCCGCAGGGCCACAGAGAGGAGGCCCGCCGTGTCTCCTGAGGTTTCGATCCTGCAGGATGCGCTCAGCATCGAGTTGATCCGCCGGCAGCTCTCGGCCAAGACCGTGGGGCGCCAGATCTACCTGTTCGGTGAAGTGGCGTCCACCAACGATGCCCTCCGCCACCTGGCCAAGGCCGGGGCGCGGGAGGGAACGACCGTGCTGGCCGAGAGCCAGAGCGCCGGGCGGGGCCGGCTCGGCAAGGGCTGGTTCTCGCCGTTCGGCGTGAACCTCTACGCCTCCGTCCTCTTCCGGCCCGCCATCGGTCCGAAGGACGCGCCGGTCTTCTCCTTCATCGCCGGCCTGGCGGTGGCCGATGCCGTCCGGTCGGTCGGGGTCCCGGCGGCCATCAAGTGGCCCAACGACATCCTGGTGAACCGGAAGAAGGTGGCGGGGGTGCTCGCCGAGCTGGCCACCACCGGGGATCGGCTGGACTACGTGATCCTCGGGGTGGGGGTGAATCTCAACGTCGAGCGCGCCGCCCTCGTGGAGGCGCTGGGGGACGCCGGCCGCGCGGCCGCCTCGCTCCGGGAGCTGGCGGGGCGGAACATCGACCGGAACGCTTTCACGGCCAGCTTCCTCACGTTCCTCGACGAGTGGTTCTACGTCTATCGGGACCGGCACGCGGAGGCCCTGCTTCAAGCCTGGCGCGATCGCGACATCCTGACCGGGCGCCGGGTGGAGGTGCGGGAAGACGGGAGCGTCTTCCAGGGAAGGGCCCTGGGCGTTGACGCCGAGGGCCACCTCCTTGTGGAAGAAGCGAAGGGGCGGGCCCGGCAGGTCGTGGCAGGGCAGGTCCGCCTGCTGGATTGAGGGCGCCTCCATGAAAATCGAACTTCGCGGCGTGTCGCTGGCGCCGGCGCTCGGCGCCCGGATCGAGAGGCGGCTCAACCGGGAGCTCGGGCGGATCCAGGCGAGCCCGGTCACGGCCGTGGTGACCTTCATCGACGACAACGGTCCCAAGGGAGGCCGGGCCCTGCGCTGCGCGCTGACCGTCCGCATCCCGCGGCGGCCCGCGATCCGGGTGGAAGACGTGGCCGAGAACGCGTGGCTCGCCTTTGACCGGAGCTTCGGCGGCCTGAAGCGGGAGCTGGCGGAGTACCGGGAGCGGCGCCTGGAGCGGGCCCGCTACCCCAAGAAGTACTTCGCCGCGAAGCGGCTGGTGTCAGAGTAAACCCATGAAAGGAGTCCGGGTATGAAGGGGGTTCGTCGGATTCTTCATCCCACCGATTTCTCCCGCGCCTCGGGCGCGGCGTTCCTGAAGGCCGTGGCCCTGGCCAAGGAGAGCCGGGCCCAGCTCTTGCTGGTCCACGTGCTGCTCCCGACGACGCCGTTCATCGGGGACGGATACATCTCCCCCAAGACCTACGAGGAGCTGGAGGCTTCGGCTCGCCGGGGCGCGCAGCGGGAGCTGGCCAAGGTGGTGGCCAAGGCCCAGAAGGCCAAGGCGCGGGTCACGGCGGTGCTGCTGGAGGGCGTGCCCTACGACCGGATCGCGCGGGCCGCCCGCTCCAAGCGCGCCGACCTGATCGTGATGGGGACTCACGGGCGCAGCGGCCTGTCCAAATTCTTCCTCGGCAGCGTCGCCGAGCGGGTGATCGCGCTGGCCCCGTGCCCGGTGCTCACGGTCCGCGGGAAGTAAGGCGCGACGCATGATCGAGTCGAGGGAGCTGCAGGCGTACATTGCCCGGGTCTTCCGGCGGCCGGTCGAGTTGCTGAGCGTGCGGCCCCTCAAGGACAATCTCGGCGAGGGGGCGAATCCCAAGGCCTTCGGCTACGGGGTCCCGCTCGAGGTGGAGTGCCTGATCGGGGGCGAGCCCCGGCAGTTCGTCCTGGCCCGGACCCGGCCCGAGGAGGGCTTCGGCCACGAGTACCCGGCGGACCGCGCGTGGGCCGCGCTGTGGGGGCACGCCGCGTTCAACGCGCTGCCGCGCCACGTCAGAAGCTTGGACGTCGGGTTCGTGCGCGCGGGCGGCGAGCTGGTCTCCGCCGGCGACTCGGCGGAGTTCTTCCAGCTCGTCGAGAAGGCCGAGGGAACGCCGTACTGGCTCGATCTGGATCGCCTCCTCACCGAAGAGGCGCGTTCGCTGGACCTCGGGCGGGTGGACGCCCTGGCGGGCTACCTGGCCGAGATCCACGCGGAGAAGAAGCGGGCGCCCTGGCTCTACCAGCGGCGGGTCCGCGAGCTCGTCGGGCACGGCGAGTGCCTCATGGGGATCCTCGACAGCTACCCGCACCCGTACCCGCTGCTGCCCCCCGAGGCGTGCGCGGCCCTCGAGCATGCGGCGGTCGAGTGGCGCTGGCGGCTGCGCGGGTTCACCCACCGGCTGGCGCGGGTCCACGGCGACTTCCATCCGTGGAACCTCCTCTTCCGCGACGGGACCGATTTCTCCGTCCTGGACCGGAGCCGGGGCGAATGGGGGGAGCCGGCCGACGACGTGGCCGCCCTCAGCATCAACTACCTGTTCTTCGGCCTCCTGAAGGGGCCGGGCCTGGCGGAGCCCTTCAAGGGGTTCTTCCACCGGTTCCTCGACGGGTACCGCGCTCGGAGCGGCGATCATGAGCTGTTCGAGGTGCTCCCGCCGTTCTACGCCGGCCGGGCGCTCGTGATCGCCCATCCGCGCTGGTACCCGCGCATCCCCGAGGGCGTGCGGATCGCGCTCCTCAACTTCGCCGCCTCCATGGGGGATCTGGGGCCGTTGGATCTGAGTGCCGTGGACCGGAGCTTCCAGGGCGCGGCAGCGAGGGGGGGATAGACCATGGCGAAGCGAATTCTGGTGCCGCTGGATGCCTCACCGCTGGCGGAGTCGATCGTGCCGGTGGTGGCGGATGCCGCGCGCGGGGCGGGGGCGACCGTGCGCCTGCTCCACGTGGCCCCGCTGCCGCAGGCCGTCGTGAGCGAGACGGGGCAGGTGGTCGCCTATCTGGACCAGGAGATGGAACGCCTGGAGGCGGAGGGGATGGACTACCTGCGGGCCGTCGAGGTCCAGTTCGGGGGGATCCCGGTGGAGTGCGTCGTGCGGTTCGGGGACCCCGTGCAGGAGATCCTCCTGGAGGCCGAGGCCTTCGGCGCCGACCTCATCGCGGTGGCGACGGCGGGACGGAGCGGGCTCGGCCGCACGGTGCTCGGGAGCGTGGCCGAGCAGGTCTTCCGGAAGTCCCGGCTGCCGGT
>JBBTEL010000140.1:8255-9755 GCA_038042325.1 Candidatus Methylomirabilota bacterium
GACGAGCATCAGCGCGACCGGGTCCGGGTGTTCCTCAAGAACGAGATCCGAAAGGCCCGCAAGACGGCGACCGCCGAGGGGATCGCGGCCGACCTGGACTGGATCCAGGCCGAGGGCGACGCGCTTATCACGCAGGCCCGGTTCCCGGAGGCCCACGGCATCGCGCTCTTCGCCTGTCGGGGTCTCGCCCTGCGTGAGGTCATCCCCGTGCGGGTTCCGTTCGAGAGCGCCTTCGTCGTCGCCGAGGCGCCCCACCTCTCCCCCCTGGCGGCCTTGCTGGAGCAAACCCCGTCGGCGCTGGTGGTCTTCGTGGACGGCGAGAGCGCCCGCCTCGTGCCGCTGACGACCGAGGGCGTGGGGGAGGAGGTGGCCCTCGAGAGCGAGGTTCCCGGCCATCACCGCCGGGGCGGCTGGGCCCAGCTGGCCCAGTCCCGCTACCAGCGGCACGTCCAGGATCATCGGGGGCGCCACTTCGAGGCGGTGGTGGAGGCGCTCATCGGCCTGACCGAGGGGAACGGGGTGCGGCGAATCCTCATGGCGGGGGAGCCGAGGACGATCGCGGTGTTTCAGAAGCGGCTGCCCAACCGAATCGCCGAGCGGGTCGTCGGCAGCATCGCCGGCGCGCGCCACGAGTCGGCCGCCGTCCTGGTCGGGCGCGCCGCCCCGTTTCTGGCGCACCTCCGCGGCGGAGAAGGGGTGGACGCGGTGGAGGCCGTCCTCACCGAGGCGGCGAAAGGGGGGCGGGCCGTCGCGGGGCTCGAAGAGACGCTCGAGGCCGTCGCCCGCGGCGCGGTGCAGCGCCTCTACCTGCTCGAGGGGTTCAGCCAGCCCGGTCGCCTCTGCGTCGAGTGCGGGGGGCTCCAGAGCGGCGGCGACGCCGCCTGCCGCCTGTGCGGGAAACCCACCAGGGCGGCGGAGCTGGGCGGGGCGATCGTGGATCGGGTCATCGCCACGGGGGGCAAGGTGGAGACGGTCCAGATCCATCAGGTGCTCGCGCGCGTGGGCGGCGTGGCGGCGCTCCTGCGCTATCCGCTCTGACCAGGGCCAAGAGCCTGAAATCATGCCGAAGCGCCCCCAGCGGTTCGTCGTCCACGAGCATCGGGCCACGCGGCTCCACTACGACTTCCGCCTCGAAATCGGAGGCGTTCTCAAGTCTTGGGCCGTTCCCAAAGGGCCGTCAATGAATCCCGCCGACAAGCGCCTGGCCGTGATGGTCCCCGACCACCCCGTCGAGTACATCGACTTCGAGGGGATCATCCCGGCGGGGCAGTACGGCGCCGGCCCAGTGGTGGTCTGGGACGACGGGACCTGGGAAGTCCGCGAGGGGGACCCGCCCGAGACCCAGGCCAAAGCCGGGAAACTCGCCTTCGTCCTCAACGGAAGGAAGCTCAAGGGCGGCTTCGCGTTGGCCCGCTTCGCCGCCGGGAAGGAAGGAGTGGCTCCTCGTAAACATCACCCGGACTGAAGTCCGGGGCTTTTGAAGGAGCCCGAGACTTGGAC
>JBBTEL010000141.1:0-1305 GCA_038042325.1 Candidatus Methylomirabilota bacterium
CGCCGCAGGTGCTCCGGGAACCCCTCCGGGAGCAGCACCGCCCCCGGCGCCACGCAGTTGACCTGGATGCGGGGGGCCAGGGCGAGGGCCAGCGCCCGGGTGAGCATGAGGAGGCCGGCCTTGGAGACGCAGTAGGGGATGTAGGAGGGCCAGGCCCGGACGCCGCCGACGTCGCCGATGTTGACGATCCTGCCGCCGCTCCGCGCCATCACGCGGGCGGCGGCCTGGCTCAGGAGAAACGGCCCGCGCAGGTTGACGCCGAGGAGGCGGTCCCACTGGGCCGGCGTCGTCTCGGCGAGCGGCGTCCGGAAGAAAATCCCCGCGTTGTTGACCAGGAGGTCCAGGCGGCCGAACCGGCGGACGGTCTCGGCCACCAGCCGCTTGGCGTCGGCCGGGCTCGCCACGTCGGCGCGGATTGCCGCCGCCTCCACCCCGAGCGCGCGAATCTCGCTGGCGGTGGCGAGGGCGGCCGGCTTCGACCGGAGATAGTTGACGGCCACGTGACATCCCTCGCGAGCCAGCGCCAGGCTGATGGCCCGGCCGAGGCGGATCGCGCCGCCGGTGACTAGTGCAACCTGACCATTCAGGGCCCCATCACCCGCCGATTGCTTGACACGCCTCAGTCGCTGTGGTTTCATCGGTTCGCCATGACCGGCGGTGTCCGCAACTGGATCAAGGTTCGCTTTCTCACCGGCTTCTTCGTCACCGTCCCCGCCATCGCCACCGCGTGGCTCCTCTACGTCTTCTGGGACAAGATCGACTACTTCTTCTCCCCGGGGTACGAGAACCTCTTCGGCCGGCGCATTCCCGGACTCGGCTTCCTCACGGCGGTGGCGCTCATCCTCCTCGTGGGGATCATCGCCCGGAACGTCGTCGGCCGGCGCGTGGTCGCCTGGCTCGAGGGGCTCATGCTGCGCATTCCCATCTTCCGGAGCATCTACCCCTCGGTCAAGCAGCTCCTCGAGGCGTTCTCGCCCGAGAAGCGGACCTCATTCAAGGAGGTCGTCCTGGCCGAGCACCCCCGGAAGGGCGAGTACGTCTTCGGCTTCCGCACGGGCGATGTGCTGGTCGAAGGGCCCGAGGGCAAGATGGAGCTGGTGACGGTCTTCGTGCCCACGAACAATCTCTACCTCGGAGACGTGATTCTCGTGCCGAAGGACGAGGTCATCCACACCGGGCTCAGCGTCGAGGAGGGGCTGCGGATCATCCTCTCAGCCGGCACCGCCACCCCGGCGCGCCTTCCCCGGACTCGTTTCTGAAAATCCGTGGGTCCAGGCTGCCACGGCCTCGCCGAGCGGGTAGAGC
>JBBTEL010000142.1:0-1588 GCA_038042325.1 Candidatus Methylomirabilota bacterium
TTCTGGAACTTCAAGGGGAAGACAAAGTGCGCCGGCTGTGACGCCTTCTATGCCGTGGAGATCGCCAACGGGAGCCCCCTGAGGCCGCCGCAGCCGGCGAGCGGGACGCTCAAGGACCCCGACCTGCTGCTCCCCGGCTTCGCCGACACGCCTGAGAACAAGCCCGTGACGGGGGACGGGAAGACGCGCCCGGCCCCGCGGGCCCGGGCCGACGTCTACGGCAAGCCGAAGCCCATCGTGAGGAATTCCCGCGGCCGCCTGGTGGCCGGCCGCCCGCTCAAACCCGAAGAGCTGGTCGGCTCGCGCGCGCGCTACGTCGCGGAGGGGAAAGAGCCCAAGTGACCGAATCCTACTTCGACTGGACGCGGAAGCTCTTCGATCGGGCGCGGATCTTCGACAAGCCCGAGGCCCTGCGGGGGATCCGCGTCCTCGAGCTGACCACCCTCGTCCTCGGACCCACCACCGCCGACTTCCTCGGCGAGTTCGGCGCCGAGGTCGTCAAGGTGGAGCTGCCCCCCGGGGGCGACACCATGCGCTACGTGACGCCCGAGGCCACCTACTGGCAGAACGCGTCGCTCGGGTTCTTCGCCACGAATCACTCCAAGTACCACGTGGGGATCGACCTCCACGCCCCCGAGGGCAAGGAGCTCTTCAAGCGGCTGGCGGCCAAGTCCGACATCTTCGTGGAGAATTTCCGGGCGGGCACCCTCGACAAGTGGGAGATCGGCTACCGGCAGCTCCGCGAGGCGAACCCGCGCCTGATCTACGTGGCCGACTCGGGCTTCGGCCAGTGGGGGCCGTTCTCCCAGGGGCGCGCCTCCTACGACGCCGTGGCGCAGACGGTGAGCGGCATGATCGGGATCACGGGCTTCCCCGGCCGCCCGCCGATCCTGTGCGGGATCTTCGTCGGGGACTGGTTCGGGGGGCTGATGGCTTCCACCGCCGCGCTGGTGGCGCTCCATTACCGCAACAAAACCGGCGAGGGCCAGTTCATCGACTTCGCCCAGTCGGAAGGGCTCATCCGCTCCCTGGACTGGACGTGGGTCCGCCACGGACTGACGGGCCAGGACCGCGGCCCGGTGGGGAACCGCGACGAGGCCATCGTGCCGGCTGATTTTCTGGCGTGCCGCGACGGGTTCGTCGCCCTGGCCGCGGGGCGGGACGAGGAGTTCCAGGGCCTCTGCGTGGCGATGGGAAACCCGGCGCTGGCCAAGGACCCCCGCTTCGCCACCCTGGAAGCGCGCCAGGTTCCCGCCAACGCCGAGGCGCTGCTCCCGCTCCTCAGGAAGTGGGCCGCGGACAAGTCGCGCGTGGAGCTCGAGGGGCTGGGGGAAAAGCACGGCTTCGCGTGCTGCCGGGTGGCCAGCGCCGAGGATCGGTATCACGATGACCACCTCCGCGAGCGGGGGACGGTCTGGCAGTACGATGATCCCCTGTACGGCCCGATGGTGGAGCAGGGGCCCGCTCCCAAGCTGTCGGCCACGCCGGGCCGCATGCGCTGGGCGGCCAAGCCGGTGGGCTGGCACAACGAAGAAGTGCTGACCCGTCTCCTCGGGCTTTCTCCCGGCCGGATCAAGCAGCTGGAGGA
>JBBTEL010000142.1:1688-5055 GCA_038042325.1 Candidatus Methylomirabilota bacterium
TCCCCTCAAGGCGTGAAGCACCGGGGCACGGGCCTGGCCTACCTGGTCGAGGCGCGGAACAAGCGGCACATCACGCTCAATCTGGACATGCCCGCGGGGCGCGAGCTGTTCGCCCGCCTGGCCCGCCACGTGGACGTCGTGATCGAGAGCGCCAGGCCGGGGCAGCTGGATACGTTTGGAATCGGCTACCGGCAGCTCAGCGCGGCGAACCCGCGGCTGATCTATCTGGGGTTCTCCACCCACGGGCAGTTCGGCCCCCGGGCCGCCTCGCCCATCCCGGATTACGACATCACCAATCAAGCCCTCTCCGGCACGCCCTACACGACCGGGGAACCCGCAGGGGAGGGGACGCCCGAGTCCTCGGTTCCGACCAAACAGGGCAACTGGATCGCCTGGTACATCGGCGGCGGGTGGGGCGCCTTCGCCGCGCTGACCGCCGTCATCTGGCGGGCCGCCTCCGGGCAGGGGCAGTTCATCGACTGCTCCCCGGCCGAGGCCGAGATGCGCTTCACGGACTACGACGTGCACTGGTATCACGCGAACAAGCGGATCCGCGAGCGTCTGGGGGCGCTGAACGTCAGCGTCTTTCCCTACACGCTCATCAAGACGAAGGACTCCTACTCGTTCATCGCCGGCTTCTCGGACCTCAACTGGACCGGCCTGACCAACATCATCCAGCGCCCCGATCTCCGGGAGCGCTTCCCGACGACCAAGGCCCGGATCGGGGAGAGCAAGCTGCTCCACCGCGAACTGGAGGGCTGGGCCGCCGGCCTCACCTCCCAGGAAGTCCTCGACCGGGTCCAGGACTACGTGGCCAACAAGCGGGGCCCGGGGACCGTGGCCTCCGCCCGCCTCAACCGGCCTTCCGATACCCTCGCCGAAACTCATTGGTGGGAACGGGGGGTCTTTGAGAGAATAGAAGACCGGGACTATGGGGAGCTCCTGCTGCAGGCGCCCCCGTGGAAGATGTCCCGGACGCCGCCCCGGATCAAGTGGGCGTGCCGGCCGGTGGGGGCGGACAACGAGATGGTGTACCTGAAGTACCTGGGCCTGGGCCGGGAGCGGCTCCGGACCCTGAAGGCGGAGGGCGTGCTCTAGCGTGCGGGGACCGGGACTCGGATCGGGCGGACGAGGAAGGCAGACCGAGATTCCGGCGGGGCACGGGCGTGGCGACAGCCCGGGGTGCCCGTGCCCAGATGAACAAAAGGAGGCCACGATGGGTGTGAAAGTGGTGAGCGCGGTCCTGATGATGCTCCTGGTCCTGAGCGGGCCCCTGGCGCCGCTGGCCTGGGCCCAGGAAAAGAGCGAGGGGCAGATGGCTCCCGCCAAGAAGGACGACCGGGCCTGGGAGTTCGGGGCGGCGGTGGTCAACATCGTGCACGTCCCGGGGAAGACGATCCTGTGTGGGTTTGGCGCGGCGACGGGGGTTGCCGTGCTCCTGCTCACCTTCGGCAGCGGCTACGGGTGGACGGCCCGCATCTGGGACGAAGGGTGCTCCGGCAAGTGGGCCGTCACGGCGGCCGACCTGAAGCCGACGCCGGAGGAGACCGGTTTCATCCTCGACCGGCCGGACTACCAGAAGGAAGACTTCCAGCGGACGAAGTAAGCACGACCGAGAGGACGCGATGGCTGAGATCCTGTGCCCCAGCTGCCAGCACTTTGCCCCGGCCCTGGACCCCAACATCGCTAGGGCCTTCCTCGGGGCCTGCAAGAAAAAGGAGGCGCCCTTCCTCCTGATCTTGCCGAAGGAAGGCGTGACCGAGTGCCCCGTGTACCATAAGGCGGTGAAGCCGGCTCAGGCGGCCCACGCCGCCGGGGCCGGGGCGGGGCCGGCCGCCAAGGCCGCGAGCCCTGCCGAGAAGCGCGTGGTCTTCTTCTACTCCAGCGCCGCCACGCCGGGGGAGCAGTTCCCGTGCGACCCCAAGAAAGCGCTGTCCCTCCTGGAGCAGCTCCGGGCCAAGGGGGTGCCGTGCGAGGCCAGGGACGTCGCCAGGCAGAAAGACGTGTTCCCCGACTACCACAAGGCCGTGACCGGTCCCAGCGCCCAGAAGCGCCCGGTCTTCGGGGCCAAGGGCGCGCTCGAGGAGGACTTCGGCCGCCGGGTGCCGGCGCTCATGATCTTCGAGGGCGATCGTTATCCGGCCGAGGTTTTCCCCCGGATGGACCGGGAGCTGAGCCGGGTCCTCGGCGTGGAGGAGGCTCTGGAGCGCCTGCTGAAGTCGTAGCGGCAGCTACGGATGGCGCGGTTCGGCCTGGGAACGGCCTGTGCGCCGCATCCGCTACTTCATAATCCTCGAGGAGGGCGAGGATCGGCTCCGAGTTGATTTCGAGACGGACCGCGGTCGGGTCACGGGACTTCACGCTGTTCAGTATGAAACGATGCGCGGGGGTGAATGGCAGGCGGTCGCGCGGTATGACACGGCGCATGGCTTCGTCCATCTGGATCTCCAAACAGCGTCGGGAACAGTCAAGTATCGGATAGCGATGCAGGACTTGAGCGAAGCGTTGACCTTCACCATTGAGGACTTGAAGGGCAACTGGAGGGGCTACAAACGGCGGTTCGGGGAGGACGGATGAAGAGGAAGACCCGCGGTTCGAGGATGCCGGCAGACCGCGTATTCGATTTCGCTCAGATGTTCAATCGGCTTGCGGTGCTGGATGAGGAGATCGCACGCCGTCTTCCCGCGCACGAGTTTGAGCTGAGCTTTGATGAGCGTGGGGGCATCTATGTTGACGGCAAAGCTCTCGGTGTGAACGTAAGGCGACGATACCGCGCCCTCCGCCCTACTGAGTCACGGCGCTCTTAAGCCTCCTCAAGCGGCCGAGTCCAAAGGGCAATCGACTGAAGAAAGGAGAGCTGGTTGGGACGGCTGTCTCACGACGCCTACGGCAAGGAGTTATTGAAACGAGTGCTTGGGGAGAGGTTCGATTCTAAACCTGGCACTCCACGACGCACCCAAGTCACTTCTGGTGCTCATGACGCCGAACTTGGGCAACTCCGAGCGGGATGCCCTGGAACACTTCCGGGCTGTCTGGACCAAGCTCACGGGCGGGCGCCGTGGTCCGCTGCACGTCGTGTGCCTAAGGGGAAACGGGCGTGACCCCGCCTGGGAAGACGACCAGAAGTTGCTGACACGCGAGCTTGCGCGGATCCGGATATAGCTGGCATAAGGTACAAGGGAGAAATTCCGGAGCCGACGATGGGAAAGATTCCGGCCGAATACCTGCCGCCGAAGGAGCTCTGGCCTCAGCGGATCTACAGCCTGCCCGAGCACAAGGGCTATCCGCAGAAGCTGAACTCGACGGAGGAGTTGATCGACCGGCACGTCGAGGCAGGCCGCGGCGACCGGGTGGCGATCCTCTTCGA
>JBBTEL010000142.1:5155-7965 GCA_038042325.1 Candidatus Methylomirabilota bacterium
GAGAAGGCCCGCGCCGACCTCAAGACGATCAAGCACATCGTCGTCATCGGGGGCGAGCCGGCGGACCTGAGGGCCAAAGGGTACATCCCCTACGGCGAGCTGATGGCCAAGGGCTCGGACGCGCTCCAGCCCGTTCGCCGGGACCGGATGGCGATCTCGGTGCTGCTCTTCACCTCCGGCACCACCGGCCTTCCGAAGGGCACCGTCCACTTCATGGAAGAGGCGCTGATCGTCCCAGACGGCTTCGGCAAGTACGGCTGGCGCGTCACCCCCGACGACGTGATCGGAGGCCCCGCGCCGCTCTCGCTGGCGGCCGGCTACTCGACCCAGGCCGTCATCCCGTTCCGCTTCGGCGCGGCGGTCTCGCTGCTGCCGCGCTTCACGCCGGATGGGATGTTCGAGACGATTCAGAAGCACCGGGTCACGGTCGTGTCCATCCTTCCCACTGCCTACCGGAAGATGCTCCAGGTGCCGAACGCGGAGAAGCACGATCTCTCCTCGGTCAGGATCTTCACCGGGGGCGGGGAATCGCTCACCGCCCAGACCTACCACGACTGGAAGGCCAAGTTCGGCAAAGAGATCTACGAGGGGCTCGGGACCACGGAGATGATGTTCGTCTTCATCTCCTCCGCTGTCACCCGCAAGGTGAAGCCCGGCGCCATCGGTCCCGCCGTCCCCGGCTACGAGCTGAAGGTGGTCAGCGAGGACGGCAAGGAGTGCAAGCCCGGCGAGGTCGGGCTCCTGATCGCCCGGGGGCCTACGGGGACCGTCTACTGGCGCGACCCCGAGAAGCAGAAGGCCGCGGTGAGCGACGGCTGGTGTCGCGCGGGGGATTTCGTGACGCTGGACGAGGACGGCTACGTCTGGTTCCTCTCCCGGGAGGACGACCTGATCAAGTCCTCCGGCTACCGGATCGGCCCCGAGGAGATCGAGGAGGCCCTGGCCAAGCACGCCGCCGTGGCCGACGTGGGCGTCATCGGCGTCGCCGATGCCGTGCGCGGCCAGAACACGCGCGCTTACGTGGTCCTGAAGCCCGGCGTCGCCGCCACCGACGCCCTCAAGCAGGAGCTGACCGAGTTCTGCCGGGACAAGATCGCGGTGTACAAGCTCCCGCGCGAGATCGAGTTCACCGAGAGCCTACCGCGCGCGCCGGGGCCCGCCGGCCCGGGCACGGGCAAGCTCCTGCGCCGCGTCCTCCGCGAAAAGTTGAAGGCGTAGCAGCCTCCTCCCGGCGGGGGATTCCCCGTTGCGCCCAGCGGCCCTCAGCGCCCAGCGGCCCCGGGAGGATTTTCGCTTGCCCCCTGACTCAGCGTCCTACAGATGCTCGGACCCCCCCAGCAGGTCGCGCCGCGGCCGCTGGAAGGTCGTTGCCCTCTTCGTCGTCCTCCTCCTGGGGTTCGCCCTCGGCATCTGGGGGACCTACCGCGCGGTCTATCCGGAGAAGGGCGTGCACCGGCTGACGGCGGTCTTCCAGGCGCGGGCAGGGGAGACCGCGATCCTGGTCCGCCACGAGGCAGCACCGGCGCTGGCCATGGGCGAGATGGAACTGATGGCCTTCGACCTGGAGTCGAAGGCCCTGCTGGATCAGGCGGGGCTCAAGCCCGGCGACCGCGTCCGCCTCACCATCCGTCAGACGTCCGACCGTCTCGTGGTGGTGAAAATCGAGAGGCTCCGGTGACGCGTCAGAACCAGCGACGCAGCCACCGCTTCTCGAACCAGATCTTCCCCCAGTGCCAGATCCTGCCGGGGGAGTGCAGCCTGATGACCGGAGCGGGGTCGGTGTAGAAGTTCCCCCCCGCGTAGGCGGCCACACCGTGGCCCATTTCCAGGATTCAGTAGCCGTGGCCTTCGAAGACCTTCGGCGTCCCGCGGCGCGTGATCTCCACCGCGATATTGTGGGCCACGGCCTCGGCCTCGTGGTGGGCGAAGACTCCGGCCTTGGGAAGCATCAATCCGACCGGCAGCTTGATCGCCGTCACGTCGCCGAGGGCGTAGACGCCGGCGTGGGCGGTCTGGAGCGTTCCCCTGTCCACCGGCACCCAGCCGGCCTCTCCCACGAGCCCCGACTCCTTGACCACGGGCGGGCAGCGGTGGGGCGGAATCGCCACGAGGAGGTCATAGCCGGCCCGCTCCCCGTTCTCGAAGACCAGCTCCCGCCGCTCGGGTTCCACCGCCTGGAGCTTGTGCTGAGGGTGGAAGTTGATGCCCTTGCTCGCCACCATGGCCTTCACGGCTTCTCCCAGCGCCTTGCCGGCGACGGGCATCGGGAGAGGCTCGGGGGTGTAGATGTCCACCCGCGCCCGCTCGTGGAGCCCGCGCTCCCGGAGTGAGGCCTCGATCAACATCGCCGCCTCGTACGGGGCCCCGGGGCACTTGAAGGGCAGGCTGGCGATGGTCACCGCTATCCTTCCTTCTCTGAACCTCGCGAGGGCCTGACGGAGCCCGAGCACACCGTCCAGGTCGTAGAGGTTGTGCCCCCCCTGAGCCAGGCCCGGGACCCCCTCCGCCCACCCCTCGGCGCCGAGGGCGACGATCAGGTAGTCGCCGGAGATCTGCCGCCGCTCGGTCCTGACCAGCCGCCTCGCCGGGTCGATCTCCCTGATCTCCTCCTGCACCACTTCGATTCCCTTCCGCTCCAGCCGGCTCAGGTCGCGGGTGATCTCCCGCGGCTCCCGCCATCCGAGCATCATCCAGAGAAAGGACGGGGTATAGACGTGCTGCGCCGCGCGGTCCACCAGCACGATCCGGTGCCGCCGCTCGAGCCGCCGCCTCAGCGTGTTGGCCGCCACCAGCCCTCCCACGCCGCCGCC
>JBBTEL010000143.1:0-2808 GCA_038042325.1 Candidatus Methylomirabilota bacterium
CGGCCCTCGCCTTCAAGGACCGGCGCTGGGCCTACCGGGAGCTGGACCGGGACGCCTCGGCGCTGGCCTCGGGCCTGAAGGGGCTCGGCCTCAAGCCGGGGGAGCGCATCGGGCTGCACGTCCCGAACTGGCCGGAGTTCGTCCTGACGTACTACGCCGCCCAGAAGATCGGCGTGGTCCCCCTGTCGCTCAATGTCACCTACAAGGCGGACGAGATCGCCTACATCTGCCGGGACGGGGAGGTCGCCGCGGTCGTCACCGCCGATCCCGTAGCGGGAAACCTCCCGTCCCGGACCGACCTCCCCTCGGTGCGTCACCTGATCAACGTGGGGGCGCCGCGCGAGGGAACGGTTTCGTTCGCCGCCCTCACAGGCGACCCCGCGCTGCGGGCGCTGGACCTCGACCGGGAGGAGATGGCGGCGATCCTCTACACCTCCGCCACCACGGGCCGTCCCAAAGGCGTGATGCTGACCCATTCGAACGTCGTCTCCAACACCTACGCGACGAGCCATCACCTCAGGATGACCCCCGAGGACCGCGGCCTCTGCGCGCTGCCGCTCTTCCATTGCTTCGGCCAGAACTTCATCATGAACGCCCTCGTCAACTCGGGCGGCACCCTCGTGCTCCAGGAGCGCTTCGTCCCGGAGGAGTTTCTGGGGGCGATCGGCCGGGAGCGCATCACCCTCCTCTACGCGGTCCCGACGATGTACATCCTGATCCTGGCGGGAGACACCAGCGCCTACGACTTCCGGTCGCTCCGGCTCTGCTTCTCGGCCGCGGCCATGCTCCCCGCCGACGTGGAGCGCCGCTGGCACGAGCGCTACGGCCACTGGATCCACCAGGGGTATGGCCTCACCGAGTGCTCGCCCTTCGCGTCCTACAACCACGACACCCTCTTCCGCCCCGGCTCGGTGGGGACGCCCATCGAGAACGTGGAGATGAAGGTGGTGGACGAGCACGGGCGCGAGCTGCCCGACGGCGAGCTCGGCGAGGTCCTGATCAAAGGGCCGAACGTCATGAAGGGGTACTTCCGGAATCCGGAGGCGACCGGCCAGACCGTCAGGGACGGCTGGCTCCACTCGGGCGACATCGGCTACCGCGACAAGGACGGCTACTACTACATCGCGGACCGGGTCAAGGACATGATCAACGTCTCCGGCTTCAAGGTCTTCCCGCGCGAGGTCGAGGAGATCCTCTTCCGCCACCCGGCCGTGAAGGAGGCGGCCGTGCTCGGGATGCCGGATCCGGTGAAGGGGGAGGCGGTGAAGGCCTTCGTCGTCCTGCGGGAAGGGCAGAGCGTGGACGGGGACACCCTGAAGACGCTCTGCCGGGAGAAGATCGCGTCGTACAAGGTTCCGGAGGCCGTCGAGTTCATCCCCGCGCTCCCGAAGAGCCCCACCGGGAAAATCCTGAAGAAGGATCTCCGGGGTCCGCGGTGAAGTGGCTCCTGATCGCCGTTGGGGGGCTCGTCGTCCTCGCCGTCGCCCTGGTGCTGCTCGTCCCCTACCTCGTCGACCTTCCGCAGTTGAAGGCCTACGTCGCCCAATCGGCCGCCCAGGCCCTGGGTCGCACGGTGAAGTTTTCGGACCTGTCGCTCTCCGTCCTGCCGCTGCCCGCCGTCGTCCTGAAGGACCTCGAGATTGCCGAGGATCCGCGGTTCGGGAATACTCCGTTTCTCAAGGTGGGAGAAGGGCGCTTCAGGCTGCGCCTCGGTCCGCTTCTCTCGCGGCGCATCGAGTTCGCTGAGCTGACGCTGGAGCGGTCGCGCGTGGAGCTGATCCAGGACGCCTCCGGCCACTGGAACGTGGCGACCCTCGGCGCGGCCTCGGAGGGCGGCCCGGCGGCCTCGAAGGGGCCCGGGCGCGGCGCGGGGACGGCTCCGGCGGCCCCGCTTCCCATGATCTCGCGCCTTCGGATCGTTGACGGCGCCCTCCACTACCAGGTGCGGGCCGACAAGGGCGCGCCCACCGACTACCGCGTGGAGGGAATGAAGCTCACCCTGGAAGGGCTCGGCAGCGGTGCTCCCGTGGAGATCGAGGGCCAGGCCCAGGTCAATCCCGGTGGTGTGTCCATCAAGTGGGACGGCAGGCTGAGCCCGCCTCCCGGCGCGGGGACGCTGACCGCGGCGCCCGTGAAGGGCGACATCTCGCTCGAGGCCACGGACATGGCCGCCCTGACGGGCTCGCTGCTGGGATCCTCGCCGGCCCTGTCGGGCCCCGTCAAAGGCAAGCTCGCCCTCAGCGGGACCGTCGGCCGCCTGGCGCTCGCGGGCCAGCTCGACTCGGCCCGCCTCACGCTGACCGAGCGGCGGCCGGATTGCCCGGCGCCCCAGACGCGTCGGCTGACCCTCGAGTCGGTGCGCTTCCCGCTGAGCTATGATCCAGCGCGGCTCACGAGCGCGCCGCTCCGGGCCAGCCTTTCGGGGGGGAGCATCGTGGTTTCCCTCAACCTGGCGTTAGAGCCTACGCCGCTCCTCTCACTGAAGGAGATCACGATCAAGGCGCTGCCGCTGGCGCCGGTGCTGGTGGACTACCTCTGCCAGGGCTACGCGGTGAGCGGGCCGCTGGATCTCGCGGGCGAGCTGTCGGCGCGTCCCGCCAACTTCCTCGGCACGATGAACGGGCAGGGTCAGATGAAGATCGGCGCCGGGAAAGTCGTAGGGCCGGCCGCCCTGGCGCTCCTCGGCGGGGTGGTGCGGGTGGGCGGCGCGCTCTCGTCGGTTCTCAACGTGGACCTTCCTCTCTCGCTCTTCACATCCCCGCTCGACTTTCAGTCCATCACCGCCAGCTACCGGATCACGGACGGGCG
>JBBTEL010000144.1:0-18419 GCA_038042325.1 Candidatus Methylomirabilota bacterium
GCCCCGCGACGTCCTGCGGCTCGCCCCATTCATCCTGCTCGCCTCGGACGGCGGGACCCCAGCCCCGCGACGTCCTGCGGCTCGCCCTACACCTCCAGGGTCCAGCCGCGGGTGTCCGGGACCCGGGCGTACTGGATGTCCACGATGGCCTGGTAGAGGCGCCCGGTCAGATCGCCGATCCGCCCGTCGTTGATGACGATGCGGTCGCCCCGGTAGGAGAGCTCGCCCACGGGCGAGATGACGGCCGCGGTCCCCGTGCCCCAGACCTCCCGGAGCGTCCCCGTGCGGGCGGCGGTGATGATCTCGTCGATCCCGATCTGCCGCTCCGATACGGCGACCCCCCACTCCCTGAGGAGCGCCAGCGCCGAGTCCCGGGTGACGCCCGCGAGGATCGTTCCGGCCAGCGGGGGCGTGATGACCTCATCGCCGATCCGGACCATGATGTTCATGGTCCCGACTTCCTCGATCAGGCGGCGGTGGACGCCGTCGAGATAGAGAACCTGGGTGAACCCCGCGGCGTGGGCCTCCTCGGCCGGAAGCAGGCTCGCGGCGTAGTTGCCGCCGGTCTTGGCCTCGCCCGTCCCGCCCGGCACCGCGCGGACGTACTTCTCCATGACGAGGATCTTGACCGGGTTGATGCCCTCGGGGTAGTAGGCGCCGACCGGCGACAGGATCACGAAGTACACGTAGGCCTTCGCCGGGCGGACGCCCAGGAAGGGCTCGGTGGCGATGACCGTGGGCCGGACGTAGAGCGAGGTGCCGACGCTCCCCGGCACCCAGTCCCGCTCGAGCTTCACCAGTTCCACGAGCGACCGGAGCGCGAAGTCGGCGTCCAGCTCGGGGATGCAGATCCGCCGGGCGGAGCGGTTGAGCCGCTCGACGTGCTTCTGGGGACGGAACAGGCGCACCTTCCCGTCCCCGCCGCGGAACGCCTTCAGCCCCTCGAAGATGGCCTGGGCGTAGTGGAACACGGCCGTGGCCGGGTCCAGGGTCAGGGGGCCGTACGGCTCGATGCGCGGGTCGTACCAGCCCTTCTCCTCCTGGAAGTCCGCCAGGAACATGTGGTCGGTGAAGACCGTGCCGAACCCGAGCTCGCTGTCCTTCGGCTTCGGCTTCTTGGTGGTCGCCCGCGTGATCCTGATCGCCTCGCTCATGGTCCCCCTCGCATCAGAGGATTTAGCCAACCATCACCTGGGCTGGGCACCCGGCCTGTCGGCACGCCCAGCCCCGCCGGATTCTTTCTCTTCTTCGCATCCTCTGCCCGATCTCAGCCCTCATCATCGCATCCCAGCCAATCGTCCGCCAGGCCCTACCGTATTCACCGGCTCGCCTCGGACGGCGGGGAGCCTCGGATTTCGCTCGCCTCGCCCGCTGGGGCCCCAGCCCCAGGCCGGTCTGCGGCTCGCCCTGCGGCCCCGCGACGTCCTGCGGCTCACCCGACGGCTAGGGCCAGGGGACGGCGCGCCCGTCCACGAGCCCGTATCGCCGGTCGGCCTTCCGGGCCAGGTCCTGGTTGTGGGTGGCGATCACGAACGTCAGCCCGCGCTCCGCCTGGAGCCGCAGGAAGAGGTCGAAGATCACCTCGCTGGTCTTGGGGTCCAGGTTGCCCGTGGGCTCGTCGGCCAGCACGAGCCGCGGCCGGTGCATCACCGCGCGGGCGATGGCCACCCGCTGCTGCTCGCCGCCCGAGAGCTCCCCCGGGCGGTGGGTGAGGCGGTCGCCGAGCCCCACTTCGTGGAGAGCGTCCGCCGCGCGGGACCGCGCCTCCTCCCACGGCAGCCGCTGGAGCAGGGCGGGGAGCATGGCGTTCTCCAGCGCCGTCATCTCCCCCAGCAGGTTGTAGAACTGGAAGATGAACCCGACCTCGGTGCGGCGGAAACGGGCCAGGCCGCTCTCAGACCGCGCGAAGACGTCTTCGCCGTCGAACAGGACCTGGCCGGCGGTGGGACGATCCAGAGCGCCGAGGAGGTGGAGGAGCGTGGACTTCCCGACGCCTGACGCCCCGACGAGGGCCACCACCTCGCCGCGGGCCACCGAGAGGGACACGCCCTTGAGCACGCGCACCACCTCGGGGCCGCCCCGGTACTCCTTTTCGAGATCGCGCACCGCCACGAGCTCACTCATAGCGGAGCACCTCCACCGGGTCGAGCCGGGCGGCCCGCCGCGCGGGCAGGAGCGTGAAGACGAAGGCGATCAGGAGCGTCGCCCCGATGATCAGCCCGAAGTCGCTCCAGGTGAGCTTCATGGGAAGGTAATCGATCTGATAGACGTCGCCCGCCAGCCGGATGATCCGGTAGGTGTTCTGGACCCAGATGAGGCCGAGCCCTACCGCGCTCCCCGCCACCGTCCCCACGAGCCCGATCAGCATCCCGACGGAGAGGAACACCACCCCGACGCTTCCGGCCGGCGCCCCCATCGCTTTCAGGATCCCGATCTCTTTCCGCTTCTCGGCCACCAGCAGGATGAGGTGCCCGATGATCGCGAAGGCCGCCACCAGCACGATGATCGTCACGATGATGAAGAGGGCCAGCTTCTCCAGCTGCAGCGCGTTGAAGAGGTTCCGGTTCATCTCCATCCAGTCCCGGAGGAGGTAGGGGAAGCCGAGCCGCTGGGCGATGGCCCGGGCGACCGCCTTGGCCTCGAAGGGATCCCGGAGCTTGACTTCGATCCCGGTCACGCGGTCGCCGAGGCCGGCGAACTCCTGCGCCACCGCGAGGCCCACGTAAGCCAGGGAGGAATCGTACTCGTACATGCCGACCTCGAAGGTGCCGGCCACGGTGAAGCGCCGCATCTTGGGCACCATGCCGACGGCCGTGAGCGCGCCCTGGGGGGAGATCACGGTGACGCTCTCGCCGGGAATGACGCCGAGCGTCCGGGCCAGCTCCCGGCCGAGGATGATCGCGGGATCGCCGCCGCTCCGTCCCAGGGGCTCCAGGCTCCCCATTTTGATCTGCCGGGCGATGTCCTTCCGGACCGACTCGCTCGCGAAGTCCACACCGCGCACCAGCCCGCCCGTGGCGCCGCCGCCCGAGACCGTGAAGAGCGCCTGCTGCATCACGAAGGGGGCCGCCGACCGGACGCCGGGCACGTCCCTGACGCGGTCCAGGAGGGCTCCGGCGTCGCGCATCCCCCGCCCGGCGCCCTCGAAGATCAGGATGTGCGGGTTGGCGGCGATGATCCGGTCCCTGATCCCGTCCTGGAACCCCGTCATGACGGCGAGCACGACGATCAGCGCGCTCACGCCCAGGAAGACGCCGCCGACGCCGATCCAGACGAAGAGCGACAGGTTGGTGCGGTGGCCCCGCGCCCGGAGGTACCGGAGCCCCAGAAACAACTCAAACGGCAGTCCCCGGCGGCTCATTCCGAGGGACTCTCGGGGCGGAGCTGGGGGAAGAGGATCACGTCGCGGATCGAGGGCTGGTCGGCGAAGAGCATCACGAGCCGGTCAATGCCGATCCCCTCGCCCGCCGTGGGCGGCATCCCGTACTCGAGGGCGCGCACGAAGTCGCGATCCAACCAGTGCGCCTCCTCGTCGCCGCGGGCGCGCTCGGCGGCCTGCTGGGTGAAGCGCTCCAGCTGCTCCTCGGGGTCGTTCAGCTCGGTGAAGGCGTTGGCGAGCTCCAGGCGCGCGACGAAGAGCTCAAACCGGTCGACCAGGGCCGGGTCGTCCCGGTTTCGCTTGGAGAGGGGCGAGAGCTCAACCGGGAACTCGATGACGAAGGTCGGCCGCACGAGCGTGGGCTCGACGAGCGTTTCGAAGAGGGCCTTCCAGTGCTTCGCCCGCGTCCCGCCGGGATCGACGTGGACCACGCGACCCTGCGCCGGCCCCCGGATCAAACCCCAGGGATCGGTCTCCGGCATCACCGGCACCCCCAGCTCCTGGGCGATCGCCTCGTGGAACTTCACCCGCCGCCACGGCGGGGTGAGGTCGATCGGCTCGCCCTGGTAGGTCAGCGTGAGTGAGCCCAGAAGGCTCTCGGCCAGATGGCAGACCAGCGTCTCGGTCAGCTCCATCAGGTCGCCGTAGTCGGCGTAGGCCTGGTAAAACTCCAGCATCGTGAACTCGGGGTTGTGCTCCGTGGAGATCCCTTCGTTCCTGAAGTTGCGGTTGATCTCGTAGACCCGATCAACGCCCCCGACGACGAGCCGCTTCAGGTAGAGCTCCGGGGCGACGCGGAGGTAGAGGTCCAGGTCCAGCGCGTTGTGGTGGGTGATGAAGGGGCGGGCCGCCGCGCCGCCGGGGATGGGCTGCATCATCGGCGTCTCCACCTCCAGGAAGCCCCGCGCGTCCAGGAACTCGCGGATCTCCTTCACGAGGCGGCTCCTCAGCCGGAAGACCGCCCGGGATTCCTGGTTCACGACCAGATCGAGATAGCGCTGGCGGTAGCGCCGCTCGACGTCCTTGAGGCCGTGCCATTTCTCGGGGAGCGGGCGCAGGGCCTTCGCCAGGAAGGCAAAGGACTTCACCGCGACCGTGAGCTCGCCGGTCCGCGTCCTGAACAGCTCGCCCGTGACGCCGACGAAATCGCCGGCGTCCAGGTCGGTGAAGAGCCCGTACTCGTCGCCGAGCTGGTCGGCGCGCGCATAAAGCTGGATGGTCCCGGTGTAGTCCTGGAGGGTCGCGAAGCAGGTCTTCCCGTGGTGCCGGAGGGTCAGGATGCGCCCAGCCACGCCGACGGGTCCGACCCCTTTGAGTTCCTCCTCCGTGGCCGCGTGGAGCTGCCCGACGAGACGGCCGGCCCAGTGAGTGACCGGGTACCGCCCCCCGAAGGGATCCACACCTCGGGCCCGGAGAGCCGCCAGCTTTTCGTGACGGCGCCGGATGAGGTCGTTCTCGTCGGGCTGGGTGGCCATAGACAAATTATTTTACGCCGACTTGCCCGACAGGAGGTAAGCCCGGATGAAGGGATCGATTAGGCCGTCCATGACGGCCTCGACGTTGCCCACTTCGAGGCCGGTCCGGTGATCCTTGATGAGCTGGTACGGATGGAACGTGTAGGAACGGATCTGGCTGCCGAAGGCGATCTCCTTCTTCTCCCCCGCGAGCTCCGCCAGCTCCTCCCGCTGCTTCTTTTCGTACACCTGGTAGAGGCGGGCCCTCAGGATGCGGAGGGCCGTGTCCCGGTTCCGCAGTTGGGAGCGCTCGTTCTGGCACTGGACGACGATCCCGCTGGAGAGGTGGGTAATCCTCACCGCGGAATCCGCCGTGTTCACGCCTTGCCCGCCGGGGCCCGACGAGCGGAAGACGTCGATCCGGAGGTCCTCGTCCCTGACCACGACCTCCACGTCCTCCACCTCGGGGATCACCGAGACGGACGCGAACGAGGTGTGACGGCGCCGGGACGCATCGAAGGGGGAGATCCTCACCAGTCGGTGGACTCCGGTTTCTCCCTTCAGATAGCCGTAGGCGTATTCGCCGCTCACCTCGATGGTCGCCGACTTGATGCCGGCCTCCTCGCCCGGGAGCAGGTCCACCACCTCGGCCTTGAAGCCGGCGCGCTCCGCCCAGCGGAGATACATGCGCACGAGCATCTGGGCCCAGTCCTGGGACTCGGTCCCGCCGGCGCCCGGGTGGATGGAGACGATGGCGTTCTTCCGGTCGTGCGCTCCCGAGAGGATGACCTTCAGCTCGAACTCTTCGAGCGACTGGCGGAGGCGGCGGAGCCCGTCTTCGATCTCGGGTACGACGCTCTCGTCGCCTTCCTCCACCGCCATCTCCCAGAGGAGGCGCAGCTCTTCGGCCACGGTGGACAGCTCCCGCCAGCGCCCCACGATCCGCGTCAGCTCGGAGCGTTCCTGGACCAGGCTCTGGGCGCGGCGGTTGTCCTCCCAGAAGGCGGGCGAGGCCATCTCGGCCTCGATCAAGCGAAGGCGGTCTTCCTTGGCGGGAAGGTCAAAGGTGCCCCCGGAGATCGTCCAGCCGTTTCTCGAGCTCGAGGACGTCGCGCTTCAGCTCGCCGAGCATGTGTTATCGTGTCCTCCGGAGGCGTGCGGCAGCGCACGCGGCGGCTGAGGCCGTCACGCAAAGGTAAGCGAACACGTCGCCGAACGCGGTGTAGAAAGTCTTCCCCACACGGACCAGAATCTCGCCGCTCAGGAACCCGCGCTCGAAGAGACCCAGCGTCTTCGTGATCCGCCCGTTGCGGGCCACGAACCCCGAAACGCCCGTATTGGCCGACCGGGCGATGGCCACGCGGTTCTCCACGGCGCGGAACGGGAGCACCGCCAGGTGCTGCCACGGCCCACTCGTCGTCCCGAACCACGCGTCGTTCGTAATGTTCACCATGTAGGTGGCTCCTCCCGCCACGAATTTCCGGAACAGGTCGGGGAAAATCCCCTCGTAGCAGATCACGACCCCGAACGGGGGGTCCGCCTCCGAGAAGACTCTGGGAACTTCCCCGGCCTGGAACTCGGAGATGAACTCCGCCCATCGCCGGACGAAGCCAATCACCCCGGCGAGCGGCACATACTCCCCGAACGGAACGAGATGTATCTTATCATACTTGGCCCTAATCCCCTGTCCTGTCAGCAAAAAAGCGCTGTTGTAGAGGCCGCGCTGATCCCCGTCCACCGATCCCACCAGCAGGGGCGCCTTGACTTCAGCGGAGAGGACCTGGAGGTCCACGACCAGGTTCGGGTCCCGCCGGAGAAAGATGGGCGCCGCCGTCTCGGGCCAGAGGATGATCGCGGGCTTTCCCGCGCCCGCCCGGCGGGTCAGGGCCGTGAAAATGCCGAGGGTCTGCCGCTGATAGGCTGGGTCCCACTTCAGCGACTGCTCGATGGAGGGCTGGATCACGGCAACCTGAAGCCTCGGACTATCACTGTCAAAGTCCAGCCGCTCTGCGATCACGGTGCCCACGCCGAGCGCTCCGACGACGAGCGCCAGGGCGACCACGGCGCCGCGCGCCGCACGGCGCCACCCGAGGGCAACGACAGCCACCAGCGCCGCGTTCACCGCGACGATGAGGAACGAGACGCCATACACTCCCGTGAGCGAGGCGATCTGGATCAGCGGCAACTGACGGTACTGGGAGTAGCCCAGGAGCCCCCACGGGAAGCCGGAGAGGATCCACCCCCTGAACCACTCCCCCGCCACCCACAGGAAGGGCGCTGCCGCAAGCGCCCGGCCGGTCCCGAGCCGCAGGCGGAGCCAGCTCACGAGCGCGGCGACGAGACCGAAGTAAAGCCCGCAGTAGGCCGCGAGCCCCAGGATCGGGAGCCAGGTCACCGGCCACGGGATCGCGCTGTAGTTCCTGAACGTGTGGTCGAGCCAGCGGAGGAGGAGCAGGAAGAACACCGTGCCCTGGAGCCAGCCGTCGGCTAAGGCCTCACGAGGGCGCCGAACGACGGCCGCGGCGAGGAGCGGGACCAGGGCGACCCAGACCAGGAGTGACCAGTCGGTCGTGGGATATGCCGCCGTCAGGAGGACGGCCGACGCCAGGAGGAGGGGGATCCTGACCCGTGCAGCCCCGAGCGTGGCTACCCAGTCAGCGGCCATCGAGGAGGCGGTCGCCGAGGTAGCGTGGGAGCCCCGCTTTGAGAATCTTCTCGCGGGCGGCGGAGACGTCGTACGGGACCCGATGGAGGCTGACCTCGCCGACCTCAAGGTCCCAGAGAGCGTAGCAGGCGCGCGGGTCCCCGTCCCGCGGCTGTCCCACGCTGCCGACGTTGACGATGTAGCGCCGCCCGGCCTCCACTCTCACCGTCTCGGGCTCGGGATCGAACTCCGGGCCCGAGGAGCCGACCGACCAGACGCCGGGATGATGCGAATGGCCGACGAAGCAGAGCCTGGTCGTGAAGGCCGGGAACGCCTCGAACCCCTCCTCGGGCGTGATCAGGTAGTCCCACTCGTCCGGGTTGTGCGGGCTCGCGTGGACCAGCGTCGCGTCCTCCACCTCCAGGACGAGCGGCAGCCCGGCGAGGAAGGCCCGGTGGCTGTCGTCGAGCCGGGAGGCCGTCCAGAGCGCCGCCGCCCGCGCGTAAGGGTTGAACCACCGGAGGTCCAGACGGCCGGTGGTCCCGTACTCGTGGTTGCCGGCGACCAGGCGCGTCCCCCGTTCGGCGAGTTTCTCGACACAGGGGATCGGGTCGGCCCCGTACCCGACCACATCGCCCAGGCAGAGGATGGCGTCGGTGCCCTTGACGGCAAGATGGTCGAGGACGACGGTCAGAGCCTCGAGGTTCGCGTGAATATCCGAAAGAAGCGCGTACCGGATCGCGAGTCTACCCTGGTCTCAGCTCTTTGTGAATGCGGTCCAGGATGCCGTTGATGAAGCGGCTGGACTCCTGGGTCCCGAACTTCTTCGCCACCTCGATGGCCTCGTTGATGGCCACCTTGGGCGGGACGTCCGTCGTCCAGAGCAGCTCGAAGATGCCGGCGCGGAGGATGTTGCGATCCACCACGGCCATCCGCTCCAGGTCCCAGTGTAGGGCGTACTGGGTGATCAGCTCGTCGATCTTCTGCCGGTGGAGCATCGTCCCCCGCACAAGGACTTCACAAAACACGCGCACCTCGGGGTCCACCGGGTGCCGACTCCAGAACTCCTCCGAGGAGGGGGCCGGATCCGCCTCCCCCCGCAGATCGAGCTGGTAGAGGAACTGAAGCGCCACCTCCCGCGCCTTCCTGCGCTTACCCACGGCGCCGCCCCACCCGGGACACGAAGTCCGCCATCTCCAGGGCCGCCAGCGCCGCTTCCTCCCCCCGGTTCCCCACCTTCCCCCCCGCCCGCTCCCAGGCCTGCGCCTCGTTGAGCGCCGTGACGACGCCGAACGCGGCGGGGACACCCGTGGCCAGAGCGACCTCCCGGATTCCGGCGGCCGCCTCGCGGGCCACGTGCTCGTAGTGCGGGGTCTCGCCGCGGATCACGACGCCCAGGCAGACCAGCGCGGCGAACCTTCCGGTCCGGGCCAGGTGAAGCGCCGCCTGGGGCAGCTCGAAGGATCCCGGAACCCAATGGACCTCGACGCGGGAAGGATCGCAGCCGTGGCTCCTGAAGGCCTCGAGCGCGCCGTCGAGGAGACGCTTCGAGATGGCCTCGTTGAAGCGGGCGACGATGACGCCGAAGCGCGGCGGCCGGCCTCCGGCCCGGGCACCCCGGCCGATCCCCTGGGACCTCGGCGCTCTTCCCGCCATAGATCAGTCCGAGGGAAGGGAGGAGAAGAGGTGACCAAGCTTCTCGCGCTTGGTCCTCAAGTAGTGGAGGTTCGAGTCGTTGGCGGGGATCTCGATGGGCACCCGCTCGGCCAAGTGAAGCCCGTACCCCTCCAGCCCGACGATCTTCTTCGGGTTGTTGGTCAAGAGCCGCATGCTCTTCACGCCCAGGTCCAGCAGGATCTGGGCTCCGATCCCGTAGTCCCGGAGATCGGCCTTGAAGCCGAGCGCCAGGTTGGCCTCCACCGTGTCCTTGCCCTGATCCTGGAGCTCGTAGGCTCGCATCTTGTTCACGAGCCCGATCCCGCGCCCTTCCTGGCGCATATAGACAAAGACGCCGCGGCCCTCGCGCCGGATGATGGCGAGCGCCTTCTCCAGCTGGGAGCCGCAGTCGCAGCGCTTGCTCCCGAACACATCCCCGGTGAGGCATTCGGAGTGGACCCTGACGAGAACGGGCCGGCCATCGGAAACGTCTCCCAGCACCAGCGCCAGCGGCACGCGATCGTCCACGGTGGTCTCGTAGGCGATGGCGGTGAAGTCGCCCATCTCCGTGGGGAGGCGGGTCGTGGCCACGCGGCGGACGAGCTTCTCCTTGCGGATCCGGTACTCGATGAGGTCCTTGATGGTGATCGTCTTGAGGGTGTGCGCGCGGGCGAGCGCCAGGAGCTGGGGGACCCGGGCCATCCCCCCGTCCTCGTCCATCACCTCGCAGATCACGCCGACGGGCGCCAGCCCCGCCAAGCGCGCGAGGTCCACGGCCGCCTCGGTGTGCCCGGCCCGGCGCAGGACGCCGCCGGGCATCGCCCGGAGCGGGAGGACGTGGCCGGGGCGCGTCAGGTCGTCCGGCCGCGTGGCCGGATCCACGAGGGTCTTGATCGTCACCGCGCGGTCGTAGGCCGAGGTCCCCGTCGTGACGCCGCGGCGCGCGTCCACCGTGATCGTGAACGCCGTCCCCATCGGCGCCGTGTTGTCCGAGACCATCATCGAGATCTGAAGCGCGTCGAGCCGGTCGCCCGTCATCGGCGCGCAGATCAGGCCGCGGCCGTGCTTGGCCATGAAGTTCACGGTCTCGGGCGTGACCTTCTCGGCGGCCATCATCAGGTCGCCCTCGTTCTCCCGGTCCTCGTCGTCCACCACCACCAGGATCCGGCCGGTCCGGATCTCCTCGATGGCCGTCTCGATCGGCGCGAACTCCCGGTGGAGCGTGTCCTCTCCCGCGCTGCTCATGCCCATCCTCGGAGGGGGGCTCCGCCCCCCTTCCGATTCCTCCCCCCGCGGATTGCGCTGGCGTAGCCAGCGCTCGAACAAGCGCGGGACCAAGCAGGGAGCGTCGCGCCGGTGCATCCGGGATGGCTCATGCGTCACCTCGTGCCAGGAATTGAGCGAAGGCCGGGGCGTCGGCCGCCTCCCTGAGCTGGAGGAACCGGAACAGGTACTTGCCGATGACGTCCATTTCCAGGTTGACCCGATCGCCCGCCGCCCGCCGGCCCAGGGTGGTCACCTTGAGAGTGTGAGGAATCACCATGACCTCGAAGGCGCCCGCCTCCAATCCCGCCACGGTGAGGCTCACCCCGTCAACTGCCACTGAGCCCTTGGGAATAAGATAACGCTCGAGGCCGGGCTCAGGGACCTCGATCCTCAGCCTCACGGTATCACGCTCCGGGGTCGCCCGCGCCACCCTTCCGATCCCGTCCACGTGGCCCAACACGAGGTGGCCGCCGAGCGGCGCGCCGAGGCGGACGGGCCGTTCGAGATTGACCGGCGCCCCCGCAGCCAGATCGGCCAGGGCCGTGGCCTTCAGGGTCTCCAGACCGACGTCGAAGGCGAGCAGGGCCTCCGTCCGCTCCACCACGGTCAGGCACACACCGTTCACCGCCAGGCTCGACCCCACGTCCGTGCCCTCGAGGACGCGCTGGGCCCTGACCCCGAGGCGCCAGGCGCCCTCGCGGTGGACGAAATAGGTGACCTCGCCCAGTTCCTCAACGATGCCCGTGAACATCCTCGTCCCCTCGAGCAATATCTCCCTCGATGAGCAGATCCCTGCCCACGATCTTCACGGTCATCCCCGTGAGCCGGAACGCCTCCTTCAGCCCCCGCCCCGGGCCCCCGACCGGCGTGGGCGCGTCGTGGCCCCCCAGGAGCATCGGCGCGATGAAGACGGCCACCCGGTCCACGAGCCCCCCCTCAAGGAACCCGGCATTCAACTCTCCGCCTCCTTCGAGGAGGAGGGCCGTCATCTCGCGCCGGGCCAGCTCGGCCGCGAGCGCCGTGAGATCCACGCGCCCGTCACGAGCGGGGAGCGTCAGCACCTGAGCGCCGCGTTGCTCGAGGGCCGTCACCCGTTCTGCGTCGGCGGATTCGGTGACGGCGATGAGGGTTCTCCCGGGGCTCCCCGCGGAGAGGACTCGGGCCGAGGGCGGCGTTCGCCCGTGACTGTCCACAATGACCCGGTACGGCTCGCGCTGCCACGGAGGATCGAGGCGAACGGTCAGCTCCGGGTCGTCGGCCAGGACGGTTCCGATGCCCACCACGATGGCGTCGGCTTCACTCCTGAGCCGGTGAGCCTCCCGCCGCGCTTCCTCGCCCGTGATCCAGCGGGAGGCGCGATTCCAGGAGGATATCTTGCCGTCCAAGCTCATGGCGACTTTCAGGGTGACGAACGGCCGCTGCTCCGCCACCCACGTGAAAAACGGCCGGTTGAGCCTGCGGGCTTCCTCTTCAAGACAGCCGACCGAGACCTCGAGACCCGCCTGGCTCAGCGCGGCCGCGCCCGCACCGTTGACCCGTGGGTTCGGATCGAGGACGGCCACCACCACGCGGCGGAGCCCGGCCTCGAGCAGGGCCGGCACGCAGGGAGGCGTCCGGCCCTGATGGACGCACGGCTCCAGCGTGAGGTAGAGCGTCGCCCCGCGGGCCTTGGGGCCGGCGGCGGTCAGGGCGACGCGCTCGGCGTGAGGCGCTCCCGCCCTCGCGTGGCAGCCCTCCCCGACCACCACCCCATCCTTGACGACCAGGGCTCCGACCAGGGGGTTCGGCGAGGTCAGCCCGCGGGCGCGCTCGGCGAGAGCGAGCGCCCGCATCATGAGTGTCTCGTCACGGGGATGCAGAGACATGGGGGACGCGGCGCTAGTCGGGGAGGAGCCCGGCAACGAATACCTTGGGATCGAAGGGCTGGAGGTCCTCGACGCGCTCGCCGGTGCCGACGAGCTTGATCGGCAGTCCGAGCTCCCGGTGGATCCGCACCACGATGCCGCCCTTGGCGGTGCCGTCGAGCTTGGTCAGGATGAGCCCCGTCAGGCCGACTCCGGCGTGAAACGTCTTGGCCTGGGCGAGCCCGTTCTGCCCCGTCGTCGCATCCAGCACCATGAGGGATTCGTGCGGGGCGCCGGGGAGCTGGCGACCCACGACCCGCTTGAGCTTGACCAGCTCCTCCATCAGGTTCGACTTCGTGTGGAGCCGCCCCGCCGTGTCTACGATCAACGCGTCCACGCCCCTGGCGGTCGCCGCCTTGACTGCATCGAAAACCACCGCCGCAGGATCCGAGCCCGGCGCCTGGCGGATCACCTCCACGCCGACCCGCCGCCCCCAGGCCTCGAGCTGGTCGATGGCCGCCGCGCGGAACGTGTCGGCCGCCGCCAGCAGGACCGGCTTCCCCGCGGCCCTGAGAGCCGCCGCCAGCTTGCCGCACGTGGTGGTCTTGCCACTCCCGTTGACCCCAAGCACCAGAATCACCGAGGGGCGGTGATCCAGGGACAGCGGGGCCACGGCGCCGGCAAGCGTCTCCTCCAGAAAGCGCCGAAGCGCCGAGCGGATGTCGCCGGGCGCGCTGACCCGGCCCCGGCGCGCCTCTTCGCGAACGAGCGCCACAAATTCGCCCGCGATCTGGGCGCCGAGGTCGGCCGAGATCAGCAGCTCCTCGAGCTCCTGCAGGAGAGCCTCGTCCACGGAACGGCCGGCGCTCAGCACCGTGTCGAGCGCGGCGTTCAACACTTCCTGGGACCGCTCGAGGCTCTGCTTGAGGCGGTCGGTCAGCGTGGAGAGGAACTTCACGGTTTCGACCCCTCCGTCTCGGCAGGGATGACGAGATTCTGGATCACGGCGCCCCGGGCGCCCAGCGGCGGGATCGGCTGGCCGTTGAGCTCGAGGACCAGGCCCCCCGCGTTGCCGACGGTGAGGACGAAGCGCCGGTTCGACACCCACTCGCGCGTGGCCCCGGCCGGCAGGAGCTCCTGCACGACGCTGCCGTCATCCATCTGCACCCGCACCCAGGTGGGCTCGGTGGCGCGCGCCACCAGCCTGGCCCGGGACGGCTCGCCCTGAGCCGGCGCCCTCACGGGAGCCGGCGGGCTCTTCACCGCCGCCGGCGTCGCGCGCTGAGGGGTGGAGGGGCCCTTGAAGCGCCCCTGAAGCCCGAGGGTCAGCAAGAACAGCCCCAGCCCGAGACCCAGCAGCAGGACCAGGCTCACCAGCACCGGACCGCGCCCGCGCGCCTTCGGGCGAATGGTCAGCGTCAGTGCCGGCTCAGCAGGAGCGCTCCCCGTGAGCTCGCGGTAGCGGGAAAGCGCCTCGTCGGCGGGCTCCCCCAGCGCGAGGCAGTAGGCCCGGATGAATCCTTTGGTGAAGACCGGAGCGGGGAGCTGGTTGAAGCCGTCCGCTTCCATCGCCTGGAGGTACCCCTGGCCCACACGGGTGGTGCGGGCGAGCTCCTCGAGGGAGACACCCCGGGCTGTTCGGAGTTCCCGGAGGTAGGCACCAACGGTCTGCATGGGGAAAACCCTATTGGAGTGTAAGCCAGGCCCACGAGAAAAGTCAACGAGCGAAAGGAGTTACACTCAGTCGGCGAGACGGACCGAGACGAGGCGGCTGAGCCCGGGCTCCTCCATGGTGACGCCGTAGAGCACGTCGGCGGCTTCCATGGTCTTCCGGTTGTGCGTGATCACGATAAACTGGGTCTGCTGGCAGAGTTCACGTAGAACTCGAAGGAATCGATGGATGTTCGCGTCATCCAAGGGCGCGTCCACCTCGTCCAGCACGCAGAAGGGGCTGGGCCTGAAGTAGAAGATGGCGAAGAGCAGCGCCAGCCCGGTCAGGGCCTTTTCTCCCCCGGACAGCAACGTGACCTGCTGGAGGCGCTTGCCCCGGGGCTGAGCCATCAACTCCACCCCGGCCTCCAGCGAATCCTCCCCTTCCTCGGGCTCCACCAGCCTCAATTCGGCCCGCCCTCCTTCGAACAGCCGGCCGAAGATCTCGCCGAAATGGCGGTTGATCGCCTCGAAGGCCTGGACGAACCGCTCCTGGGCCGTGCGGGTCATCCCGCGGATCGCTTTTTCCAGATCCTTGATGGAGGCCACGAGATCGTCGTGCTGGGTGCGGAGGAAACCCAGCCGCTCCTCGAGCTCCCGGTACTCCTCGTCCGCAACCAGGTTGACCGGCCCCATCGCCGCCAGCCTGGCGCTGAGCTCATCGAGCCGGTTCCTTGCCGCCTCGAGGTCCCGCGCCGGGTCATGGTGGCCCGGGAGCGCCGCGGCCTCGACGCCGAAGCGGCGGAATGCCTCCTGCTCCAGCTCCTCGCGCCTCACGCGCCCCTCGGTGGCTTTGAGCTCGAGCCCGTGGAGCTGCTCCTTGATCTGGTCCAGCGCCCGCTGGCTCTGGCCGGCGGCGGCTTCGATCTCCTGGAGCCGCGAGACGAGGTCCGCGTGCTCGCGGGCGATCCCGCGCTCGTCGGCCTCCAGCCTGTCCCGATCCGCCGCGACCTGCCGGGCGCGCTCGTCCGTCTGCTCCCGCTCGCGCGACAGGTCCGCCCGTCTCAGCGCCAGCTGGCTCCGCCGCTCTAGAGCCTGAGAGCGGCGCCGGGCCAGATCGGCGTCGAGGTCATCCATGTGGGCGAGCTCCCGGCGCCCGGCTTCCACGCGCTCGGCGAGGGCGGCCCACTCCACCCGGCAGGTCGTCAGCGCTCCGGCGAGGGTGGCTTCCCGCTCCTGGGACGCCTCCACGGCGGCGCGGAGCTCGGTCATCGTGCGCTCCAGCTCCGCTTCGGCTTCGACCGCCGCCCGGCACTGCCGCTCGAGGCCATCCCGCTCCCGCACCGCCTCCGCCGCCTCCTCGGCGAGCTGCCGCTCCTCCGTCCCCAGGGCGGCCAGATGGCCCGAGACGCGCGCCATCTCGCGAAGGACCTGCTCGAGGTCCTTGTCGCCCTCGACCCGCCGTCCGGCCTGAGCCTGGATGGACTGCTGGAGCCGGGACTGCTCGGCTCTGAGCCCCGCGAGCTCGGCCTCCACGGTCTCGAGGCGCGCCTGAGCCGCCTGGACCTCGCGGGCCAGCCGCGCGGCCTCGTCGGCCAGCTCCCGGATGGCGCGCTTGCGCCCCAGCAGCGAGTGCTCGCCATCATCCCCTCGACCTCGACCGCCCGTCAGCCTGCCCGCCGGCGAAAGCACTTCGCCGGAGCGCGTGACGTAGGTCGCCGTGGTGCCGTTCCTGCGCCACATCGCCTCGGCGTGGTCCAGGTGCGGAACCACCGCCACGCCTCCCAGGAGATAGTGGAGCAGCGCCGGGTGGCGCGAGCCCACGAGGCGGGCGGCCCACCGAACGTCGCCCTCGTCGCGCGGCAGCCCGTTCTCCGACGGGAGGGTCTCCAGCGGGAGGAAGGTGGCGGCTCCTGCGCCGCGTTCCTCCAGATAGCCGATGCCGGCCTTGGCGTCGGCGAAGCGCTGCACCACCACCCACTGGAGGCGGTCGCCGAGCACCGCCTCGACCGCGGCCTCGAGGCCCGGCGGCACCTCGAGCAGATCGGGGACGGTTCCGAGGACGCCGTTGAGGCGGGCGGCACCGGCCTCGCTGAAGATCGCGCGGACCCCGGCCCCGTATCCCTCCCGCTCGCGCTCGAGCCGCTCCAGCGCCTCCAGCCTCGACTGGGAGGCCGCCTCGGCGAGCCTCAGGTCGCCAACCCGAGTCTGATTTCGATCGCGCGCGCGCTCGCGCGCCGCCAGCTCCCCTTCCAGTGTCGACCATCGCCCTTCAAGGTGCGAGAGCTCCTCCAGGATCCGGCGCCGCGACGCCTCCAGTCTCCCGCGCGTCTCGGCCAGGCGGTCCGCCTCGCTCCGGGCGGTCGCCGCCTCCTGGGCGAGCCGTTCCCTGCGCCGTTGGAGCTGGGCCTCCCGCTCGCGAAGCTCGCCGATCGCTCGGGTGAGCTCCGCCCGCTCGCCCGCGGCGCGCACCGAGTCCAGGCGGAGGGCCTCGGGCCGTTCCCGGTCGGCCAGGAGCCTCCCCCGGAGCGCCCCCAGCTCGGCCTCCAGCGTCTCCATCTCTCCCTGCCGTCCGCGCTGAGAGGCCAGGAGCTCCTCCAGCTGGCGCTCCCGGGCATGCCGGTCGGCGTTGAGACCGGCGACGCGCTCCTGAATCAGGCGGATTTCCTCTTCGAGCCTCAGGTCCTCTTCCCCGAGCTCGCGGATCTGGAGCCCCATCTGCTCGCGCCGCTCCAGCAGCCGCTCCACCTCGCCCTGGATCTTCTGGACCGACTGGTGGAGGTCCGACAGGCGGTGCTCCATCTCCTGGATGAGCGAGCGCTGCGTCGCCTCCGCGGCGGCGAGGCCCGCCAGCCGCACGCGCGCGACCTCTTCCTCCCGGCGGAGCGCCTCCATCCTCTCGCGGTACAGGGCCTCCTGACGGCCCATCGCGCTGTAGTCCGCGGCGAGCAGCGCCAGCGCGAGCCCCTGCTGCTCGGCGTGGAGCGTCTTGTACAGCTGGGCCTTGCGCGCCTGGCGCTCGATGGAGCCGAGCTGCCGCTTGACCTCGTCCATCACGTCCCGGACGCGCTGGAGGTTCTGGCGGGTCGCGTCCAGCTTTCCGAACGTCTCCGCGCGCTGCTGCTTGTAGCGCGTGATCCCGGCGGCCTCCTCGATGAACACGCGGCGCTCGAGGGGCTTGGCCGTCAGGACGTGGTTGAGCCGCTCCTGGTCCATCAGCGCGTACGCCTTCGGATTGACCCCCGTGCCGATGAAGAGATCCAGGATATCGCGGAGCCGGCATACGTTCTTGTTGAGGAGGTACTCGCTCTCCCCCGTCCGGTAGAGCCGGCGGCCGACCCCCACTTCGCTCCACGGCACCGCGACGGAGCCGTCGTTGGCGAAGACGAGCTCCACGTCGGCCAGGCCCAGCGGCTTGTGGGAGGCGGAGCCGTGGAAGATGACGTCCTCCATCTTGTGGCCGCGGAGGGACTTGGGGCTCTGCTCGCCGAGCGCCCAGCGGACCGCCTCGCTCAGGTTGGACTTGCCGCAGCCGTTCGGACCCACGATGGCGGTGATCCCCGGGAAGACCTTGAACTCGGTCTTCTCGCCGAAGGATTTGAAGCCGCGGACGATGATCTTCTCGAGCCGCATCGCGCTCCCCAGAGAGATTGGCGTATTCATACCACGGGGGCCGCGTTCGGACAAAGAAAAAACACCACGGCCGGGGTGGCCGGCGGGGGGCAGGCCCTACATATTGAGCGGGGCTAGCCCGATCACGCCGTCTTCAGGAGGCAGCACTTCTTGTACTTCTTCCCCGAGCCGCAGGGGCAGGGATCGTTCCGCCCGACCTTCTGGCCGCTGGCGTTCCTGACGGCGGGCCGGGCCGCCGACGCGACCTCGATGCTCTCGCCCCGGGACTCGCGGGCTTCGGCCCAGGGACTCCGCCGCACCTCGGGCGCAGCCTCCCGCACGAGCTGGATCTTGAAGAGCCACTCCACCACGGTGGCCTTGACCCGCTCGACCATCTCCTGGAAAAGGTCGAAGGCCTCCCGCTTGTACTCGGTCAAGGGGTCGCGCTGGCCGTAGCCGCGGAGGCCAATCCCTTCCTTCAAGTGGTCCATGGACAGCAGGTGGTCCTTCCACTGGCTGTCGATGACTTGGAGCATCACCACGCGCTCCAGGTTTCTCATGCCCTCGGCGCCGAGCGCCTCCTCGCGGCCCTTGTAGCGCGCGTCCACCGCATCGCGGACGAGCTCCTCCAGGCCTTCCCGCGAGGCGACCTCCCCGTGCTGAGCCTCCGCGGGCAGGCGCAGGTCGAACTGCCGGTGCAGCGCCTCGTTGAGACCGTTCAGGTCCCAGTCCTCCTGGTGGGCGTCTTGAGTGGCGTAAAGATCCAGGAGGCCCGCCGTCACTTCTTCGATCCATTCGCGAACGGTCTCCTCCTGGCTCTCCCCTTCCACGATCTCCCGCCGCATCCCGTAGATGACCTCGCGCTGCTTGTTCATCACGTCGTCGTACTCGAGGAGGTGCTTGCGGATCTCGAA
>JBBTEL010000145.1:0-6854 GCA_038042325.1 Candidatus Methylomirabilota bacterium
TACAGCCAAGGGGAGCCTACGGAGCTTTGCGCCAGTCCTCGACCCTACTCAAGACGGCCAAGGCGTTTGGAATCGAGATCCCCCGGTCGCTCCTCGTCCGGGCGGACGAGGTCATCCAGTAAGATACCCCCTCACCCTGCCCTCTCCCCCTGTGGGGGAGAGGTAATAGATTCGATGGATACGGTGGAGACAGATCTTCTGATCCTCGGCGCCGGCGGGGCGGGACTCTGCGCGGCGCTCCATGCCGCCGACCGCGCCCCTGGCCTGAGGATCACGGTCGTCGTCAAGGGGCTCCTGGGACGCGCCGGCTGCACGCGGATGGTCCAGGGCGGCTACAACGCCGTCCTCACGCCGCCCGACTCCCTCGAGGCCCACTTCCTGGACACGCTGAGAGGCGGCGGCTGGATCAACGACCAGGAGCTGGTCTGGACGCTCGTCAACGAGGCGCCGCAGCGTGTCCTCGAGTTGGAGGCGCGCTACGGCTGTTTCTTCGACCGCACGGACGACGGAAGGATCCATCAAAAGCCTTTTGCTGGGCAATCTCACGACCGGACGATCCACAAGGGCGACCTGACAGGCATCGAGATCATGAACCGCTTGACCGAGCAGGTCTGGGCGCGGCCCTCCATCCGCGCCCTCGAGGAACACCGGGCCGTCGAGCTCCTCCAGGATGACGCCGGCCGCGTCGGCGGCGCGCTGCTCCTCGACATGAGGCGCGGGTCCTTCGTCCTTGCCCGGAGCCGGGCCACGCTCCTGGCCATGGGGGGCGGCCCCACGATGTACAAGGTGATCGCGTGCTCGGCCGACAAGGCCGCCGACGGGATCGCGCTGGCCTACCGCGCGGGGGCGCCGCTCAAGGACATGGAGATGGTCCAGTTCCACCCCACGGGCCTCGTGATCCCCAACTCGCTGATGACGGGGGCGCTCCTGGAGGAAGGCCTCCGCGGCGCCGGGGGACGGCTCCTGAACGGGCCCGGCGAGCGCTTCATGGCCCGCTACGATCGCGCCCGCCTGGAGCGTTCGACGCGCGACCTCGTCTCGCGGGCCGCCTTCACCGAAGTCCAGGAAGGACGCGGAACGCCCAACGGCGCGGTCTGGATCGACGTCTCCCACCTGGGCGCGAAGTTTGTCGAGGAGAACTTCAGGGGGATGGTCAAGCGCTGCCGCGACTTCGGCAAGGACCTGGCGCGGGAGCCGGTGGAGGTGGGGCCCACGGCGCACTTCCTGATGGGGGGCGTGGTCATCGATCCCACCTGCCGGACGGCCCTCGAGGGGCTCTTCGCCGCGGGGGAGGACGCCGGGGGCGTGCACGGCTCCAACCGCCTCGGGGGTAACGGCGTCGCCGACTCCACGGTCTTCGGCGGGATCGCCGGCAACGTGATGGCCGAGTGGGTCGTCGGCCGCCCGCTGCCCGCCGTCACGACGGCGCGCGCCGAGGAGACGGCGCGGCGGCTCGCGGGCGCCCTGGGAGGCGCCGACGGCTCGCGGCTCTACGCCCTCCTGGCGCGTCTCAGAGAGGTCATGTGGGAGCGGGTGGGGCTCATCCGCGAGGGCCGGGGGCTCGAGTCGGCGCTCGGGGCGATCGAAGAGATCGAGGCCGAGGCCGCGGCCGTTGCGGTGCCCGGAGGACCGGAGTATAACCTTGCGTGGCAGGATTGGCTGAACCTCCAGAGCATGGCGGTCGCGGCGTTGCTGATCGCGCGAAGTTCACTCGAGCGGACGGAGAGCAGGGGCTCCCACTTCCGCCGGGACTTCCCCGAGTCCGATCCCCGGTGGCTCGTGAACGTGCTGGCGCAGGCGAAGGGCAAGGAGGTGCGCGTGTGGACCGAGCCGGTTCGCTTCAGGCGGGCTCGGCCCGATTCGCGGGAGCCGCAGATGGCCGCCGTCGAGATCGGCGACTGACCCCCTCACCCTGCCCTACTTAGACGCCCCTCACCTCTTCTCCTCTCCCCACTCGGGAGAGGTAGGGCGAGGGGGGAGAGGATCAAAGGTGAGGGGTGAGGATTGAGTGAGGGGCGACTGAGCGAGCGATGAGCACGGCGCGTGGAACGGAGGGCAGGGTGGTGGGCGGGGCGCTCGTCCTCCTGGGGGTCCTCTCCCTGTGGGAGGGATGGCGGCTCCACGCCCTCAGGACCCAGATGGTGGCCGGCGCCGTCGTGGGGGATGACACCTTCCCGTTGATCGTCGGGGCGGTGATGCTCCTCCTGGGGGCGGGCATCCTCTTCGTGGCCAGGCTGCCGCAGGTGAAGGCCGCCCGGCCGTACGGGGAGCCCCGCAAGCGGATGATCCTGGGGGCGGCCGTCCTGGCGGCCTACTGGGTGATCCTTCCCTACCTCGGCTACACCGGAAGCACCGCCCTCGTCTCCACCGGGCTCTTCCGCGCGATGGGCGGCTACCGCTGGCCGCTCGCGCTCCTGCTCGGGGGCGTGACGACCGGCCTGCTCTACCTCCTGTTCCGGGTGTGGCTCCTCCAGCCTCTCCCCACGGGCCTCCTGGGACTCTGATGGACGTCCTGAGCCACCTCGCGAGCGGGTTCGGAGCGGCGCTCACCCCCACCAACCTCCTGATGGCTCTCCTCGGCTCGCTCCTGGGCACGCTGGTCGGCGTCCTGCCGGGGCTCGGCCCGACGGCGGCGATCGCGATCCTCTTCCCGCTGACCACCGTCCTCCCGCCCGTTCCCGCCATCATCATGCTCGCGGGGATCTACTACGGCGCCATGTACGGCGGCTCCACGACCGCCATTCTCCTCAACATCCCGGGCGAGGTGGCGTCGGTCCCGACCTGCCTCGACGGCTACCCGATGGCCCAGCAGGGGCGCGGCGGGGTCGCCCTCGGGATCTCCGCCATCGGCTCCTTCTTCGCTGGCACCCTCGGGGTGGTCGGGCTCACGTTCTTCGCCCCCTTCCTGGCGGACCAGGCCCTCAGGTTCGGCCCGCCCGAGTACTTCGGCCTCATGGTGCTCGCCTTCACGGTCATCGCCTCGCTTTCGGCCGGCTCGCTGGTCAAGGGCTTCGCCATGGCGTTCCTCGGCTACTTCATCTCGCTGATCGGGCTGGGGCCGTCCACGGCGGAGCCCCGCTTCACCTTCGGCTGGGGACCCCTCATGAGCGGCGTGGACCTGATCGCCCTCGTGGTCGGCCTCTACGCCATCTCCGAGGTCTTCATCGGGCTCGAGGAGGCGCGCGTGGCCATCACGCAGAAGATCCGGAACGTCTTCCCGCGCCTCGCCGACCTCCGGGAGGCCTTTCCCGCGATCCTGAGAGGGACGGGCATCGGCTTCTTCCTGGGGCTCCTGCCCGGTTGCGCCCCCGGCGTGACCGTCTTCATGGCCTACGACGTCGAGAAGAAGCTTTCGAAGCGTCCCGAGCGCTTCGGCAAGGGCGCTATCGAGGGCGTGGCCTCGCCCGAGGCGGCCAACAACGCGACCTCCTCGGCCGGCTTCATCCCCCTCCTGGCCCTGGGCATCCCGGCCTCGGCGCCGCTGGCCGTTCTGCTCGGCGGGCTCCTGGTGTACGGTCTCCAGCCGGGGCCCCTCCTCTTCCAGAAGAACCCGGAGTTCGTCTGGACCGTCATCGCGAGCCTCTACGTCGGGAACGTGATCCTGCTGATCCTGAACCTCCCCCTGATCGGCATGTGGGTGTGGCTCACCCGGATCCCGTACGGCATCCTGGGGCCGGTGATCCTGCTGCTGGCATTTATCGGAGCCTACTCGGTGCGGAACAGCATGTTCGACGTGGGGGTGAGCCTCGTGTGCGGCGCGATCGGCTTCTTCCTTCGGCGGCACCAGTGGCCGCTTGCCCCCATGCTCCTGGCTTTCATCCTGGGCCCGCTCCTCGAGAAGTATCTGATCCAGTCGCTCTCCATGAGCGGCGGGAGCCCCTTGATCTTCTTCCAGCGCGGGATCTCCCTCGCACTGATCGTGGGGGCGGCCCTGTTGCTGCTGACGTCCCTCGCGCTCGTGCGCTACACGAGCCGGCGCGTGAAGGAGGAGACCGCGGAAGAGATGGCGCTGTAGCGAACCCGAACGCAAGGAGGACCCTGACCATGAGGTCGCCCCGCATCGTATGCGCGCTGATGGCCGTGCTGCTGCTCCTCGCTCCCACCGGTGTCCAGGCCCAGCAAGACTATCCGGCCCGAGCGATCGAGATCGTCGTCCCCTTCGTGCCCGGCGGGGGGACGGACCTGATCGCCCGCCTCCTCGCCGACTACATGGGGAAGAAGTGGGGGCAGCCGATGCTGGTCGTGAACAAGCCCGGCGGCGGTGGGATCGTCGGCGCCCGAGCGGCGCTCAAGGATGCGCGGCCCGACGGCTACACGATCCTCATCGACATCCACACGACCTCTTCCATGCACATCGGCGCGTGGAAGACCCCGCAGCTCACGCTCGCCGACCGGAAGTACGCGGCCCGGGTCGTCCGCGACCCGATGGTCTTCGCCGTGAAGGCCGACGCGCCGTGGAAGAACTTCAAGGAGTTCTCCGACTGGGTGAAGGCCAACCCCGGGGAGCTCGTTTGGTCCAGCGTCGGCCCCTCCGGCCCGTCCCGCTACACCGCCTTCGACTGGTTCACCCAGATCGGCGTGGATCCTGTGAAGACGAAAATGGTCATCACCGAAGGGGCGGGGGATTCCTTCGCCAAGCTGGCCGGCGGACACGTCGTGATGGCGATTCACTCGGTGGCCGAGGCCAACGCCATGCTGAAGGCCGGGAAGATCCGGCTCCTGGCCGTGCTCTCGCCCTCGCGCATCAAGTACATCCCCGACGTGCCGACGGCCGAGGAGCAGGGGGTCATGAAGGGCGTGCGGGTCCAGTGGTGGGCCTCCGTGGCGTTCCCCGCCGCGACCCCCGACCCCATCGTCAAGAAGTGGGAGGGGGCCGTCGCCGAGATGGTGAAGGACCCCGCGTTCCTCGCCGGCGCCGAACGCATCAGCATGAACATCGACTTCCTCCCCGCCGCCGAGATGCGCGCCTTCGTCGAGCATGAGGTCGAGGGCTACACCGACATGGCCGGGAAGATCGGCATCCGCCGCTAACGATCCCCTCTCCCCCGAGGACTCCCTCTCCCCCCTGGGGAGAGGGGAGGGTGAGGGGAGAGGGTTAGGGTGAGGGGGCCAATGGACGCCAAGACCGCCGTCGCGAAAATCTTGAAAGTCGAGGGGGTGGAGCATCTCCTCTGCTTTCCGAACAACGCCCTCATCGAGGCCGCCGCCATCGAGGGGATCCGGCCCATCTGCGCCCGGACCGAGCGCGTCGCCGTCAACATCGCCGACGGGCTCTCGCGCGTATCTTCGGGCAGGCGGATCGGTGTCGTCGCAGTCCAGTACGGCCCGGGCGCCGAGAACGCCTTCGGCGCCATCGCCCAGGCCTACTCCGACGCGAGCCCCGTCCTGCTCCTGCCCGGCGGGGTCGAGCGCGGCCGCCAGGGCGTCCCGCCGACCTTCCAGGCCATCTACAACTACCAGGGCGTCACCAAGTGGGTGGAGACGGTCAACCAGGCCGAGCGCCTCCCCCAGATGCTCCGCCGCGCCTTCACGCTCCTCCGCATGGGCAAGCCCGGCCCCGTGATGTTAGAGATCCCCACCGACGTGATGAAGGAGGCCGTCCCAGACGAGGCCGTGGCCCGCTACACGCCCGTCAGACGCGCGGCGCCCCACGGCGATCCCGCCGACATGAGGGAGGCGGTGCGAATGCTCCTCGCCGCGCGCTCGCCGGTGATCGTCGCCGGCCAGGGCGTGCTGTACGCCGAGGCGTGGGACGAGCTGCGCGGGTTCGCCGAAGCCGTCCAGGCGCCCGTCCTCACCACCCTCAACGGCAAGAGCGCCTTTCCCGAGGACCACCCTCTCGCCCTCGGCGCCGGCGGCCTGTCGGGCCCGAAGACCGTGGACCATTTCCTCAAGAAAGCCGACCTGGTCTTCGGCATCGGCACGAGCTTCACGCGCTCCCACTTCATCGTTCCCATCCCTCCGGGGAAGCCCATCGTCCAGGTCACCATCAGCGAAGAGGACGTCAACAAGGACTACCCTGTGGCCCACGCCGTCATCGGCGATGCCAGAGCTGTCCTCGGCCAGATGATCGAGGAAGCGCGCGCCCAGGCGGGCCCCCGTGGCCGCTCGAGCGCCGTCGCGGAAGAGGTCAGGGCGGTGAAGGCCGAGTTCCTCAAGGAATGGATGCCGCGCCTCACCTCAGACGAGACGCCGCTCTCCCCCTACCGCGTGATCTGGGATCTCATGCACACCGTGGACCGCCGGCGCACCATCATCACCCACGACGCCGGCAACCCGCGCGACCAGCTGGTGCCGTTCTGGGAGACCCTCGTCCCCCACGGCTACGTCGGCTGGGGCAAATCCTCCCAGCTCGGCACGGGCCTCGGCCTCGCCATGGGCGCCAAGCTCGCCGCCCCCGACCGCCTCGCCGTCAACCTGATGGGCGACGTCGCCTTTGGCATGGTCGGCATGGACTTCGAGACCGCCGTCCGCTCCAAGATCCCGATCCTGACGGTGATGCTCAACAACGGCCTCATGGGCGGCTACGACAAGTACCTCCCCGTCTCGACCGAGCGCTGGGGGCTCCGCTACGTCTCCGGCGACTACGCCAAGGTGGCCGAGGGCCTCGGCGGCTACACCGAGCGCGTGGAGAAGCCCCACGACCTCGTCCCCGCCTTCCGCCGCGCCCTCGAGGAGGTGACGGCCGGGCGCCCGGCGCTCCTCGAGGTCCTCACCCGCGAGGAGGCCGTGTACCCGAAGTACTGGTGAACGGGATGGAGGAGAAGGTCCTCAAGCGCGCGTGGACGACGGCCGAGGGCTGGCGCGGCACCCGGGCCGGCATGTGGGCCTGGCTCCTCCAGCGCGCCGCCGCC
>JBBTEL010000146.1:0-4683 GCA_038042325.1 Candidatus Methylomirabilota bacterium
CGCGTGCCGGCCGATTCTCAACCGGGCGTTCAGCCTCAGCGTGGAGGGCGCCGAGCACCTGCCGGCCGGCGGTCCGTTCATCCTGGCGGCCAACCATCACAACTACCTGGACGGAGTGGTCCTCGCCGTCGCGGTTCCGCGGAAGATCGCCTTTCTCGTGATGCCGAGCGTCTATCGCGCCACGCCGCTCCACCCGCCCTTCTACCGCCACGTGGGCTCGATCCCCATCAACCTGGAGCGGCCCGACCCGGGCGCGATCAAGCGCACCCTCCGGGTGCTCGAGGACGGGGGCGTGATCGGGATTTTCCCCGAGGGCCCCTTCTCGCTGGAGGGACGGCTCGTCCAGGGCCAACCGGGCGTGGCGCTGATCGCGCTCCGGGCCGGCGTGCCGGTGGTCCCCGCGGGCCTTCTAGGGACCTACGAGGCCCTGGCGGAACGGCGGTGGCACCTGCCGCGGCCCTATCCGCTGACCGTCCGGTTCGGGCGCCCGCTCTCGTTCGCGAGGATCCGCCCGGAGGCGCGGATCCCGCGCGCCCTCCGGCAGGAGGTCACCCGCAGGATCATGGGGGAAATCGCGCATCTGCTTCTTGACGCCGGAGCACCGGCGCAGCAGCGGGCCTGACAAGATGGCGACGCGACTATTCCACGATGAGGCCGTTCGAGCGCGGGCTTTGCCCGCGCAACCGTGGGGGGAGGCATCGGAAGGGGGGCGGTAGCCCCCCTCCGAGGATGACATGTCCGGACCGGCACCGCACGGGAAGCCCTGGGGTGGTCGCTTCACCGGATCCACCGACCCCGCCGCCGAGCGCTTCACGGCCTCCCTCGGCTTCGACCGCCGGCTCTGGCCCTACGACCTCGAGGGGAGCCGGGCGTGGGCGCGGGCGCTCAACCGGGCCGGCCTGCTCACCAAGGAGGAACTGGCCCAGATCCTCGGGGGACTGGACGAGGTCGGGCAAGAACTCGCGGCCGGTACCTTCCCGTTCAGGCCGGAGCTGGAAGACATCCACATGAACATCGAGCGGCGGCTCCAGGAGAAGGCGGGGGCGGTCGGCGGGAAGCTCCACACCGGCCGCTCGCGCAACGACCAGATCGCACTCGACGAACGGCTGTACCTCCGGGACGTCATCGGCCGGATCGACCGGGGGCTCCGCGAGGTTCAGTCGGCGCTGATCCGTCGGGCGGAGGAGCACCTCGGCGTTCCCATGCCGGGGTATACGCACCTGCAGCGGGCTCAGCCGGTGCTCCTCTCGCACCACCTGCTCGCGTACGTCTTCATGTTGCAACGCGATCGCGAGCGCTTCAGGGACTGCCTGGGGCGCGTGAACGTCCTGCCCCTGGGCTCGGGAGCGCTGGCGGGGACCCCCTTCGCCATCGATCGCGACGCGCTCGCGCGGGACCTCGGCTTCGTCCGGCCGTCGTCCAACAGCCTGGATGCCGTCAGCGACCGGGACTTCCTCCTGGAGTTCCTGAGCGCGGCCGCGATCCTCGGCATGCACTGGAGCCGGCTGGCGGCGGACCTCACCCTCTGGGCCACGGCGGAGTTCGGCTTCGTCGAGTTTTCGGACGCCTTCGCCACCGGCTCGTCCATCATGCCGCAGAAGAAGAACCCCGACGTGGCGGAGCTGATCCGGGGCAAGTGCGGGCGCCTGTACGGCAACCTGCTCGCCGTCCTGACCACGCTGAAGGGCCTGCCGCTCGCCTACAACTCCGACATGCAGGAGGACAAGGAGCCGCTCTTCGACAGCGTGGGCGCCCTCGAGGCGATCCTGGGCGTGCTCCCGCCCATGCTGGCGAGCCTCACCTTCAACGCCGAGCGGATGCGCGAGGCCGCCGGCGCCGACTACTCCACGGCCACCGACCTGGCCGACTACCTCGTCCGGAAGGGGCTGCCCTTCCGGCAGGCCCACGAGGTCGTGGGCGGCATCGTGCGCCACGCCATCGAGACGAAGCGCGCCCTCGAGGCCCTCTCCCTGGAGGACCTCTCGCGCTTCTCCCCGCTCTTCGCCGCCGACGTGTTCCAGGCGATCAGCGTTGAGGCCTCCCTCCGCGCACGGGCGGCCATCGGGGGGACGTCGCCCGAGGCCGTCCGCCGAGCCCTGGCCGAGGCCAAGGCGCTGGCGGCGGAGGAACTGTGATGCGCATTGTTCATGAATGCGGCTCGCCGCGTCGTACGCACCCCCTCACCCTTCCCTCTCCCCCTCCGGGGGCGAGGGTTCTGAAAAGTCTCCCTCTCCCTCCGGAGGGAGAGGGTCGGGGTGAGGGTGCCATGCGTGTTCACGAATTATCCGGTCTGATGCTGCGGGCCGGGATCGCCCTACTGGTGGCGTTGACCCTTCTGGGCTGCGGGAAGAAGGGCCCGCCCGTGGCGCCCGAGCGACGGGTCCCCGCCGCCGTCTCTGACCTCTCGGGGGTGGTGGAAGGGTTGGCCGTCGTGCTTTCGTGGAGCAACCCCGGGACGCGCGCCGACGGCACGCGGCTCAAGGACCTGACGACGATCCGGATCTACCGCCGCGAGGACGCCGGGGACGGTGAGCCCAAGCCCGCCATGCTCTCCTGGGGGAAGGTCGTCGGCTACGACGAGATCGCGGCCATCCGCCTCGCCGAGCCGGATCCCGCCACGGTCGAGGGCCCCCGCGCGACCTGGACGGACCGCGAGAAGCTCACCGTCGGGCGACGCTACGTGTACGTGTTGACGGCCGTGGACTCGCTCGGCCGTTCCAGCTCCCCCTCGCCGCGAGTCGCGCTGAACTTCCTCGCCGCGCCCCATCCCCCCGACGGGCTGACTGCGACCGCGGGGGAAGGCGAGGCGCGCCTCGCCTGGGCGGCGCCCGCCCGCCTCGTGGACGGGTTGCCCGCGCCGCCGACTCTCGGGTACGAAGTGCTGCGCGCCCCGAGCGCCGCCGGGCCCTTTGCGCCGGTCACGCCGGAGGCCATCGCCGCCCGGGACTTCACCGACCGCGAGCTCACCAACGGGCAGACCTACTACTACGCGGTGCGCGCCGTGAGGACGGAGCCCGGCGGCCGGGCGCGGAGCACGCTCTCCGCGGTCGCCGCCGCCACCCCGGTGGATCTGACGCCGCCCTCCCCGCCGGGGAGCCTGGTGGCCGTGCCCGCGGAGACCGCGGTGCGCCTGGCGTGGAGCGCGAGCCCGGAGGAAGACGTCGCGGGCTACCTCGTGTATCGCGCCGAGGCCCCCGGCACGGCCTTCGTCCGCCTGACGCCGGCCCCGATCACCACCACGACCTACATCGACCGCACCGTGGAGCGCGGCAAGACCTACTCGTACGTCGTCACGGCCGTTGATCGCGCGATCCGTCCCAACGAGAGCGCGCGCTCCCAGCCCGCCGGCACGACCGTGCCTTGACTTCCCCCGAGGCGCGTGCTACGGTCACCGAGAATCCGGCAGGAGCGACCGAGCGATGCCGCACTTCCAATACCGAAACGGGGAGCTCCACTGCGAGTCCACTCCCCTCCGCACCATCGCCGACGCCGTCGGCACGCCGACCTACGTCTATTCGCGCGCCGCGCTCGTGGAAAACTACCGCGCCTACGACTCCGCCGTCGCGAGCCACCCGCATCTGATCGCCTACGCCATGAAGGCCAATGCGAATCTGGCCGTCGTCGCAACCCTGGCGCGCGAGGGAGCCGGTGCCGAAGTCTTCTCCGGCGGCGAGCTGTTCCGCGCCCTCAAGGCCGGAGTCCAGCCGAAGAAAATCATCTACGCCGGCCCCGGGAAAACCCGGGAGGAGATGCGGGACGCCCTGAAGGCCGAGATCCTGATGTTCAACGTGGAGTCCCCCGCCGAGCTCGCGCTGCTGGACCGCGTGGCCCAGGAGCTTGGCGCCCGGGCGCCCGTCGCGCTCCGCGTGAACCCCGACGTGGACCCCGAGACCCACCCGTACATCTCGACCGGGCTCCGAACCGCCAAGTTCGGAATCCCCATTGCTCAGGCCGTGGAGGAATACCGGAAGGCCGCGCGGCTTCCCGGCATCGAGGTGGTGGGCGTCCACATGCACATCGGCTCCCAGCTCACCAAGGTCGCCCCCATCGCCGACGCCCTGGCCCGCGTGGTGAACCTGGTCGAGACCCTCCGATCGCAGGGCGTTCCCATTCGCTTGCTCGACGTCGGAGGCGGGCTCGGGATCCGCTACCGTGACGAGGATGTACCGACCCCCGGCCAGTACGCAGAGGTGGTTCTCTCCGCCGCCGGGCGGCTGGGGCTCACCCTCATCCTGGAGCCGGGGCGCTCCATCGTGGGCAACGCCGGGATCCTCCTGACGCGGGTCCTCTACAACAAGGAAACGCCGGACAAGCGCTTCGTGGTCGTGGACGCGGCCATGAACGATCTGATCCGGCCGAGCCTCTACGACGCCTACCACGAGATCCTGCCCGTCCCGGAGGCGCGGGGCCGGCCGGCCCGGACCGTGGATGTCGTGGGGCCGGTGTGCGAATCCGGCGACTTCCTGGCCAAGGACCGCGCGCTCCCCGAGGTGGAGGAGGGGGAGCTGCTGGCGGTGATGAGCGCCGGGGCCTACGGGTTCGTGATGGCCTCCAACTACAACGCCCGGCCCCGGGCCCCCGAGGTCCTGGTGGACGGGAGCCGATACGCCATCGTCAGGCGGCGGGAGAGCTACGAGGACCTGATCGCCGGCGAGTCCGCATGAAGGCCCCCTCACCCTGCCC
>JBBTEL010000146.1:4783-7381 GCA_038042325.1 Candidatus Methylomirabilota bacterium
ATGAAACCGACGTTTCAGGGGTCACTGGTCGCGCTGGTCACGCCCTTCCGCGACGGCAAGGTGGACGAGCCGAAGCTCCGCGAGCTGGTGGAGTTCCACGTCGGCAACGGCACCGACGCCATCGTTCCCTGCGGGACGACCGGGGAGTCCCCCACCCTCTCCCACGACGAGCACAAGCGCGTGGTGGAGATCGTCATCGAGGCGGCGCGCGGGCGCGTGCCGGTGGTGGCCGGGACCGGCTCGAACTCGACGACCGAGGCCATCGACCTCACGGCCCACGCCAGGAAGGCCGGGGCCGCGGGCGCGCTGATCGTGAACCCGTACTACAACAAGCCCACTCAGGAGGGGTTGTACCGCCACTTCAAGGCGATCGCGGAGGCCGTGGACATCCCGATCCTCGTGTACAACATCCAGAGCCGGACCGCGGTCAACGTCGAAACGGACACCCTGGCCCGTCTGGCCAAGATCCCGAACATCGTGGGGGTGAAGGAGGCTTCGGGCTCGCTCGATCAGATGACCCAGGTGATCCTCGCCTGCGGCCCGGACTTCACCGTCCTCTCCGGCGACGACAACCTCACGCTCCCGCTGATGGCCGTGGGAGGGCGCGGGGTGGTCTCGGTGGTCGCCAACATCGTGCCGCGCGAAACGGCCGAGATGACCCACGCCGCGCTGGAGGGTGACTGGAAGCGCGCCCGCGACCTGTTCCACCGCCTCTTCCCGCTCTGCCGGGCGATGTTCATCGAAACCAATCCGATCCCGGTGAAGGAAGCCATGGCGATGCTGGGGATGATCGCCCCGGAGTTCAGGCTGCCGCTCTGCCGGTTGGCGGACGCCAACCGCGAGCGCCTCAAGACGGTCCTCCAGCAGTTCGGCCTGCTGAAGGCCTGAGCACACCGCGATGCCCGATGTGGTTGTGGCCGGCGCCGCCGGCCGGATGGGATGCCGTGTCATCGCCTGCCTGGCGGACGCCCCGGATCTCACCCTGGTGGGCGCCCTGGAGGCTCCCGGCCACGCCGCGCTCGGACGGGACGCGGGTGAGGTCGCGGGGATCGGCCGGCACGGCGTCTCCGTCACGGCCGACCCCCGCGCGGTCCTGACGCGCGACCGGATCCTCGTCGAGTTCTCGATCCCCGAGGCCACGCTCGAGCATCTCCGCGTCGTCGCCCGGGGCGGCGGCCGCGCCGTCATCGGGACCACGGGCTTCACGGCCCCTCAGCGGGAGGAGATCGCGCGGCTGGCCGAGACGGTCCCCATCCTCGTCTCCCCCAACATGAGCGTCGGCGTCAACCTGGCCTTCAAGCTCCTGGCCCAGATGGCCCAGACCCTGGGGGATGAGTACGACGTGGAGATCACCGAGATCCACCACCGCTTCAAGAAGGACGCCCCGAGCGGCACCGCGCTGCGCATGGCCGAGGTGATCGCCGGCGCCCTGGGGCGGGACTTGAGCCGGGTCGCCGTGTACGGGCGGCAGGGGACGCCGGGGGAGCGCACGCGCGACGAGATCGGGCTCCTCTCGCTGCGGTCGGGCGACGTCGTGGGCGAACACACCGTGACCTTCGGCAACCTCGGCGAGCGGCTCGAGCTGACCCACCGGGCGCACAGCCGGGACACCTTCGCCCGGGGCGCGATCCGGGCCGCGCGCTTCATCGCGGGCGCGCCGCCGGGGCTCTACTCGATGCAGGACGTGCTGGCGCTCAAGTAGAACCTCGGAGGGGGGCTCCGCCCCCCTCCGGCGGGAACGCGCGAGCGGAGGCGAGCCACCTCTGCGGGCACCCGCGCCACTTCAGGTGGCGCGGGTCGTGGCAAAACCCGCGCTCGGGCAGGGCAAGGAGACGCGAGCCATGAAGATCGTGAGGTTCAAGGTCAGCGGCAAGACCCGTTACGGCGTCCTCGAGGGCGCCCGCGTGGTGGAGTATTCGGGAACGCCCTTCGGGGCCTTCAGGCGGGGGCGGAAGAAGTTTCCGCTCAAGCAAGTCGTGCTGCTGGCCCCCGTGGTCCCCTCGAAGATCGTCGCGGTGGGGCTCAACTACCGGGACCACGCTCAGGAGCTCAACGCTCCCATTCCGGAGGAGCCGATCCTCTTCCTCAAGCCGCCCACGGCGCTGATCGGGCCCAATGACCCGATCGTGTACCCGGCCCTGTCCGAGCGCGTGGACTACGAGGCGGAGCTGGGCATCGTGATCAAGAAGCGCTGCCGGAACGTGCCCGCGGAGCGCGCGCGCGAGTACGTGCTCGGCTACACCTGCGTGAACGACGTGACCGCCCGGGACCTCCAGCGGAAGGACGGCCAGTGGACCCGCGCCAAGTCCTTCGACACGTTCTGCCCGGTGGGGCCGTGCATCGCCACGGATATCGATCCGAACGGGGTGGACGTCGAAGCCTACCTGAACGAGGAGCGGAAGCAGGCCTCGAACACCAAGCACTTCATCTTCCCCCTGGAGGACGTCGTCGCGCGGATCTCGCAGGTGATGACCCTCCTGCCGGGCGACCTGATCGCCACGGGCACGCCCTCGGGGATCGGCCCCATGCAGCCCGGAGACAAGGTCGAGGTGAGGATCGAGGGGATCGGGAGCCTCCGGAACTCCGTGGTGAAGCTCT
>JBBTEL010000147.1:0-2781 GCA_038042325.1 Candidatus Methylomirabilota bacterium
GGGGTCAGGCTGGCGTAGGTGCGTTGCTGAAGCCGCCGGAGGCGCTCCTCGAGGGCGGCGATCTCGTCCCGCGCGGCGAGCGGATCGGACGAGGCGCGGAGCTCGGCGATCCGGTTCTCCAGCTCCAGGAGCGGCTTCTCGAACTCGAGCTCCTCAGGCATGCGCGGGGCTCACGGCGCCAGGAAGGCCCGCCGGACGGCCCGTCGAAGGCTTTCGGGGGTGAAGGGTTTGGCCAGCACCGGCACGCCCGTCTCCCGGAGGAAGCGGGCGGAGTCGGGATCCGAGGCGTGTCCCGTCATGAAGATGAGGCGCGGCAGGGCAGCCGGCCATCGCTGCTTCAGTTCGCGGTAGAACGTGCGACCATCCATGTTCGGGAGTCTGAGATCGCTGACGATGACGTCGTAGGAGCCCCGCTCGAGCAGGTCGAGCGCCTCCGCGGCGCTGCTCGCGGTCACGACCTCATGGTCGTCCGCCCGGAGCATCATGGCCACGGCGTCCCGGACCATCTCGTCATCTTCCACCACGAGGATCCGGCGCCGCGGCGCGATCCTGCTCACCGCGGGCGCGCGAAGGTGGCCTGGCGCCGCCGGATGATCGCGACCCCCTGAAAGCGCAGCAGGTCGGCCGCCAGGAGGCGGCGCTCCACCTGGCGCCGTTCCGGCTCGTGCGCCTCGGCGTGTTGGCGGCGCTGGCCCCCCCGCCGATCCAGGATGACCTGGAACTCCGGGTCCCCGGCGAACTTCCGGCTGAGATACTCGAAGACGCGGGGTTGGTTTCGCGCCACCACGATGACGTACGGCGGCGCGGTCCCGGCGATCTGCTGGAGCCGGGCGAGAGTCTGCGAGAGATTTTTCAGCGGCGCGGGCTTCTGGAGCACGTCGGTCACGCCCAGTTTCCGGGCGGCCTCGATCTGTTGTTCGGTCCCCCACCCCGACAGGATGATGACCGGCAGATCGGCCCATCGCTCCCGGATCCGCCGAAGGACCTCGATCCCGTCCATTCCCGGCATGGTGATGTCCAGGAAGACCACGTCCGGGGGATCCCGCTCGATGTCCTGGAGACCCTCCGGGCCGCTGGTGGCGATGACGATCTCCTCGTGGCCCTCGTCCCGAAGGCCGTCGGCGATCAATCCCGCGACGAGAGGCTCATCATCGACGACGAGGATTCTCATTCGATGAGAACGCTCCCCTGCCCCAGAAGGGCCTCGACCTTCGTGATCAGGTCGGGGACCGGGTCCACGCCAAGCCCCTTGACCCGCACCACGACCTCCTGCTCCGGCAGGAGCAGGTGGACGAACAGCGGCACCCGCCCCGGGTGCTCCCCGCACACGCGCTTGACGGATTCGAGGAGCGCTTCCGATTCGCCGTTGGCGAGAACGCGGATCCGGCAGGTCTGGGGCTCGCGACGCGTCCCCACGTCGAACGGGTCGGTCTCCTCCGCTTCCCGCGGCGCGGCGTCCCCGAGGGGGCGGATGTCCTCCGCGAGCACGACCCGGCCCTTCTCCGTTTCATCCACCCTGCCACGGACGACGATGGGCTCGCGGGAGCGCAGCAGGGGAGCCGCCGCCTTGAAGGGCGCGGGGAAAACGGTGAGCTCCACGCTGCCGGTCATGTCCTCGAGAGTGGCGAAGGCCATCCGCTCCCCGCTCTTGGTGGGGATCTCCTTGAGGGCCGTGATCTGGCCGAGGAGGGTGAGGCGCGCTGCGGCGGGTCGCTGCGCGAGGTCGGCGATCGGCGTGGCCTTGAGGCGTAGGGCCTCCTCCCGGAAGCGGGCCAGCGGGTGGCCGGTGAGGTAGAACCCCAGCACTTCCTTCTCGTAGGCGAGCCGCTGGTCGTCCTCCCATTCGGGGATCGGTGGCTCCTCGCCTGCCGGCTGCTCGGCCACGCCCCCGGCCTCCCCCATCAGCTCAAAGAACGACGCCTGTCCCTCCAGGCGGTCGCGCTGCCGGCGCTGGCCCGCCTCCATGGCCCGGTCGAGCGTGGCCAGGAGGTGGGCGCGCGTGAGCCCGAGCGAGTCGAAGGCCCCGGCCTTGATGAGGCTCTCGACCACCCGGCGGTTCACCAGGCGGAGGTCCACGCGGGCGCAGAAGTCCGCCAGCGCCGTGAAGGGCCCCTTGGCCTCCCGGGTGGCCAGAGTGGACTGGATGGCGGCCTCGCCCACGTTCTTGATGGCGGCCAGGCCGAAGCGGATCGTCCCTCCCGCGACGGTGAACTGGACGCCGGAGACGTTGACGTCGGGCGGGAGGACCTGGAGCCCCATCGCCCGGCACTCCTCCATGTACTTGACGATCTTGTCCGTGTCCCCCATTTCCGACGTGAGGAGCGCGGCCATGAACTCCACCGGGTGGTTGGCCTTGAAGTAGGCGGTCTGGTACGCGACCACCGCGTACGCCGTGGCGTGCGAGTTGTGGACGACGATGCCGTTGGCGATGAAGCTCCGGGCCCCGGGGACCTCGAAATCGTAGGTCGCCTCGAAGCCCTCTAGGACGAAGGCCCTCGGCCGGGACCAGCCGATGGCGGGGCCGGCGAGCGCGTGAAGTTGTGGGGAATCCAGGCGCTCAGCCAGGTATTCGAGCGTGTCCCGGCGGATCCCCCGCTTTCGGCTGTCCTGAGATACGAGGCCATAGGCGACCCCGAGTTCGCGACAGCCGGCGCTCAAACTCGAAAAACGCTTGAGGATCGCTTCTCGAAGCGATTCTCTGCAAAGCACCAGCGGGATCACATCTGCGGTCCCTGGCGGGGAAAGATGGCGCGCGACGGCCACGAAGTCGTCGTCGGTGAG
>JBBTEL010000147.1:2881-6130 GCA_038042325.1 Candidatus Methylomirabilota bacterium
TCAGGCACTTGTTGAAGCCGTAGCCCGCGAACTTCTCCATGAGGTCGAAGATCTTCTCCGCCTTCTTCTCCGTGATGCCGCGGGCCTTCGCGCCGCCGACGAACTTGGCCCGCTGCTTGGCCATGAGCTCCCGGTCCTTCTTCCCCATGGCGCGCCGGAGGATGTCGGCCTCGCCCATGGTGAAGCCGGCCATCTCGGAGGCGATCTGCATCACGCTTTCCTGGTACACCATGATGCCGTAGGTGTCCTTGAGGTACTTCTCCATCAGCGGGTGCTCGTAGGTGATCTTGGCCCGGCCGTGCTTCCGGTTGATGAAGTCGGGGATGAGGTCCATGGGGCCGGGACGGTAGAGGGCCACCATGGCGATGATGTCTTCCAGCCGCTCCGGCTTGAGGTTTTTCAAGGCCTCTCGCATTCCCGCGGATTCCAGCTGGAACACGCCGAAGGTCCTGCCCTCCGACAGGAGCTCGTAGGTCTTGGGGTCATCGAAGGGGACGGCGTCGAGGTCCACGGCCACCCCCTTGGACTCCCCTACCAGCCGGGAGGTGTTGGCGAGGACCGTCAGGGTGCGGAGGCCGAGGAAGTCCATCTTGAGGAGGCCGATCTTCTCGATGGGCCCCATGGCGTAGCCGGTGACCACCTCGGTCCGCTTCGGGTCCTTGTAGAGCGGGACGTGCTCGATCAGCGGCTCGTCGGAGATCACGACGCCGGCGGCGTGCTTGGACGCGTGGCGGGTGAGCCCCTCCAGCGATTTGGCGGTGTCCCACAGCTCTGCGAGCTCCGGGCGGCTCCGGATCGCTTCCGCCAGCTGAGGAGACTGTGACAGGGCGTCGTCGAGCGCGATGTTGAGGGGGAACGCGGGGACGAGCTTGGCGATCCGGTCCACCTCGTTGTAGGGCATCCCCAGCACGCGCCCCACGTCGCGGATCGCGGCCTTCGCCCCGAGGGTGCCGAAGGTGATGATCTGGGCCACGTTCTCGCGGCCGTATTTCCGGGCGACGTACTCGATCACCTCGTCCCGCCGGTCGTCGGCGAAGTCGATGTCCATGTCGGGCATCGAGACGCGCTCGGGGTTCAGGAAGCGCTCGAAGAGGAGCCCGTAGCGGATCGGGTCGATGTTGGTGATGCCGAGCGCGTAGGCGGCCAGCGAACCGGCCGACGAGCCGCGGCCCGGCCCCACGGCGATCCCCTGCCCCTTGGCGTAGGCGATGAAGTCCCACACCACGAGGAAGTACCCGGCGAAGCCCATCTTCTCGATGACCGCCAGCTCCTGCTCCAGACGCTCCACGACGGCGTCGGCAAGCGTGGGCCCGTAGCGCCGGCGGAGCCCTTCCGTCGCCAGATCCTTCAGGTAGCTGTCGAGCGTGCGCCCCTCGGGCACCCGGTAGCGCGGCAGGTGGAACTGGCCGAACTCGAGCTCGAGGTTGCAGCGCTCGGCCACCGCCAGCGTGCTGCGGCAGGCCTCCGGGAGGTCGGCGAAGACGCGCTGCATTTCCTCGGCCGACTTCAGGTAGAACTGGTCGGTGGCGAAGCGCCAGCGGTTCGGGTCCCGCATCGTCGTCCCGGTCTGGATGCAGAGGAGCGCCTCGTGGGCGCGGGCGTGCGCGGCCTCGAGGTAGTGGGCGTCGTTGGTGCCGGCCACGGGGGCGCCGATCGCCCCGGCGATCCTGACGGTGGCCTCGGTCACCCGGTACTGCTCGGCGAGGCCGTGGGACTGGACCTCCATGAAGTAGTAGTCCCGCCCGAACACCTCCTGGTACCAGCCGGCGACCTGCCGGGCCTTGTCCTCCTCGCCCCCGGCCAGGAGCCGCGACACCTCCGAGTTCAGGCACCCCGACAGGACCAGGAGCCCGTCCGAGTGCTGGGCCAAAAGCTCCTTATCTACCCGTGGTTTATAGTAGAACCCTTCAAGATATGCTTTGGAGACGAGCTTGATGAGGTTCTTGTAACCCTGCCGGCTCCTCGCCAGGACCGTCAGGTGGTTGGCGCCCTCGTAGGACCCGTCCACGTTGGCCCGCTCGAACCGGCTCCCCGGCGCCACGTAGAGCTCGGCCCCGAGGAGCGGCTTGACTCCGGCCTTTTCGCAGGCCAGGTAAAAGTCGATGGCCCCGAACAGGTTGCCGTGGTCGGTGAGGGCCAGCGCGGGGAAGCGGAGCTCCTTGGCCCGGGCGACGAGCTTGTCCAGCTGGGCCGCGCCGTCCAGGAGGCTGTACTCCGAGTGGACGTGCAGGTGGACGAAGTCCGAATGGGTCATCGCCCTACCGGCGGCCTTCCGACGGGGGAAGCGGGATCTGGATGAGCGGGGTAACGCCCGCTCCCATCATGAACTGGGGGAGCTTGCCGTCCCAGCGCGACAGGTACTGCTGCTGGATGAGCGTCTGGGTCAGCGAACCCGCCACCTTGGCGTTGTAGGCGGCCTCTGCCTCGCCCTTGATCCTGAGCGCCTCGGCCACGCCCTTGGCCTCCTCTCGGGCGGCGTCCCCCTTCCCCTTGGCGGTGGCGGCGGCGATCTCCGCTTGGCGCTGGGCCTGGATCAGCTCGTAGCGCTTCTGTTCGGCCTTCTGCTCCTCGATCTGCTTGGTCTCGATGGCGCGCTCGTACGATGGGTCAAAGCGAATATTGGCCAGCGCCACCTCTTTCATCTCGATCCCGTACTTGGCCAGCCACTGGGTGAGCTCTTTCTGGACATCCGCCTTGATGGCCGGTCGTTTCTGCAAGATCTCCGCGGCATTGTGGAGCGCACTGTTCGCCTTGAGGATTTCCTGGGCGGCGGGATCCACGATGACGTTGGAGTAGCCGACTCCCACCCGCTGGTAGACCTCCGCTGCCTTCTCGGGCAGCAGCCGGAAGTTGAGGACCATCTCCACATGGACGGCCTGGAGGTCCTTGGACGCGGCGTCGTAGCGGGCCTGATGCCGTTTCACGCGCGTGTCCATGTCGATCACGTCGTAGAGCGGGTTGACGAGGTTGAGCCCTTCCTTGAGGGGGACCGGTTGGACCTGGCCGAACAGCAGCGCCACCCCCACGTGACCGGCGGGGATGATGCGGAAGGTGGAGAAGAGGAGGATCAGGGCCGGCACCACGATGCCGCCGAGGAACGCCAGGCGCGCCCCGAGCCGCCGCACCTGAAGCGGAAGGTCTTCTGCCCGGTTGAGGTAGCGCGAGATCCCCATGCCCACCAGGAACACGACCACGGCCAGGACGAGCTTGCTCATCGTGTCACTCCCACTCTACATTGGCGCGTTCGAA
>JBBTEL010000148.1:0-15823 GCA_038042325.1 Candidatus Methylomirabilota bacterium
CTCCAGGTTCCCCGCGAGACCTGGCCCTACTACTCGCAGATGCTGACCACCGTCCTCAAAATGTTCGAGGACGGCGCGGAGGTCGGCGACCTCAAGATCGCGAACTCCGCCCTGAAGGAGCTCCGCTACGCGTTCAAGGTGTTCGCCCCGTACCGGGAGGTGCCCAAGGTCACCGTCTTCGGATCGGCCCGGACTCCGGCGGACCACGCGTTCTCGGTCCTGGCGCGTGACCTGGGAGGCCGGATGGTGGAAGCGGGCTGGATGGTCGTGACCGGGGCGGGGAGCGGCGTGATGGGCGGGGCCCAGGCGGGGGCCGGTCGAGAGAAGAGCTTCGGGCTCAACATCCGGCTGCCCTTCGAGCAGGAGGCCAACCCCTGGATCGCCGACGATCCCAAGCTGATCACGTTCAAGTACTTCTTCACCCGCAAGCTCTTCCTGCTCAAGGAGTCGGCGGCCGTCTGCTACCTGCCGGGCGGCTTCGGCACCTGCGACGAGGCGTTCGAGGTGCTCACGCTGATCCAGACGGGGAAGACCCGCCTGATCCCCGTGATCCTGCTCGACGTCCCCGGGGGCACCTATTGGAAGACCTGGGAAGGATTCGTGCGGGGGCAGATGGTGGGGCAGGAGCTGGTCTCACCCGAGGACAGTCACCTCTACCGGCTGGCGAGCACCGTGGAGGATGCCACGCGGGAAACCCTCGACTTCTACCGCGTGTTCCACTCCCAGCGCGACGTGGGAGACCAGCTGGTCCTGCGGCTCCGCCGGCCGCTCTCCGAGCAGGCCCTCGCCGACCTCCAGCGGGAGTTCGACGGCATCCTCAAGGGCCCGGCCGAGCAGGTTCCGGGGCCGCTGCCCCCCGAGGGAGACGAATACCCCGATCTCCCCCGGCTCGTCCTGCCGTTCAACCGGACGAACTACGGCGGGTTGCGCCTCCTGATCGACTTCGTCAACCGGACCTCGCCGTAAGCGCGAGCGAAAGCGAGCGATAGGAGGCGAAGCCTAACCTTTGCGGGTACCACGACCGGCGTCAGCCGGCGTGGTCGCGGCACCCGCCCCTTGCGGGCGGGTCGCGCGGACGAAGGCGCTCATCAGCTTGCCGTCCGTCTCGGCGATGAGATCCTCCAGGCTCGCGCCCTCCAGCGTTCGCGATTCCAGCAGATCCTTGTACTGGGCGAGCAGCTCCTTCGCGTCCTCGAGCCGGTAGATCCGCGTCGGCTCGACATCGATCTGGGAAAACCCCACCCGCGCCAGCTTCTCCCGGTACTCCTCCTCCGTGAGGGCCCCGGCCACGCAGCCGGCCCAGGCCTCCAGGCTCCGGCGGATCGGGGCCGGCAGCTCGCCGCGCACCACGATGTCGGAGACGGCGAAGCGGCCGCCGGGCTTGAGGACGCGGAACGCCTCGGCCAGCACGCGATCCTTGTTCCCCGACAGGTTGATGACGCAGTTCGAGATGATGACGTCCACCGAGCGGTCGGGGAGGGGGATGCTCTCGATCTCGCCCTTCAGGAACTCCACGTTCTCCACGCCGGCCTTGCGCTGGTTCTCCCGGGCCAGGGCCAGCATCTCCTCCGTCATGTCGAGGCCGTAGGCCTTGCCGGTGGGGCCCACACGCTTGGCCGAGAGCAGCACATCGATGCCGCCGCCCGAGCCCAGGTCCAGCACCACCTCGCCGGGCTTGAGCTGGGCCAGGGCCGTGGGGTTGCCGCAGCCGAGCGAGGCCGCGACGGCTTCCGCCGGTAGGCCGGTGAGCTCGTCCTTCACGTAGAGGTCCTTCGTGACGACGCTCCCGCACGAAGTGGGGCCGCAGCAGCTGGCATCTGCCTCCTTTGCCTTCAGGGCCGCCTTGCCGTACTTGTCCTGGATCGTGGCCTTCAGCTCCTTGGTGTCCATCCCGCACCTCCTCGCATCAAGAATGGTTGATCAACCCCGAGAGCGTTTCCTCGAGCGCCGCCAGCCCTGCGGGGTTCAGCCGGTAGTACACCCAGCGCCCCTGGCGGCGGTCGATGAGGAGTCCGGCCTCCTTCATGGTCTTCAGGTGGAAGGAGAGCGCGGACTGGGACATTCCGAGCCAGTCCTGGAGGTCGCAGACGCAGCGCTCCCCGTCGCGCAGGAGGTCCACGATCCGGAGCCGCGTCTCGTCGGCGAGGGCGTGGAAGCCCCGGGCCGCGGCGGCCCGGGCGTGGGGGTGAGCGATTCTCAGCAGCGCCATGACGGGTTCAATATATCAACAAAACTTGATCTGTCAAGCCCCCGGTACCGGCGGCCCTACTCGGGCTCCTCCCGCTCCTCGGTCGCGTGGCAGTCGGTGCAGACCCAGAGGCGGAAGACCCGGCGCTGGAGGTCGCGCCGGAGCGTCCAGCGGATCATGGCGCGGCGCCCGCAGCGGGGGCAGCGCTCAGGGGTCTCCCCCTCGGGAACGTGGGATGGAAGCCAGGGAGCTTTCCACATAGCAATTCGCAGCGTTTGGCCCGTCCAGGGGATTAGAATATACCAGGGAGAGCGAAGAGGATGAAGCGACTCAGGATCGGCCTGGCCCAGGTGAACCCCACCGTGGGCGACCTCGAGGGGAACGTCCGCCTGATCCTCGAATGGATGGAGAAGGCGCGGCACCTCGGCTGCGACGTGGTGGCCTTCCCGGAGCTCGCGCTCACCGGCTATCCCCCCGAGGATCTCCTCTTCAAGCCCGCCTTCATCGAAGCGAACCTCAAGGCCCTCGATGAGGTCGCCAAGGCGTCGCGCCGCCTGACGGCCGTCGTGGGCTTCGTGGACAAGCGCGACGACATCTTCAACGCCGCCGCGGTTCTCCATGATGGTCGGCGGGTCGGCGCCTATCACAAGCAGTACCTTCCGAACTACGGTGTCTTCGATGAAAACCGCTACTTCCAGGCCGGGACGGAGGCACCCGTCTTCGCCCTCGGCGAGACCTTGATCGCCGCCAACATCTGCGAGGACATCTGGTACCCCACCGGCCCCACCACCGCTCAGGCCCTGGCGGGCGCCGAGCTGGTCATCACGATCAACGGATCGCCCTACCATGCCGGCAAGGGGCACTTCAGGGAGAAGATGCTCGCGACCCGGGCGGCCGACGACCTGGTATGCCTGGCCTTCGTCAACATGGTCGGCGGGCAGGACGAGCTGGTGTTCGACGGCCAATCCCTGATCTTCAACGAGAAGGGCGAGTGCCTGGCGCGCGGGAAAGTCTTCGAGGAGGACCTGGTCGTCGCCGACCTCGATCTCGACGCCGTCTTCCGCGCCCGCCTCCACGACTCGCGCCGCCGCAAGGAGAAGCTGCGCACCCCGGATCGGGTTCCCCGGATCGAGCTCCAGCCGTTGCCGGCGTCGCCCAAGCCGCCGCTGCCGGCGCGGGAGGTCGAGCGCCTCGAGCCCGTCGAGGAGATCTACAAGGCGCTCGTCGTCGGCACCCGGGACTACGTCAGGAAGAACGGATTCCGCCGGGTCGTGATCGGCCTCTCCGGCGGCATCGACTCCTCGCTCGTGGCCGCCATCGCCTGCGACGCCCTGGGCGCCGAGAACGTGGCCGGAGTGACCATGCCGTCTCCCTATTCGTCCAAGGGGACCCGGGGCGACGCCAAGCGCCTGGCCAAAAATCTCGGGATCGAGTTTCTCACGCTCCCCATCACGCCGGTGTTCAAGGCCTTCAAGCGCGCCCTGGCGCGCCCGTTCAAGGGGCTCAAAGAGGACGTCACCGAGGAGAACATCCAGGCGAGGATCCGCGGCACGCTCCTCATGGCGCTGTCCAACAAGTTCGGCTGGCTGGTCCTCACCACGGGGAACAAGAGCGAGATCGGCGTCGGGTACTGCACCCTGTACGGCGACATGGCCGGCGGCTTCGCCGTCATGAAGGACGTGCCGAAAACCATGGTGTACAAATTGGCCCGGCACGTGAACGAGCGGGCCGGCCGCGCCGTGATTCCCGAGAGCGTCTTGGAGCGGTCACCGTCGGCGGAGCTGCGCCCGGGCCAGACCGACCAGGACACGCTGCCGCCATACCCGGTCCTCGACGCGATCCTGGAGGCCTACGTGGAGGGGGACAAGAGCCTGAAGGAGATCGCGGCTCTCGGCTTCGACACCGCCACGGTGCGCAAGGTGGTCGGCATGGTGGACAAGAACGAGTACAAGCGCCGCCAGGGGCCCATCGGCATCAAGATCACCCCGCGCGCCTTCGGCAAGGACTGGCGTCTGCCCATCGTCAACCGCTTCCGCGAGCCCTGACAGCCCATCGGCGCGGGGGTTGACGCTATGGCGTCATAGCGCTATGATGTCACCATGAGCCTACCGAAGCGAGCAACCGTCTATTTCGACCCCGAGATCCATCGGGCCCTCCGCCTCAAGGCTGTGGCGACGGAGCGCTCCATCTCGGGGATGGTGAACGACGCCGTCAAGCACCTCCTCGCCGAAGACGCGGAGGATCTGTCAGCCTTTGAGGAACGCGCCCATGAGCGGGACCTCGACTTCGAGGATGTAGTCAAGGCGCTCAAACGGCGTGGCAAGATATAGGATCCGCATAAAGACGTCCGCGGCCAAGGAGATCGAGGCCGGTGATCAGAAGAAAGATCGCCAGCGCATCGTCAGCCGGATCCAGTTCCTGGCAGAGAACCCCCGCCCTCCCGGCTGTGAGAAGCTGTCAGGCCAGGGAGATAAGTACCGCGTGCGGGAGGGCCATTACCGCGTTGTCTATTCGATCGAGGACAAGGACCGGCTGGTGTACGTCGTCAAGGTCGGGCACCGGAGAGACGTGTACCGGTAAGGCGGCCAGAGCCGGCCTGCCCATCGTCAACGGCTCTAAGATGGCTTGTTGAGTCCGAACGCCGTTCTCGTCGCGCTGCTGGTTGTCGCTGCGGTACAAACCGTGTTCCCGGTTGCACATGCGGCCTGCCTAACGTTCTGGTCGATCCGAATGCCGCGCGATCAGGCACAGGCCCTTGGCAGGGAAATACTTCGCCGCGAGCGCACCCCCCTTGGCCGGGTGATGAAGGCGGCCGAATATATCCTTCTCGCGCTGATCGCTCTTGCGGTCTGGCGATGGTTACTCGGACTTTGACACATTTGTTTGAGAATCTGGCGGCCGCCGTTGAAAGTGCCGGCTATGCGGTCATCCCGGAGGTGCTGTCCGCTGAAGAGTGCGATCGGCTGAGCGAGGCGTTCGTCCCTTTCGCCGCAGCCATGGATGCAGGCCGGCGCGGCGGGGTGCGGAACCTGCTCGGCCAGGTCGCGGCCGTGCAGGAGCTCGCCCGGTCAAAACTGCTACGTCAGATTGCCGAGGCCCTCCTGGGGCCGGGTTGCTTCGCTGTCCGCGGCGTGCTCTTTGATAAGACCCCCCAGGCGAACTGGAAGGTCGTGTGGCACCAGGACCTCTCGATCGCCGTGCGGGAGCGGCGAGATGTCGAGGGCTTCGGCCCGTGGTCCTCGGAGTGACTCACGTTCGGCCGCCAGGCGCGCTCCTTGAACGGATGTTGGCGGTGAGAGTGCACCTGGATGAATGTGGAATCGAGAATGGCGCGCTCAGAGTCATCCCGGGCTCGCATCAGGCTGGCCGTCTCGGCCACGAGAGGATCGGGGAGCTCCGCCGCGCCGCGAAGGCGGTTGACTGTCTGGTTCCGCGCGGGGGGATTCTGGTGATGCGGCCGTTGCTCCTCCACGCGTCATCGCCGGCGACGGCTCCCGCGCATCGGCGGGTGATCCACCTCGAGTATGCCGCCGCCGACTTACCTGGGGGCCTTGAATGGTACGAACGGTGGTGACTTGATGCGTAATCGCATATTTGGCGCGATCGGGGTCATCTGGGGTGGAGGGCTTCTCGTCTCCTCCCTCGTTCGTGGTGGCCAGCTTGAGGGCGGTGGATCATACGCTGCCGGACAAATGACGGCGCTCGTGTTCGGCGGCCTGTTGTTGATCGTCGGGTTGTATTACCTCATGAAGGGTTGAAGAAATGAGGCCTACCGGCGGTGCCCGAGGCGGCGGCAAGTCGCTCAGCGGGCTGACTGGCGGATTGAGATCCTTACTCGATCAGATCCAGAGCGGATTTCAGGCCGGTGGCGATCTGCGACATCAGATCGCTCGGTAAGGCTCCGACTCGCTGCACTAGCTTTGCCCGGTCCAAGGTGGTGACCTGGTGGCAGAGCGCAACGCCTGCCTTCTTGAGCCCTCCCGCCCCTCTTGCGAGCGGTACAGCCGTCGGTCCTCTTCTCGCCTGCGCCTCCGATGACGAGATCGGGACCACGATAACTGAGCGCCACCCAGGGATCTGATTGAAGCCGTCGTGGGAAACGATAATCACGGGCCTCGAGCCTCGCTGCTCCGACCCCGATCTCGGGAAGACGTTCGCCCAATAAATCTCCCCCCGCCTCACCGCTTCCGTCTCCGCCTTGACCGGGTCCAGCCCTCCAGCGTCGCGGCCTCCAAATCGGGATCTAGGTCGGCCCCGGTTCCTGCCATCCGGGCCGCATAGGCGGCAATTGCCTCCCGCAGAACTGCCCGTCTCCTCTGGCGGAGCCAGGCGTCGATCGCATAGCGGGCCACGACCGTCGCAGGGAGCTTCGATTCTTCCGCCTCGCCGCGAAGCTTCCGGTACAGGTCGTCAGGCAGGGGAAGGTGGAAGTTACGTGAGGTCCTTTTCATGGCTCGTTCCATGGCACGATGAATGGCAGTATACATGCCACGAAAATCCACGTCAATATGTGACCGAAATCAGACAGGTTGCGTACGCACCAGCCCGGGCCGCGAATTCAGCGGGAGCCGGCCTGGCGGGGATCGATCTGGATGCCGTAGAGGCGCTGGTAGATGCTGTCCTTCGCGAGCAGTTCCTCGTGGCGGCCGACCTCGGCGATCTGGCCCTCGTGGATGACGTAGATCCGGTCGGCGTTCCGTACCGTGGAGAGGCGGTGCGCGATGACCAGCACGGTCCGGCCCTTCATGAGGTCGGTCAAGGCCTGCTGGACGATGAACTCGCTCTCGGCGTCCAGCTCGGAGGTCGCCTCGTCCAGGATCAGGATGGGCGGGTCTTTCAGAAATGCCCGCGCGATGGCGAGACGCTGGCGCTGGCCGCCCGAGAGCTTCACCCCACGCTCGCCCACGCGCGACTGGTACCCCTCGGGGGCGGCCAGGATGAAGTTGTGGGCATGGGCCAGCTTCGCCGCCCGCTCCACCTCTTCGGCCGTCGCCCCCGGCTTGCCGTAGGCGACGTTGTAGAAGATCGAGTCGCTGAAGAGGAACGTCTCCTGGGTGACGACGCCGATCTGCGCTCGGAGCGAGGCGACCGTCAGGTCGCGGAGGTCGTGACCGTCCATCAGGATCCTGCCGCGCGTCACGTCGTGGAAGCGGGGGACGAGGTCCATCAGGGTTGACTTGCCGGCGCCGCTCAGGCCGACGAACGCCACCACCTCGCCACGCCGCACCGTGAGGGAGATGTCATTCAGGACGTCCTCCTTGGCGTCCGGATAGCGGAAGGAGACGCGGTCGAAGTCGAGCCGGTCGCGGAAGGCCGGCAGGCGGACGGCCCCCGGGCGGTCCACAATCGCGGGGGGCGTGTCGAGGACGTCGAACACGCGCTCCACCGAGGCCGTGGACTGCTGGACGGTGTTGGCGATGCGTGAGAGCTTCCGGACGGGGCCGTAGAGCATGATGACGGCGGCGGTGAAGGAGAAGAAGGTGCCCGGCGTCATGTGCCCCTCGATCACCTGATAGCCGCCGTACCAGAGCGCCCCCATGATCCCGAGGGCGCCGAAGACTTCCATGAGGGGCTCGGTGATCTCGTCGGTCCGGTGGTCCTTCAGCGAGAGGCCCAGCAGGCGCTCGTTGACCCGGTCGAAACGCTCCTGCTCGTGGGCCTCGCGGCCGAACGCCTTCACGATCTTGGTCCCGGCGAAGACCTCCTGGAGGACGACGTTGAGCTCGGCGATTTTCTCCTGGGTGCGCTTGTTGATCTTGTAGAGCTTTTTCCCGATGGCGCGGACCGTGACCCCCACGAAGGGGAACACGACGACGGCGATCAGGGCGAGGACCCACTCGCGGAGGATCATGACGCCGAGGAGCGCGACGATCGTGAAGACCTGGCGGATCGCCATGACCATCACCGTGGAGGAGAGCCGCGCCAGGCGGTTGACGTCGTTGGTGATGCGCGACATGAGCTCCGCCGAGTGGAGGTCCGTGAAGAAGGAGAGCGGCATGCCCTGGATGTGGGCGTAGAGGTTCCGCCGGATCGTCGCGATCACGCGCTCGCCCACCGCGGCCATCAGGTACGACTGGCCGTATCGGCTGACCGCCTTGAGCAAGTAGGCTCCCAGCAGGGCCAATGGGATGAGTCTGAGCATGCGAAGGTCGCGGTTGAGGAAGATGTCGTCCATGGCGGGCTTGACGAGCCAGGCGATGGCGCCGTCCATCGCCGCCACCACCAGCGCCAGCCCGGTCCCGACGAGGAGCCAGCGCCAGTAGGGGCGGAGGTAGGCCAGGAGGCGGAGGTACAGGGGCCAGACGTTCATGCGCGTTGCGCCAGCAGGCGCGTGTAGAGCGCCTCGGTTTTCTCCACCTTGATCCGGGTGGAGAAGAGCGCCTCGACCCGCTTGCGGCCGGCCCGCGCCATGGCCTTGGCCCGCGTGGGGTTCTCGATGATTCGTAGAATCGCCTGGGCCAGCGCCTCGGGATTCCGCGGGGGAACGAGGAGGCCGGTCTCGCCATCCAGGACGAGCTCGGGGATTCCTTCGAGGTTGGTCCCGATGACCGGTGTCTCCAGCGCCAGCGATTCCCTCAGCGAGCCCGTCAGCCCGAGGCCGGCGTAGGAGGCGTCCACGGTGACGTTGCTGGCCGCCAGGATCTCGGGGATGTCCTCGCGGTGGCCGATCACGCGCGTGACGTCCTCGATCCCGCGGGCCCGGGCCTTCTCCATCAGGCTGGTGATCCGAGGCGGGGGCGCTCCCACGATGAGCAGGCGCGCCTGCGGCGCCGCCCGGGCCACCCGCGCCATGGCCTCCAGGACGTCGTCGTTGCCGCGCCAGCTGCGGACGCCGATCTGGGTCACCAGAAAGTGTTCCGGGGCGAGCCCCAGCTCCGAGCGCACGCGGCTGCCGTCAACGCCGGGGTGGAAGCGGTCGGTGTCGGTGCCCGAGTAGATGACCTCGATCTTCTCCGGCGTGACGCCGGCGCCGATGAGCCCCCGCTTGATGGACTCGCAGACCGCCACGATGGCGGTCACGCGATCCGTCGTGTAGCCGAGGCGGTTCCACGGGTCCAGCGGGAAGCTGACGCCGCGGTTCAGGATCAGGACAGGGATGCGCTCGAACAGTCCTGCGAGCAACGCCAGAGTGCGGGCGCGGCCCTTGTGGCAGTGGACGACCTGGAAGTGGTGCTCCCTGAGAAGGCGCACGATCCCGAATACTGAGCGCATATCCAGCTCGTGACGCATGGGGAGGGACGCGTACGGGATGCCCGCCTCTTCGGCCTTCTGACGCCACAGGGGGCTGGGGCGCGTCGCCACCACGACGTGGTGGCCGCGGGCCCGGAGCCCCAGGGCCAGCTCGCGGAGCTGGATCGCCGCCCCGGTGAAGTAGTCCTCCTTCGGGTAGAGCTGGAGGATCCTCAGCGGCTCAGCCGTCACGCTTGGAAGAACTCCTTGACGGCGGCGGCGACCTGGTCGATCTCCTCCTCCGTGTGGCCGGCCGAGAGCGGGAGGGTGAGGATCTCCCCGACGATCCTCTCGGTGCGCGGTAAGGAGGGGGCGTTCAAGCTCTCGACAGCCGGCTGGCGGTGGCAGGGGACGGGGTAGTGGATGCCGGTCTGGATTCCCCGCTCCCGGAGGAACCCGGCCAGCGCGTCGCGCCGGTCGGTCCGAATCACGTAGAGGTGGAAGACGTGGCGGGCCTCCGGCTGCTCCGCGGGAAGAACCAGAGGGAGCCCCTTCAACCGCTCGGCGTAGCGCGCCGCCAGCTTTCGCCGCCGCTCATTCATAGCGTCCAGCCTGCGCAGGAGGACGCGCCCGATGGCCGCCTGGATCTCGTTGAACCGGAGGTTGAACCCCACCTCGCTGTGGACGTCCTTGTTGAGCCGGCCGTGGTCCCGCAGGCGCCGGCACCGGGCGGCGATCTCGTCGTCGTCGGTCACGAGGATGCCGCCGTCGCCCATGACGGTCAGGTTCTTCGAGGGGTAGAAGGAAAAGGCGCCGGCCCGGCCGAAGCTCCCGACCCTCTTGCCCTGCCAGGTCGCCCCGTGGGACTGGCAGCAGTCCTCGAGGAGCCAGAGCCCGTGGCGCGCCACGAGTTCCTGGACGCGCGCGAGGTTGGCGGGATGGCCGTAGATGTGAACCGGGATGATGCCGACGGTCCTTGAGGTGATCTTCTGGGCGGCATCGGCCAGATCCAGCGTGTAGGTGTCGTCCACGTCCACGAAGACCGGGGTGGCCTCGCTGAAGCAGATCGCCTCGACGGTCGGGAAGGCGGTGTGGGCGGGGACGAGGACTTCGTCGCCCGCCTTGGCCCCGAGCGCCTTCAGCGTTATCCAGAGGGCGGCCGTTCCGGAGCTCGTCAGGACAGCATGACGCGTTCCGATATAACGAGCGAACTCAGCCTCGAACGCCCTGCACTCCGGGCCGAGGATGTACTGCCGGGATTCGATGGCGGCGAGCGCCGCCCCCTTGATCTCGTCGTCCACGGGGGGGCGGGAAAGCGGGATGGTCATGGGTCAGGATCTCCTGTGGTCGAGTCGGGTGTAGTCCCCGCGAAAGTAGAGAAGCGGCTCTCCATCGCGCGCATGGGCAGCCTCCACCTCTCCGACGAAGATCGTGTGGTCGCCACCCGAATAGGCATGAACGGTGCGACACTCGAGATGGGCCAGCGCTTCGGGGATCAGGGGCAGGCCGAGGGGCCCGGGGTGGTAGCTCACCCCGTTGAACTTGTCGGCGTCCGTCGTGGCGAAGCGCCGGGACAGGGTCTCGTGCTCGACGGCCAGGACGTTGACCGCAAAGCGGCCGCTGGCGCGGAGGGCGGGGTAGCTCTGGGTTTTGTGGTCCACGCAGACCAGAATCAGCGGCGGCTCGAGGGAGACCGACGTGAAGGCGCTGGCCGTGAGGCCGGTGGGGCGCCCGTCGGCATCCCAGGTCGTGACCACCGTGACGCCGCTCGCGAACTGGCCGAGAACATGGCGGAATTCGTCGGGGCCGATGCCCATGGCAGGATCAGGATAGCATGGATTGACTCGGGGACGACCGCCCCCTATAGTGGGTCCAATGATCACAGAGGAAGCCGTCCTCCAGGCGCTCCGGACTGTCCAGGACCCCAACGCGGGCAAGGACATCGTCAGCCTCGGCCTGGTCCAGGGCATGACCATCCAGGACGGGAACGTGTCGTTCACCCTCCAGTTCACGGTCCAGCCGGCGCTTGCGAAGGCCCAGATCCACAGCCAGGCGAAGAAGGTGGTGGCCGGAGTGCCGGGCGTCTCCAACGTGCAGGTGGCGATGGGAGGCCAGGCCCAGGCGGCCGGGCGCCCCGCCCCCGCCGAGCCTCCCAAGGAAGACCTCATCCCCGAGGTCAAGCACACGATCGCGGTCTCCTCGGGGAAGGGCGGCGTGGGCAAGTCCACCGTCGCCGTCAATCTCGCCCTGGCGCTCCACGAGACCGGCGCCAGGGTGGGGCTGGTGGACGTGGACGTGTACGGCCCGGACATTCCGATGATGATGGGGGCGCGCGGCAAGCCCGGGATGTTCGAGAACCGCATCATCCCCGTGGAGAGCTACGGGATCAAGCTGATCTCCATCGGCTTCTTCGTGGCGCCGGGGGAGGCCATCGTCTGGCGCGGCCCGATGATCCACTCGGCGGTCCAGCAGTTTCTCCGGGACGTGCTCTGGGGCGAGCTGGATTATCTGGTCTTCGACATGCCACCCGGCACGGGAGACGCCCAGCTGTCGATCTCGCAGGTGATCCCGCTCGGGGGCGTGGTGATGGTCACCACGCCCCAGGACCTGGCGCTGCTGGACGTGCGGAAGGCGCTCGCCATGTTCCGGAAGCTCAACGTCCCGATCCTCGGGGTCGTGGAGAACATGAGCGACTTCGTGTGCCCGCACTGCGGGGGGCGGACGCCGATCTTCGGCGAGGGCGGCGGGAACAAGATCGCGGCGGAGGTGGGTGTACCCCTCCTGGTCCAGATTCCGATCGACCCCGAGACGCGGAAGGGGGGCGACGAGGGGCAGCCGATTCTCATCCGGCGGCCGGACTCGCCCCAGGCCGCCGCCTTCCGGAAGCTGGCCGCGGCTGTCGCCGACCGGGTGAGTACGTTCTCCGTGCTCAAGCTCCCGTCCATCAGCTAGCGTGGTCGTCCTGCCGATCTTCCCGCTCCCCGGCCTGACCTTCTTCCCCCACACGCTCCTGCCGCTCCACATCTTCGAGGCGCGCTATCGCGCGATGGTCACCGACTGCCTGGCCCGCGACCGGCGCCTGGCCGTGGTGGGGCTCAAGCCCGGCTACGAGGCCGACTATGACGGCAAGCCCCCGGTCTATGGGGTGGCCGGCGCGGGGGAGATCGTGCGGTGGGAGCGGCTGGCCACGGGCAGGTTCAACATCCTTGTCCGTGGCGACTGCCGTGTGAGGATCGAGATCGAGCTGCCGACGGATACGCTCTACCGGGTGGTGCGGGCGCGTGTCCTCGAGGACGCCGTCCCCCAGGGAGATGGCGACCGGCTCGCCTCCCAGACCGATCGCGTGAAAGCGGCCTGTCTCAGGCTCCTCAAGTGCCAGGGCCAGGCTTCGCCCGAAATTGGGCGCGCATTCCGATCGGCGACGGTCCCGGGAGCGGTGGCGGACCGGATCGCCTCGGCGGTCATCCCGGGTCCGCTCCTGAGGCAGGAGCTGCTGGCGACCCTCGACGTCGGCCGCCGCCTCGATCGCCTCGCCGCCGCCCTCGACGACTTGCTACGCCAGACCACGGCATAATGGATCCGGTCACCCACGGGCTGACAGGTGCCATTCTCGCCCAGGCGGGTTTTCGCCAGCGCTATGGCTACCAGGCCACCCTGGCGATGACGGCGGGCGCGCTGATTCCCGACATCGACGTCCTCTGGTCGCCGGCGGGGAGCGTCGTGGCGCTCGAGACCCACCGCGGGATCACCCACTCGTTCGTCGGGGGCCTGGGGCTCGCGCTCGCCGTCGGGCTGATCGTCCGGCTGCTGGGCCCTGAGAAGCGATGGAGGCTCTTGTCGGGCCTCGCGCTTCTTGGGATCGTCGTCGGCCATCTCTTCCTGGATCTCATCACGAGCTACGGGATCCAGCTCTTCCTGCCGTTCTCCCGCTCGCGCCCCGCCCTGGACCTCGTCTTCATCATCGATCCCTTCTTCACCCTGCCGCTCCTGGGGGCGCTGGTCGCCGGCTACGCCTGGCGCTCCCGGTCGGCGCTCATCGGGCGGGTGGCCCTGGGAATCGTCGCAGGATACCTGGCTCTGATGGCCGTCAACCACCTCGCGGCCGTGAGCACGCTGGATCGCATCGCGCGGTCGCAGGGAATCGTCCCGCGCCGCGTCGAGGCGCTGCCGGAGCCGTTCACCCCGTTCCGGTGGCGGGGGTTCATCGAGGACGGCGAGCATTACTGGCAGGGCATTGTCGCCGTCGAGCGGGGCGAAGCGGATCTTGTGGCGATTTCGAAAGGCCCGCGGAACGGGCCGGTCGCGCAGGCGCAAGAGGTCGAGGCCGTCAAGACGTTTCTCTGGTTCGCGCGCTTTCCGGTGGTGACCTTGCGCGAGGAAGGCGCGCGGCAGGTCGTCGAGTACCAGGACCTCCGCTTCGCCCACTCATTCAGGCGGCGCCCCGCCTTCCTGCTCCGGGTCATCCTGGGACCCGGGGGGGTCGTCGAGCAGGTCCTCCTCAACCCATGAGTCCCCGGCCCGATAACCGTCGCACGACCCGCTTCGCGGGTGCCCGCAATGGATCGCCTCCGGCGACTGATCAGCGCTCGCTCCTCGGCGATCCCTTCCATTGCGGGCACCGCGTCCGGCCGAAGGCCGGCGTGGTCGCTACGCTCCGGTCGCCTCGTCGCTCGGGCCTTGGGCTGCTCGGTTCTCGGCCCGGGGCAGGAGCCAGAGCGCGGGGCCTGCTCCGGTTGCTGGTCTTGTGCGCCGTGATCTTCCCCGCCGTCGCCCAGGCGGCCACGTGGGGGTGGCTGGGCGTCAGGATCCGCGACCTCTCCGAGCAGGAGATGGAGGAGATCTCGACCCGCCACGGCATCCGGGAGGGCTACGGAGCGCTGATCGTGGAAGTCCTGAAGGAAACTCCGGCGGCCCGGGCGGGGCTTCAGAACGGCGATCTCGTAGTGGCCTTCAAGGATCGGCCGGTCGTCGATACTCGCTCCCTCCAGCGTTTCGTGGCCGCGACACCGGCGGGGCAGGAGGTGCCCTTGACCGTTCTCCGGGGAGGGGAGGGCCGACGCACGGTGCGAGTGAGCGTGGGGGTGATGCCCCAGGAGGTCGTCGCCGAGCGGGTGGCGGCGGAGTTCGGCTTCGTCGTCCGCGACCCCCAGGAGGAGCGCGAATCGCTCCGGACGTCGGGAGTCCCCGCTATCGCCGTGGTGCTGCGCGGCAGCCAGGCCGACCGGGCGGGGCTCAAGGCGGGGGACGTCATCGTGGAGGTCAACGGGCGGCCCGTGCTGTCCCGCCAAGCCGTGGGCGACGCCCTGGTGGACGTGGCCCTCGACCAGCCGCTCAGGCTGACCGTGAGGCGGGAGGGGGAGCCATTGGCCCTGACGGTAGCCCCCCCGGGCGCTAGATTTCCCTAATGAACGCCCTTGACAAGTGAGCCGCCTTGCCAATAGGGTAGCGTGTCGCCGTCGTCTTTAAAAATGGCCCCAACGCGCCCTAAACCCGGCCGCTCACAGAGGAGGAGGTCAGCCATGACCACAGCAGAGAATCGAAAGGCCACGACCCGGCGCAAGTTCCTCGCCGGTGCCGCCCTGACCGGGGCGGCCACGCTCGCCATGCCACAGGTTTCGCGTGCCCAGACGGTGACCCTGAAGATGCAGGGTTCCTGGGGCGCCAAGGACGTGTTAAACGAGTTCGCCGAAGACTATGTCAAGCGCGTCAACGAAATGGCCGGCGGACGGCTCAAGATCGACTATCTGGTCGGCGGCTCCGTCGTCCACCCCTTCCAGGTGCAGGACGCCGTCCATGCCGGACAGCTCGACGCCGCCCACACGGTGACCGTGTACTGGTACGGCAAGCACAAGGCCGCGTCGCTCTTCGGCACCGGCCCGGTGTTCGGCTTCAATGCCAATGAGGGGCTCGGCTGGATCCACAATGGCGGCGGACGCGAGCTGTTCAACGAGCTGCTCAATGACATCATGAAGCTCAACATCGTCAGCTTCTTCGTCATGCCGATGCCGACCCAGCCGCTCGGCTGGTTCAAGAAGCCGGTCAAGAGCGCGGCCGACCTGAAGGGCCTGAAATACCGCACGGTGGGCCTGGCGGCCGACCTGTTCCAGGCCCTGGGCGCGAAGGTTACGCAGCTCCCGGGCGGCGAGATCGTGCCGGCCATGGAGCGCGGCGTGATCGACGCCTTCGAGTTCAACAACCCGACCTCCGACCGCCGCTTCGGCGCCCAGGACGTGGCCAAGAACTACATGCTGGGCAGCTTCCACCAGGCCACCGAGTACTTCGAGATCATGTTCAACAAGGGCAAGTTCAACTCGCTGGCCAAGGAGCAGCAGGCCATTCTTCAATACGGCGCCGAGGCGGCCTCCTCCGCCAACGAGTGGAAGGCGATGGACTACTACTCGAAGGACCTCCAGGAGCTGATCACCAAGGACAAGGTCAACGTCATCCGCACGCCCAAGAGCGTGT
>JBBTEL010000149.1:0-14708 GCA_038042325.1 Candidatus Methylomirabilota bacterium
CGCGACGGGTGAAGCCGGGTCGATGCGGCCAGCGCCAGAATGCGGGGATGTTGGCCCCCGGCCATCGCCTCGGATAGCCGCCGGAGTAACGCCCGGCCGGCGGGCACTTCCCGTTTTGAGAGGAGGGGCATGAGGACAACGGTGAAGGTGTTGCTGGTGACGCTCCTGATCGGGATTCCCGCCTTCCTGCTGGCGCCGACCGCGCCCCTCGGCCCGGCGATCTGGCCGGCGCCCGCACCGCTGATGCCGGCACCGACGCCCGGCCAGGTCACGCTGCTGATGGTCTTCGGCGCGCTCGAGGCCGCTGCCCTGGGACTGGGTGTAGCGTTTGTTATCCTTGGGTGGCCGCTGGTGCGGCGGGCGGCCGCCCCCGACAGGGGGCGCGCCATGGCGATGTACCTCAGCACCGCCTGGCTTCTCGTGAACTGGTGGCTCCACGACGGTCTCCACATGGTTAGCGGGATGAATCCGCGAGGGTTGGTCTGGATCGAGTGGGGGTTTCATGGGACGCTGATCGTCGCCGGTGCGGCGCTGGCTTACTGTTTCGCGAGGACGGATTGGGAAGGGAGCTCCCGGAGGGTCCGGTGATGACGATCAGCATCACGCGCGTATACACGCGCACGGGCGACAAGGGGACCACGGCGCTCGTCGGGGGCAAGCGCGTGCCGAAGGATTCGCCGCGGATCGCCGCCTACGGCACGATCGACGAGCTGAACTCGATCCTCGGTCTCGCGCGCGTCTTCAACGAGGAGCGGCTGGCGGAGGGGGAGAAGCACCGCTGGCTCAACGAGGTGTTCCGGCGCCTGCAGAACCAGCTCTTCGATCTCGGCAGCGAGCTGGCCACGCCGCCGGGCGCGGACTACGAGGGGATGTTCCGGGTCGGCGACGCCGAGGTGAAGGAGCTCGAGACGCTCATGGATCGCTGCCAGAAGGACCTGGAACCGCTCAAGTCGTTCGTGCTCCCCGGCGGCGGGCGCATCAGCGGCTTTCTCCATCAGTGCCGCACGGTCTGCCGCCGCGCCGAGCGGGAGATCCTCGCCCTGTCGCGCGTGGAGCCGATCGGCGAGGCGCCGCTCCGCTACGTGAACCGGCTGAGCGACGTCTTCTTCGTGCTCTCGCGCTGGGTCGGCAGGCACCTCGGCGAGCAGGAATATCTCTGGGAGCGCGGGCTCCAGAGCCACGCGCGCAAGAAGCGGAAGTAAGGCCCCCGATGCTCCGCGTCGCCTTCGTCGGGGCCACGCCCGGGAGTCTTGCCGAGCGGGTCCGGCGTCACCTCGCGACGGAGTGCGAACTCCTGCTCACCGACGAGAGCGGCGCCGCGGGCGTCCTCCCGGAGGTGGACGTGCTCGTCACCTTCGTGTTCACCCGCGAGATGGCCGCGGCGGCCCGGCGGCTGAAGCTCATCCAGGTCCCCGGCGCGGGCCTCGACCGGATCGACCTCGCGGCCGTACCGAGCGGAAGCCGGGTCGCCAACGTGTACGGCCACGACAACGGCATCGCCGAGTACGTCCTGGGCGTCATGCTGGCGCTGGGCCGGGGCTTCTGCCGTATGGATGCCGCCATGCGGGAGGGGCGCTGGGAGGGCAGCTGGGTCGTGTCGGCGCCGCCCCGGCTGGAGCTGGCCGGCAAGACGCTGGGCCTTCTCGGTTACGGGCGAATCGGGGGGCGCCTGTCGCAGTTCGCCCAGGCGCTCGGCATGGAGGTCTGGGCGCTCCGGCGTGGGGCCTGGACGACCGAGCCCCCGGGCCCGGCGTTCCGCGGCGGCCCGGACGATCTGGACAAGGTCCTCGAGCGGGCCGACTATCTGGTGATCGCCCTGCCCCTCACGCCCGAGACGCGGGGGCTTCTCGGAGCGCGGCAACTTTGGTTGATGAAGCCGACGGCTTTCCTCATCAACGTGGCCCGCGCCGAGATCGTGGACGAAGCGGCGCTCTACGAGGCGCTGCGCGAGGGGACCATCGCCGGGGCCGCCCTGGACGTGTGGTACCAGTATCCGAAGGGGAGTGGGCCGGCCTATCCATCCCGCTTCGACTTCCACCGGCTTCCCAACGTCCTCATGACGCCCCACGTCTCGGCATGGACGGAGGAGACGCAGGAGGGGCGGGCGAAGCTCATGGCCGGGAACATTGACCGGGTCGCCCGCGGCGAGCCTCCGCTGAACCTCGTTCCCACCTCCTGAGGAGTGCGCGCATGAGCGGCCTGACGACGGAAAAATGCGTGGCGTGCCGCGGCGACGCGCCGCCGGCGACCGAGGCCGAGATCGCCCAGTGGAAGCCCCAGGTTCCCGACTGGCAGCTGGTGGAGCTAGACGGCATCCGGCGGCTCGAGCGGGTATTCCACTTCCCCAGCTTCGCCGAGGCGCTGGCCTTCACGAACCGCGTGGGCGCGCTCGCCGAGGCGGAGGGCCACCACCCGGCGCTCCTCACCGAGTGGGGGCGCGTGACGGTGAGCTGGTGGACCCACGCGATCCGCGGCCTGCACCGGAACGATTTCATCATGGCGGCGAAGACCGACGCGCTCGCCCATGCCCGATGATCACGACGCGTTCGTGCGCCACCACCTGCGGCACAACCTCGTCGCGCTGGGAGCCGACTACGCGCTGTTCCTGGTAGGCTTCTCCTTCGCCTCGCAGTCCACCATCCTGCCCGCCTTTGCCGAGCACCTGCGGGCGCCGAACGTCGTGATCGGCGCGATCCCCGCGGTGATGACGGTCGGCTGGTACCTGCCGTCGCTGTTCGCGGCGGGGCACACGGAGACGCTCGCGCGGCGGCTGCCGTTCGTGCTGCGCTATACCGTCTGGGAGCGCGCGCCGTTTCTCGTCCTGGCGCTGGCCGCCTTTCTACTGGCCGAGCCGGCTCCGGCGCTCACCCTGGCCCTGCTGCTGGTCATGCTGCTCGTGATCACGGGCGTGGGGGGCGCGCTGATGCCCGCGTGGATGGACGTGGTGGGCCGGACCATCCCGACGACCCTCAGGGGGCGGTTCTTCGCGGTGGCGAGCGTGCTCGCGAGCGCCGGCGGCCTCATCGGCAGCTTCGGGACGGCCTATATCCTGGCGGCGGTCCGGGCCCCCTTGAGCTACGGGGTCTGCTTCCTGATCACGACGGTGTTCATGGGGCTCTCGTACGCCGCCCTCACTCTGACGCGCGAGCCGCCGGCGGTCGTGACGTCGCCCCCGGTGCCGCTGGGCACGTACCTGTCGCGCATCCCCGCGCTGCTCCGTCGCGACCGCAACCTGATGTGGTTTCTGGCCGCCCGCTCGTTCGCGATCTTCGGAATGATGGCGAGCGGCTTCTTCACGGTGTACGCCCTGCGCGCGTTGGGCGCCGCGCCCTGGCACGTCGGCGTGTTCACGGCGGTGCTCCTCGCCGGCCAGATCGCGGGGAACGTCGTGCTCGGCTGGCTCGCCGACCACGCCGGCCACCGGCTCGCCATCATGATCGGCGTAGGGGCGACCGTGGGGGCGAATCTGGTGGCGCTGGCGGCGCCGTCGCTCCCGGTCTTCAGCGTCGTGTTCGCGCTCTCCGGAGTGCAGGTGGCCGCCATCAACGTCTCAAGCCTCAACGTGCTGCTGGAGTTCGCTCCCGGGACGGCCGAGCGCCCTACCTACGTCGGCCTCGGGACCACGTCGCTGGCGCCGGTGGCGTTCGCCGCGCCGCTGCTGGCCGGCGTCCTGGTGGACACGGTGGGGTTCCCGCCGGTGTTCAGCGCCGCGGCCCTGTTCGGCGTGGTGGGGCTCAGCCTGCTGGCGACGCGGGTGCGGGATCCGCGCCATCTACCCGAGGCGGTCACGGAGTGACGGAGGAAATCGATGGACATCGATCCGGCGGCGCTGGCGGAGAGGCAGCGGGGAACCCTGGCAGAGCTCCTGGGGGTCCGGTTCGTCGAGGCGAGCAAGGATCGGGTAGTGGCCGAGCTCACCATCCGGGACGAACTGAGGACCTGGGGGGGGAGCCTCCACGGCGGGACCCTCATGGCCTTCGCCGACACCGTCGGCGCCACAGCGACCGCTCTGAACCTTCCGCCGGGGGCGGGCACCACCACCCTGGAGTCCAAGACGAATTTCTTCGCCGCCGGCCGGCAGGGCGTCGTCCGCGCCGAATCGGTCCCCCTCCATCGGGGCAAGCGGACGATGGTCTGGCAGACGCGGATGACCGACGAGAGTGGCCGACTGCTGGCGCAGACGATCCAAACTCAGATGGTCTTGCTCGATTGACACCCCCGGCCGCTCTGACTAGAATAGGCGCACACGCATGACATCGGAGGATCGTTGATGATGCGACGTCCCGCTCTGATCCTTCTTGCCGTCGTCTCCATCCTGGCGGTCTGCGTCGGGCAGGGCGCCTGGGCCGGCCCTCCTAGCGACCAGCTCCGCGTCCAGGTCGACAAGGTGCTGAAGGTCCTCGGCGACCCCGAGCTCACGAAGGACGGCAAGAGCCAGGAGCGGCGGGTGGCCATCCGCAAGATCGCCAGCGACATCTTCGACTTCACCGAGATCACCCGGCGCAGCCTGGGCCGCCACTGGCAGGCGCGGACGCCGGCCGAGCAGGCCGAGTTCGTCGGGCTCCTCACCGATCTCCTGGAGCGGACGTACGTCTCCAAGATCGACAACTACACGGGCGAGAAGGTCGCGTTCGTCGGCGAAGCCCTCGACAGCGGGGTGGCGACGGTGCGCACCAAGATCGTGACCAAGCAGGGCACCGAGATTCCCATCGACTACCGCATGTACCAGGCGGGGAACCGCTGGCTCACCTACGACGTGTCGGTGGAGGGCATCAGCCTCGTCGCCAACTACCGGACCCAGTTCAACGCGATCATCCAGAAGAACTCCTACCAGGAGCTCGTCAAGACGATGAGGGCCAAGCAGGCCGAGGCGCCGGAGCCCAAGGTCGCCAAGCGGCGGGAGCCCGAGCCGACGGGCGCCGCGGCGCGGGCCGAGGAGCCGCCGGCCCCCGTCCACTGGCAGGCGCCGTAGTTCCCTCCCGGCTCCCCGTAAATAGTCCGCCGGGCTCCTCCGTCCAATGCGGCAGGAGGGGTCCCATGCGTGACGACTGCCGAGCGTTTTTCCTGGTCCTGGCCGCGGCCGCCGCGCTGGCGGGCTGCGCCCGCACGCAGAGCCCGGTCCTCTATCCGAACGCCCACCTGCAGCAGGTCGGCCAGGAGCAGGCCAACCGGGACATCGAGGCGTGCCGCGAGCTGGCGAGCCAGAACGTACCGAGCGCGGCGGGCAAAGAGATCGCCAAGGACGCCGCTGTCGGGGCCGCGGGGGGCGCGGCCGTGGGCGCCGTCGCCGGGGCCGTCACCGGCCACGGGGCGGGGCGGGGAGCCGCCGTCGGCGCCGCCACCGGGGGCACGGCGGGCGCCGTGCACGGGACGGCGAAGCAGGTCGAGCCGAGCCACGTGTACAAGAACTTCGTGAACCGCTGCCTCAGGGAGAAGGGGTACGAGGTGATCGGCTGGCAGTAGTGCTATCCTCGGGGCGTGGACACGACCCCCGTCGAGATCCGCCGCGTCGAGGATCGCGAGATCCACATCACGTGGGCCGACGGGCACCAGAGCATTCTCCCGAACGCGTATCTCCGGGAGAACTGCGCCTGCGCCGCCTGCGTCAATGAGCTCACCGGCGAGCGGATGCTGAACCCGCGGGCGGTCCCGGCAGACATCCGGGCCGTGGAGATCTCGCTCGTGGGGCGCTACGCGGTGCAGATCCGCTGGAGCGACGGGCACTCGACCGGGATATACCCCTTCGAGCGGCTGCGGGCCCTCTGTCCCTGCGACGCCTGCCGGCCTCGCGGCGCCTAGCAGTCAGACTCAAACGTGGCGGGCCAAATGACGAGCCAGACAAGGCCCGAGGGAGGAGCCGGCCGGAGGCGTAGCGACCACGCCGGCCTGCGGCCGGACGTGGTGCCCGCAGAGGAGTGGCGACGACCGACGGCTGACAATGGCCGAAGGCCCTCCTTGGCGGGCACCCACGAAGTGGGTCGTGGCGAAGTTCGTTGGCCCGCCACTAGCAGTCGGGCTCCGCCCGCCGCGCCCAGAGGAGATAGACGAGGGCGGCGATCAGCACGGTCGGGAGCGTCGTCGTGATCCCCTCCCGAACGCGGGGGAGGCCGAAGGCCACCACCCAGTACACCGCCGTCCCCAGCAGCAGGCTCCCCACCGCCGGCCAGTTCCACCCGTTCCGGTACCAGTAGAGCCCGCCGCGCTCGCGGAAGAGGTCGTCGGGGTACCGCTCCCGCTTCACGAGGAAGTAATCCACCAGCGTGATCGTCCAGAGGGGGATCACGATCGCCCCGAGGGAATCCAGCCAGAAGATGTAGAAGCCCACGAATTGCGGGGCCAGGAGCGGCAGCAGGGCGAGGGGAACGATCCCGAGCGCCGAGAGGCCCAGGAGGAGCCGGAGCGCCACGGGGCGCCCCTGGAGGAGGTTCGAGATTCCGAGCGCCGAGGCGTAGATGTTCCTGGCGTTGGTGGCGACGGTGGCGGCCAGGATCACGACGTAGGCGATCCAGCCGAAGCCGAGGAGCGTCGTGGTCGTGCTCGCCGGACGCTCCTGCGGGGCCATGGGGTTACACGGGCGCCCGCTCCCGGAGGGCGGGGATGACCTCGCGGGCGAACTGCTCGACCTGCTCCAGGCGCGCCGGCCAGCTCGGCACCATGAACTGGAGCGCGATGTGCTCCACGCCGATCCGCCGGTAGGCCCGGAGCGCCGCGACGAGCTGCTCCGGGGTGCCGTGGAGCCGGTCCTCCTCCTGCGCCACGGGCCTCATGCTGACCTCGATGGGGAGGCAGCACGCGAGAGCGATCCGCTCCGGATCGCGTCCCGCCTCGCGGGCCCACCGCCGCACGTTGTCGAAGCGGGCGGCCAGCTCGCGGGGGGTGATCCTCACGAAGTACGGAAACCACGCGTCGCCATAGGTCGCCGCCCGCCGCTGGGCGCGGGCGCCTTCCCCACCCACCCAGAGGGGGATGCGCGGCTTCTGAAACGGCTTGGGGTTGAACGCCAGCTCGCCGAAGCGGTAGTAGCGCCCCTCGAAGCGTGGCCGCTCCTCAGTCCAGAGCCGGTCCACCAGCCGGAGCTGCTCGTCGGACAGGGCGCCGCGCTCTTTGAAGGGGACTCCCAGGGCCTCGAACTCTTCTACCATCCAGCCGACCCCCACGCCGAGGATGAGACGGCCTTTGGAGAGGTGGTCGATCGTGGTGGCAATCTTAGCCCAGTAGAGCGGATGGCGATAGGGCATGACGAGGACGCTCATCCCAAGCTGGATCTTTTCGGTGCAGCCGGCCAGGAAGGCGAGGCAGGTCAGCGGCTCCAGGAAGGGGCGATCGGGAGGGACGATGAAGCGCCCCTCCGCGCTGTACGGATAGACGGTATTGATCTCCCAGGGGATGATGATGCGGTCCGCCGCCCAGACCGAATCGTAGCCGAGGGCCTCCGCCCCGCGCGCCGCCTCCATCAGCACGGGGCCGGCCGCTCGGCCGGAGACCGGGAGGAAGACCCCGAACTTCACAGGCTCTGCTGTTTGGCCTTCAGTTTCCGGACGAGATCCTCGTAGGAGGAGGTCTGGATAATCTTGTTGAACTGGACGCGGTAGTTGTTCATGAGGCTGACGCCCTCGATCCAGACGTCGTACACGAACCAGCGATCCCCCCGCCGGAGGACCTGGTAGTCCACGGGGAGCTCCGCGCCGCTCTTGGTGATGATCGTGGTCTTGACGGTGGCGAGGTTCCCGTCCACGGACTCGCCGGTGTACTGGATGCGCTCCCCGGCGTACTGCTCCAGCCTCGAGGCGAACGCGCGCTCCAGCAGATCCCCGAGGAGCCGCGCGAACTCCTGCCGCTCCTCGGCGGTCCGGCGCTCCCAGTGGGGACCCAGGGCGCGCCGGGCGCTTTCGGTGAAATCGAAGACGTCGCTGGCCACCCGGCGGATGGCGGCGCGGCGTTCCTTGAGTTTGGCGTCGCCCTTCAGGGTCGGGTCTTCGAGAATGGGGATGATCTTGTCGATGGAGCCCTTCAGCTGCTCGGTCGGCGTCACCGCCCAGGCCGGGGCGACGAGGAGGATGAACACCCCCGCGAGGACGAGCGCCACATGCGGCACACGAATCATCAGTTTCCCTCCGTTCTGGATTTTCTTGCTTGGGAATCAGGCGTGACTCCCGAACGGCCAGCGCACGACTGGCGGGACAACGCTTTTAGTGTAGCACAGAAGGGGCCGAGGCGGGGGGGCGTGTTGACAGTCCTTGCCCCGCCGCCTACACTCCACCCCGTGATCGGGGACGGCGGGGGATCAGGCGCAGCCGGGGCGCGGGGCGCCGGGCGCGCGCGGGGGCACGAGCGTGCAGGCGAACGTGGCGGGCTGCTTCTTGTACTCCTCCAGCGTCGCCTGGAGGCGGGTGAGCGTGCGGTCGCGCCGGGCGAGGCCCATCCCGTAGACGGCGAGGTCGTTCACGAGCCGCAGGTAGAACTGATGCGGGGCGTCCCCGCCGCCGCCCACGCAGGGGGACGGCTTCTGGGCCAGGCGCAGCAGATGCCCGAACGCGCTCGCGTACTCGGCCAGAAGGGGCTCGTCGCGGAGGTCGCGCGGCACCTCGGGGAAGCGGGCGAGGAACTCGTCCACCGTCATGGGCCCGCCCGCGGCCCGCGTCCGGTCCTCCACGTCCTTCGAGAGGCGGATCTGGATCGCCATAGCGGCATAGTACCGCGCGGGTTCGGCGCGCGTCAAGCGCCGGACTAGACGGAGGGGACCGTGGCTTCCTTCGGGCTCACGCTGGCCAATCGCGGCGTGATCATCGGGATCGGCAAGGCCGGCGACCTGATCGAGCTGGCCCAGGAGGCGGAAGCCGCCGGCGCCTTCGACGCGGTCTGGGTCGGGGACAGCCTCCTGGCCAAGCCGCGCCTGGAGTCGGTGACGCTGCTGGGAGCCCTCGCGGGCGCGACCCGGCGCCTCCGCCTTGGAGTCGGCTGCCTGGCGACGTTCGTGCACCGCCATCCGGTCCTCTTCGCCCAGCAGTGGGCGAGCCTCGACGTCCTCTCCGGCGGCCGCGCGTGGCTGGCGGTCTGCCTGGGCGGGCCCGACGAGCAGAGCCCCGCTCAGGCCCAGGAGCACCTGGTCATGGGCATCCGGTCCGCCGAGCGGGTCGGGCGCCTCGAGGAAGGCGTCGTGATCCTGCGCAAGCTCTTTCACGAGAAGAAAACCTCCCACGACGGACGGTTCTACCGGTTCGAGAACGTCACGCTGGAGCCCGTTCCCGTCCAGCAGCCGTGCCCGATCTGGATCGCGAGCAACCCCACCGGCCTGACGTGGAAGGGCGGCGCGAGCGCGTCGGGGGCCGCGGTCGAGCGCGCGTTCCGCCGCGTGGCCCGCTACGCGGACGGCTGGATGACGAACAAGGTGAGCCCCGACCAGTTCCGCCGGCAGTGGGCGCGCATTACCGCCATGGCGCGGGAGGAGGGGCGGGATCCGGCGCGGCTCGGGAGCGCGCTCTACCACAACCTCAATATCAACGCCGACCAGCGGGCGGCGCTCGATGAGAGCAAGGCGTTTCTCGACCGGTACTACTCGTCGAACTTCAGCCCGGCCTTTGTGGAGGGCTGGACGGCGGCGGGCAGCCCGAAGCAGTGCATTGCCGAGATCGCCCGATACTTCGAGGCGGGCCTGCAGCACATCGCGCTCAGGCTGACCTCCTGGGACCAGCGCGGGCAGCTCAAACGCTTCCTCTCGGAGGTCGCGCCGGCCTTCGGAGGCCGCTGATGCTCCTGGGCATCGACCACCTCGTCGTCGCGGTGCCGGACCTCGACACAGCCATCCGGGGCTACACCGAGCTCGGGTTCACCGTGGTGCCGGGCGGCCGGCACCCGGTCGGCACCCACAACGCGCTCATCTCGTTCGCGGACGAGTCGTACCTCGAGCTGATCGCGTTCTACGAGCCGAGCCCCGACCACCGCTGGTGGGCGCCGCTTCAAAAGGGCGGCGGCCTGGTGGACTTCTGCATGCAGACAGACGACCTCCGGGGCGACACCGCGGTATTCCGTCAGGCCGGCGTGGCCATCGACGACCCGAAGCCGCTGTCGCGCGTCCGGCCGGATGGCTACACGCTCAGCTGGGTGCTCTCGATCCCTCGCGACGCGCATCGCGGCGCGGCGCCGTTCCTGATCCAGGACGAGACGCCGCGGGAGGAGCGCGTGCCGCGGCAAATGACTCACCGGAACCAGGTCAGGGGAATCGGGACGGTAACGGTGGTCGTGAGCGACGTCGCGCCAGTCCGCCAGTGGTACGCTCGCGTTCTCGGCGCTGCCGGGCAAGACGTGAGCCGGGATGACCTCGCCGCGGCCGGCGCGCGCTTCACGATCGGGCCTCACGTGCTCGATTTCGTCGCGCCGCGGGGCGCGGGATCTCCGCTGACCGGCTGGCTCAAGGCCCGGGGCCCGTCCCCGTATGCCGCCACGCTGCTGACGGCTGCGGGGAAGCCGGGTCCGCTCGACCAGGCCAAGACCCTCGGCGCTCGATTGTCCTTCGCCTGAAACTCTGGAGGCTGCCATGCGAAAGCCGCTCGGGATCTTCTGGGTGCTCCTCGGAATGACCGCGGTGGCCGCCCCGGTGGGGCGGCGGGGGCGCTGGGCCTTCTACTTCAAGGACCCCAACGGCTACACCATCAAGGTGTACGCCGACTGACGGGCTAGGGCTGGGTCGGAGTGGGGCTGACCAGCTTCTTGAGGCGGATGAAATCGCTCCCGCTGAGATTGATGAAGACGATCGCCTGCCCGTCGCGGTCGATCCGCCACACGAGCCCCTTGATGAGCATGGGCGGCTCCCCGTCGGGCGGGGCGAAGTGAAGCTGGAGGGTGGTCCCTTCCGGCGGCGCGGGGTTCTTGGCCCTCGGGTGCAGCTTCGCCCCGAACGGGTTGAGCCCCGAGAGTTTCGCCTTCTGCGAGCGGCGCCCGGGAGTTTCCACCGTGACGTCCCATTCCACCGCAGCGCGCGGGAAGCGGCGGGTGTCGGGCTTGTTGAGGATCCGCCTGGGGCGGGCCTTCCTCCCTCGGGGCTTGGTCGGGCGTTTCATAGGATGGCTCCTATTCTAACCAAAACCGCGGCAGTAATGCCACGTGATTGTGCTACACTTCCGCCCGCCGGCATGGACATCCAAGGGCTGATCTTCGACTTCGGCGGCGTCATCTGGAACATGCGCTGGGACGCTTGCCACGCGCTGGAGCAGGAGCACGGTCTCCCGCGCGGGGCCGTCTTCCAGACCCTCTACCGGACGGAGACGTGGCGCGCGATCGAGCGCGGCCGCGGAGATCGCCGGGCCTGGCTGGACGAAGCGCACCGGGCCCTGGAGGAGCGGGCCGGGCGGCCGCTCCCCCGGCTCCACGAGATCTGGGGCGAGCGGCAGCACCTCCTGTCCGAGAACGTCGCGCTCATTCGGGCCCTCCGCCCCCCCTACCGGACCGCCATCCTCAGCAACGCCGACATCTCCCTCCGCGCCCGCATCGAACAGGAGCTCCGCATCCACGACCTCTTCGACGCGATCATCTGCTCGGCCGAGGTCGGCCTGGCGAAGCCCGACCTCGCCATCTACCGGCTCGCTGCCGACCGGCTGCGTCTCCCGCCCGACGCCTGCCTCTTCGTGGACGATTACGAGCCGAACATCCAGGCCGCCGAGGAGGCCGGCATGCAGGCGCTGCTCTACCGCGTGGATCAGGGGCATCGGTTGAAAGAGCAGCTGGCTCAGCTCGGAGTGACCGGTCAGGAGGAGTGAAGCAATGCCAACGCGCGGCGCTTTCTTCTTGCTCCTTTGGCTGCTCGGGAGCACATTCGGGTGCGGAACGGGTGATGAACGCCGGTGGCAGAAGATGGGAGTAGAGTACACCACCGCGGAGTTCAACCGCGACGTGGATGCGTGCACGAGGAACAAGAAACTGGACGACGAATGCATGAAAGCCAGGGGCTGGGTACCCATGAATCCCGATCGTCCCGCGCCGACCCCTTCGCCCACGCCCCCACGCCAACGAGGCTACTAGCGGGCCCGGTCCGCATGGGAGCGCTCAAGCGGCGGATCTGGGGGGTGCTGCTCGCCCTCGGGGGCGTCGTGGCCGCGGGTACGCTCGGGTACATGATTCTCGAGGGGTGGCCGGTCCTGGACTCCGTGTACATGACCGTGATCACCATCGGCTCGGTCGGGTACGCAGAGGTCCACCCGCTCTCCACGAACGGGCGGATCTTCACGATGGGGCTGATCGTGGCCGGGCTGGGGGTCATGGGCTACGGCCTCAGCACCGTCACGGCGTTCCTGGTTGAGGGGGAACTCACCGACGCCCTGAGGAAACGACGCATGGAGCGAAAGATCGCCGGCCTGCGGGACCACGTGATCCTGGTTGGAGGGGGGGAGACCGGGAAGCACATCGTGGAGGAGTTCTCCAAGACGGCGACTCCCTTCGTCCTCATCGAGCGGGACGCGGCCCGGGTGGTGTCCCTCGAGCGCCTCGGCTCCGTTCTCTACATGCTGGGAGACGCCACGGACGGCGCCGTCCTCGAGGAGGCGCGCATCCGTGAAGCCCGGGGGCTGATCACCACGATTCCCTCGGACAAGGACAACCTCTTTGTGATTCTCTGCGCCCGCGAGCTGAACCCGACGATCCGGATCATCTCGCGGCTCACGGACGAGCAGTCCCGGTCCAAGTTCATCCGGGCGGGGGCGGACGTGGTCGTCTCCGAGAACCTGATCGGCGGCCTCCGGATGGCCTCCGAGATGCTCCGCCCCCATGTGGTCTCGTTCCTCGACGCGATGCTCCGGGAGACCGGGAGCGTCGTCCGGGTGGAGGAAATCCAGATCCCCGCCGAATCCCCGTGGGTCGGGCAGACCCTGGCCGAGACCCAGATCCGCGAGCGGGTGGGGGTCGTCATCTTCGGCCTCCGCGAGGCCACGTCGGGGCGGTACGTGTTCAACCCGAACCCCACCGCCCGCCTCAGCGCCGGCGACGTCCTGATCGGCTGCGCCGACCGGGACCAGCTCGCCACCCTCCGCCGTTTAGCAGGCAGCGCTTAGGGCTTGCCGTCGAGGGCGCGCTTCAGCTGGTCCAGGTGGTTATCGTCGTGCCACGCCATGAAGGCGACGAAGTCCCTCACCGTCAGCCGCCCCCGGCTTGAATGGAGGCCGGCGCGCTCCCACTGCTCGGGCTTGAGGGTGCCCAAGAATTCCAGGGTCTCCCGGCGTCTACGCCGAAAGCTGGCCAGCGCGTCGGCCACGTCGTTCCTCAGGTACTGGCGGTCGAGGGCCCAGGCGTCGGGGTCGATGGGCAGCAGTTTGGGCTCGTCGTTGGCCAGGATCGTCTGAAACCGGTTCATCCACAGCTCCTCGACGTCGCGGAGGTGGCAGACCACTTCCTTGGCCGCCCAGGCCTTCTCGGCCGGGCGCTTGGCCACGCTGGCCTCAGCCATCCCCTTGAGCGCGGCCGCGAGATCATCGGCCGTCCGGCGCAGCCGCTCCAATTGTTCCGCTACTGTGGTCATGTGAGTCCTCCGTGGCGGGGATTAATTGGTGGAAGAGGCTCGACTCCCGCTTGTAGAAGCCTTCCGTGTGAAAGGAGTCCGGGAGCCTGAAGCGGCGGTAATCCAGGTGGTGGCAGAGCTCGTGGAGGAGCGTCCGGAGGAAGGTCCGGAACGCCACGACGCGCCGCTGGCGGGCGGTGCGCATCCAGAGAGTGATCTTCGGCGGCCTGGCGCCGCGCGCCTCCGTGTAGAGGCCGTGGAGCTCTCCCCAGTGGGCGTGGGGGCGAGCCGCGAGCACCTCCACCCTCACGGGGCCGACGCCGAGCGCCCCCGTGAGTCCATCCAAGAGACGCTGGCACGCCAACTGGGTCTCGGCCCGCTCCTCCCGGGCGAGCGCCTCGGCGAGGGCGGCGACCACGGGGCGCAGCGATTCGGCCCCGGGGAGGCGCACCTCGGTCACGCCGTCGCTCTTGTCGTAGATGGCTCTCTGGCGCCTGGAGAGGCGAGCGTAGTACCCGAAGGGCATCTACACCGATATGCGGCGCGCGAGGACCTTGGCCACGCTCTCCGGCGCAAAGCCCAGCTGGAGGTACGCCACCCCCGAGTCGAAGTACTCCCGGTAGGAGGCGGCCTTGCCGCCCTTCAGCTCGAAGAGGCTCATCCCCGAGAAGCGGACCTTCCTCCCCGCGCTGCGGGGGATCGCGTCGCTCACCGTATAGCTGAACGTCCACTCGGCGGCCGCGCGGAGGGGGTCGGCCACCACAACGTGCATGCTCCAGGTATATTCCCGGCCGTCCCGGAACATCCGCTCGAACAGATCCTTGAGCCCGGCTCGACCCTGGTGGCGACCGTAGAAGGTATCGTGATAGACGGCGTCCTCCGTGAAGCAGGCCAGCAGCCCCGGCATGTCCTGGCGGTTGAAGGCCGCGGCGAACTCCTGGACGAGGTCGTTGCCGGTCATGGCGTCTCCTTCACCTGGGGCGGGCACCCGGGCTGTCGCCACGCCCGCCCCCGCCGGATTCCTCGTGCTCCGTCATATTCTATGGCCGATCTCAGGTGCTGCAACCACGGCCCGGCCATCAAATCCGCGAGGCCCCTCTTCACCTGACGATCCCCCGCGCCTTCAGCTCCTCGATGACGGCGCCGGAATAGCCCAGCTCCTTCAGGACTTCGGCCGTGTGCTGGCCGAGGGTGGGCGGCGGGCCGCCGTCCCGGCCCGGGGTGT
>JBBTEL010000149.1:14808-15880 GCA_038042325.1 Candidatus Methylomirabilota bacterium
TCGGCCGTGTGCTGGCCGAGGGTGGGCGGCGGGCCGCCGTCCCGGCCCGGGGTGTCCGAGAGCGAGATCGGCAGTCCCATGAGCGTCAGGGGACCGACCTCGGGGTGCTCGTAGCGGCGCGCCATGCCGTGGTGGGCGACGAAGGGGCCGGCCATGAATTCCTTGAGGGTCTGGACCCGCGCGCAGGGGATGTCGTGGGACGTCAGGAGCCGGAGCCACTCGTCGCACGGTTTGGTCTTGAAGGTCGCCTCGAGGACGGGGATCAGCGCCTCCCGATGATCGAGCCGGCTGAGCCACGAGCCGAAGCGCGGATCCGCCGCGAGGTCCGGGCGGCCCAGGGCCTCGCACAGATTGAGCCAGAAGCTCTGGTTGCCGCACGCGAGGAAGAAATACTGGCCGTCGCCGGCCTGGTAGAGGCGGTAGATGGGGTTGTCACGGAAGACCGACGGGCGGCCCGGATAGTCCGTGACGTTGCCGGACTGGAGCGCGAGGACGGCGTGGGCCAGCGAGGTCTCCACACGCTGGCCGCGGCCGGTTCGCTCCCGGACGTAGAGGGCCGCGAGCACCCCCTGGCAGGCGAGGGCCGCGGCGTAGTAGTCGGTGATCGCGATCCTTACGTACTGCGGCGGACCCCCGAACCCCTGGAGGGCCATCACGCCGGCCATGGCCTGGAGCAGCGGATCGAAGCCCGGCCGGTTCCGGTCGGGGCCCTCGCTACCGAAGGCGGTGACCGAGCAGTAGATGAGGCGTGGGTTAATGGCGCGGAGGTCGGCCTCGCCCACGCCGAGCCGGTCGGCGACGCCGGGGCGCATGTTCTCCATCACCACGTCGGCCCTCGTCGCCAGCCGGTGGACGATGGCCAGGCCGTCTCCCTCCTTGAGGTTGACGCTGATCGAGCGCTTGCCCCGGTTCCAGCCGAAGAAGCCGGGCAATTCGCGGAAGGAATCCCCCTCCAGCGATTCGACCTTGACCACCTCGGCGCCGAGGTCGGCGAGCATCATCGCGGCGTAGGAGCCGGCGATGTAGCCGGTGAGGTCCACGACCTTGACGCCCTCGAGCGCCCAGTTCATCG
>JBBTEL010000150.1:0-3676 GCA_038042325.1 Candidatus Methylomirabilota bacterium
AGGCAGGCTTTTTTGCTTGTGGCTTCCCGCGGGCTTCGGTAGTGTTAATCAAGGGAGACGCGCCGACAGCAGATGGCGATTTCCGTCGCGAAACAACCCCTGGGACAGCTCCTCCTGGATGCCGGGACCATCACGCCGGACATCCTGCGCGAGGCGTTGGCCCGCCAGAAGACGACCCGGGCGCCCATCGGCGAGGTCCTGGTGGCGATGGGAGCCGTCAGCAAGGACGACGTGCTCCGGGCCGTCGCCCAGCAGCAGGGTCTCCCCTACCTCACGCGCGACGAGCTCCCCTCGTCGGTCCCCGTCCTGAAAAATCTCTCGCCAAAGTACTTGAGACAGTACCGCGTCTGCCCCGTGGCGATGGAGGGATCCGCCCTCACCGTCGCCACCTCCGACCCGGTCAACCCGCTCCTCCAGGACGACCTTCGCCAGGCCCTCGGGCTCCAGATCAAGCTGGCGGTGGCGCCGGAAGACGCCATCCTCGAGACCATCGAGCGGACGTACGGGGCCGGCGCGGCCAGCCCGCTCCAGCGCATCGTCGAGGGAATCCGGGAGGAGGGCCTGGGCCCGGGCGAGGGCGAAGAGGACATCAACCAGCTCCGCGACATGGCCTTCGAGGCCCCCGTGGTGCGCCTGGTGAACCTCCTCATCGAGAACGCCGTGACGGCGGAGGCGTCGGACATCCACATCGAGCCGTTCGAGGACACGCTGCGCGTCCGCTACCGCATCGACGGCCTCCTGTTCGACCAGGAAGCGCCGCCGCGCCGGCTCCAGGCGGCCGTGACCTCGCGGATCAAGATCATGGCCGAGCTGAACATCGCCGAGCGGCGCCTGCCGCAGGACGGCCGGATCCGCGTCACGCTCGGCAGCCGACGCGTGGACATCCGGGTGTCAACCATCCCGACCCTGTACGGCGAGTCCATCGTGATGAGGCTCCTGGACCGCTCCTCGATCTTCCTCCCCCTCGAGAAGCTCGGCTTCTCCCCCGACGCGCGGCGCCTCTTCGAGCGGCTCATCGTCCGGCCCCACGGGATGCTGCTCGTCACGGGCCCCACGGGCTCCGGCAAGACGACCACCCTCTACGGCGCGCTGGACAAGATCAACTCGCCCGAGAAGAAGATCATCACGATCGAAGACCCGGTCGAGTACCAGCTGAAGGGCGTCAACCAGATCGCGGTCAAGCCGAAGATCGGGCTCAGCTTCGCCAACGGGCTCCGGCACATCGTGAGGCAGGACCCGGACATCATCATGGTGGGCGAGATCCGCGATCTCGAGACCGGCGAGATCGCCATCCAGGCGGCGCTCACCGGCCACCTGGTCTTCTCCACGCTCCACACCAACGACGCCCCGGGGGCCATCACGCGGCTCCAGGACATGGGCTGCGAGCCCTACCTGGTGTCCTCGGTCCTCCACGGCGTCCTCGCCCAGCGCCTCGTCCGCCGGATCTGCCTCGCGTGCCGCGTTCCCGACGCTCCCGATCCCGCGGACCTGCGCGCCCTGGGGATCCCGGAGGCGCTGGAGCCGGCCGGGCCGGGGCCGGGTGAGGAGAGCCGGCCCCTGTTCAAGGGCGCCGGCTGCGACCAGTGCCGCGGCACCGGCTACCGGGGGCGCACGGGGATCTACGAGCTCTTCCTCATCAACGAAGATATCCGGAGCCTCATCGTGAGGAAGGCCCCAACGGGAGAGATCCGGCGGCATGCGACCCACGAGCTGGGGATGGTGACGCTGCGCGAGGACGGCTGGGCCAAGGCCAAGCTGGGCACCACGACCATCGACGAGGTTCTGCGCGTCAGCCAAGAAGAAGAATGAGGGGGGCAGGTCTTGCAATCCAACATGTCTGGCAAACATTACACCAATGTGTGATTGCAAGACCTGACCCCGTCGGGGGGTGAGGATGCCGGTCTTCGTGTACAAGGCAGCGGACCAGCGGGGCAAGACCATCGCCGGGGTGATGGAGGCGCCGGACTCCCGGGCGGTGGTCGAACGGCTCCACCGGGAGGAGTACTATCCGATCGAGGTGACGCCCCAGACGGAGAGCCCGGGGCTCTGGAGCCGCCTGGGGGCCCGCGGCATCAGCAACCGCGACCTGGTCGCCCTCACCCAGCAGCTGGCCACCCTCTTCGAGGCCGGCCTCCCCCTCGACCGGTCGCTGACCGTCCTCGAGGAGCTCGCCCCGAACCCCCGCATCCGGGTCATCGTGGGCGACCTCCTCAAGAGCGTCAGGGGCGGGGCGTCGTTCGGCGATGCCATGGCCAAGCACCACCCGCGCCCCTTCTCCCGCCTCTACATCAACATGGTGCGGGCCGGAGAGAAGGGCGGCGTGCTGGAGGCAACGCTCCGCCGCCTCGCCGAATTCCTGGAGGCCGCGCAGGAGTTCAGAGAGGCGCTCGTGTCGGCCCTCGTCTACCCCGCGTTCCTGATCACGGTCGGAGGGGGCGCGATCGTCTTTCTCCTCACGTTCGTGATCCCGCGCTTCGCCCAGATCTTCGACGAGCTCCATCAGGAGGTTCCGCTGCCGACCCAGATCCTCCTGACGCTGAGCGCCGTCCTCGTGCAGTACTGGTGGGCCCTGGCCCTCGCCGTGGCGGCGACCGTGCTCGGCTCCCGCATCATCCTGGCGACGCCGGCGGGGCGGCTCATGTGGGATCGCGCGGCGCTTCGGCTTCCGCTGGTGGGTGACGTGATTCGCAAGGCGGAGGTCGCCCGCTTCTGCCGGACGCTCGGCACGCTGCTCAAGAGCGGCGTCCCCGTCCTGGGGGCGCTCGCGGTCGTGAAAGAGATCGTGTCGAACCGGCTCCTCGCCCTGGCCGTGGAGCGCCTCGGGGACGGCGTCAAGCGCGGCGCCGGGCTCAGCGCGCCCATGGGCGAGAGCGGCGTCTTCCCGCCGCTGGCGCTCCACATGGTGCGGGTCGGGGAGGAGACGGGGCGGCTCGAGGAGATGCTCCTCAAGGTCTCCGACACCTTCGAGGGCGAGGTCCGGACGGCCCTGAAGCGGATCATCAGCCTCCTGGGACCGGCCGTCGTCCTCATCATGGCGGTCATGGTGGCCTTGATCGTGGTGGCGATGGCCATGGCGATCTTCTCCATCAACGAGATCGCGTTATGAAGCCCATTCGGAGCATAAGGGGGAGAGGGGAGGGTGAGGGGGTCCGCAACGAGCGGGGGTTCACCCTGATCGAGCTGATCGTCGTCATCATCATCCTGGGCCTCTTGGCGGGGCTCGTGGGACCGCGCCTCTTCGGCTGGGTCGGCAAGGGCAAGCAGGCCACGGCCAAGGCCCAGATCGAGCTCCTGGGCACGGGCCTCGACCAGTACCGCCTCGACGTGGGCTCGTACCCCAGCTCGGGCCAGGGGCTGGAGGCGCTGGTGAGGAACCCCGGCGCCCCCAACTGGAACGGGCCGTACCTCAAGAAGCCCGCGATCCCGAAGGATCCGTGGCAGAACCCCTACCAGTACAAGTGCTGCCCCGGCGATCACGGCGATTACGACATCTGGAGCAACGGCGCCGACAACGCGCCGGGAGGCGAGGGCGAGAACGCCGATGTGACCTCCTGGGACGTCAAATAGTGCCGGCCCAATTGGGAGTGAGGCACCGCCCCCTCACCGATCCTCTCCCCCTCACCACTCATAATCCCCTCACCTTCATCCTCTCCCCCCCGAGGGGGAGAGGGCAGGG
>JBBTEL010000151.1:0-1444 GCA_038042325.1 Candidatus Methylomirabilota bacterium
GACGCCGGGACCATGAGCCCCTACCAGCACGGGGAGGTCTTCGTCACCGACGACGGCGGCGAGACGGACCTCGACCTGGGTCACTACGAGCGCTTCACGAGCGCCCGGATGACCCGGGACCACAATGTCACCACCGGCAAGATCTACGGGGCCGTCATCGAGAAGGAGCGGCGGGGCGACTACCTCGGCCGGACGGTGCAGGTGATCCCGCACATCACCGACGAGATCAAGGCCTGCATCCGGAAGGTGGCCAAGGACGTGGACGTCGTGGTGGTCGAGATCGGCGGCACAGTGGGCGACATCGAGGGGCTCCCGTTCCTGGAGGCCGTCCGCCAGTTCAAGAAGGACGTGGGGCGGGAGAACGTGATCTACGTCCACCTCACGCTGGTGCCGTTCATCCAGGCCGCCGCCGAGCTCAAGACCAAGGCGACCCAGCACTCGGTCAAGGAGCTCCGCGCCATCGGGATCACCCCGGACATCCTCCTCTGCCGCACTGACCGGTATCTTCCACCAGGCATCAAGTCGAAGATCGCGTTGTTCTGCGACGTGGAGGAAGACGCGGTCATCACCGCCAAGGACGTGGAGACCGTGTACGAGGTGCCCCTGGTCTTCCACCATGAGGGTCTGGACGCGAGCCTCGTCAAACTCCTCGGGCTCCCCGATCGCCCCATCGATCTCGCGCGGTGGGAAGCCGTCGTCCGGAAAGTCAAGTCGCCCAGCCGCGAGACCACCATCGGGGTCGTCGGCAAGTACGTGGAGCTCAAGGACTCCTACAAGAGCCTCTCCGAAGCGCTGGCCCACGGCGGGATCGCCAACGAGGCCCGCGTGAACGTGACCTGGGTGGACGCCGAGCAGGTGGAGCGCGACGGCCCGGCCCCGCACTTCCAGGGGATCCACGGCATCCTGGTCCCGGGCGGCTTCGGCGACCGGGGGATCGAGGGGAAGATCCGCTCCATCCGCTACGCCCGCGAGCGCGGAGTGCCCTTCTTCGGCATCTGCCTCGGGATGCAGTGCGCGGTCATCGAGTTCGCCCGGAACGTCTGCGGCCTGACCGACGCCAACTCGTCGGAGTTCAACCCCACCGCGCGCCACAAGGTCATCGACCTGCTCCCCGAGCAGCGCGCCGTGACGGCCAAGGGCGGCACCATGCGGTTGGGGCTCTACCCGATCCTGCTCACCGAGGGGAGCGCCGCCTCCCGGGCCTACGGGCAGGGGATCATCCAGGAGCGCCACCGTCACCGCTTCGAGGTGAACAACGAGTACCTCAAGGACCTGGAAAAGAACGGCCTCCGGGTCTCGGGCCTCTGGGCCGAGAAGCAGCTCGTGGAGATCATCGAGCTCCCCGACCATCCCTGGTTCGTGGCCGGCCAGTTCCACCCGGAGCTGCGCTCCCGGCCGTGGGAGCCGCATCCGCTCTTCGCCGCCTTCATCAAGGCCGCCCTCG
>JBBTEL010000151.1:1544-3316 GCA_038042325.1 Candidatus Methylomirabilota bacterium
GGCGGCAACCCGCTCGTCCTGATCGGCGGGCCCTGTGCCATCGAGGACGAGCCCCACGCCCTCATGCTGGCCGAGCGGCTCGCGCGCATGGCAGGGGACGCGAAGGTGCCCTTCATGTACAAGTCGTCCTACGACAAGGCCAACCGCTCCTCCGTGAATGCTTACCGGGGCCCGGGCCTCAAGGAGGGGCTGCGCATCCTCCGCCGCGTCCGCGAGGCGGTCGGCTGCCCCGTGCTGTCGGACGTCCACGACGTCTCCGAGGTCGAGCCCGCCGCCCTAGTGCTGGACGTGCTCCAGGTGCCGGCCTTCCTCTGCCGGCAGACGGATCTCGTCCTGGCCTGCGGGCGCACGCGGAAGCCGGTGAACGTGAAGAAGGGACAGTTCCTGTCGCCGCGGGAGATGGGCAACATCGTGGAGAAGCTCCGGTCCACTCAGAACGAGAAGATCCTGCTCACCGAACGGGGCACCACCTTCGGCTATAATAACCTGGTCGTGGACTTCCGGAACCTCGAGATCATGCGCGAGTTCGGCTACCCCGTCGTCTTCGACGCGACCCACTCGGTGCAGCTGCCCGGAGGCGAGGGGAACCGGTCGGGCGGCGAGCGCCGGTATGTGCCCGCGCTCGCGCGCGCGGCCGTGGCGGCCGGCATCGATGCGCTCTTCATGGAGATCCACGAGAACCCCGACCGCGCGCTCAAGGACGGCCGCCCGCTCTCGGACGGCCCGAACATGCTCCACCTCGACGACCTCCCGCGGCTCCTGGCGGAACTCACCGCGATCAGCCGAGCGCTCAAAGGATGACGACCGGCGATAACCGGCTGAAGCTGGCCGAGCGCGTCCTCAAGCTGGAGGCCGAGGGAATCCTCGGGCTCCTGCCGCGCCTCGACGCCCGCTTCCTGAAGGCCGTGGACCTCCTCCACGACTGCCGCGGGCGCGTGATCGTCACGGGCATGGGGAAGTCCGGGCTGGTGGGCCGGAAGATCGCGGCCACGCTGGCCAGCACCGGGACCCCGGCCTATTTCCTCCACCCGGCCGAGGGCGTCCACGGCGACGTCGGCCTGGTGGCCCGCGACGACGTCGTCCTGGCCATCTCGAACTCCGGCGAGACCGACGAGCTGCTGGCGATCCTCCCCCAGCTCAAGCGGCTCGGCGTGCGGCTCATCCTCCTGACGGGAACCCCCGCATCGACCCTGGCCAAGCAGTCCGACGTGGTCCTCGACGTGAGCGTGGCGGAGGAAGCGTGCCCGATGAACCTGGCCCCGACCTCCAGCACGACCGCGACTCTGGCCCTCGGCGACGCGCTCGCGATGGTCCTGCTCGACCTGAAGGGGCTCCGCCCCGAGGACTACGCGGCGCTCCACCCGCGCGGCGCCCTCGGGTGGCGGGCGCTGTTCCGGGTGGCGGACCTGATGCGCACGGGAGAGGCTGTGCCCCGGGTCGGCGAGGACGCGCCCATGACGGAGGTGATCCGGGAGATGACGGAAAAGCGCCTCGGCGTCACGACGGTCGTGGACGCCGCGGGCCGGCTCCTCGGGATCGTCACCGACGGCGACCTCCGCCGCGTCCACCTCAGAGACGCGCCGATCCTGAGCCTGAGGGCGCGGGACTGCATGACCCGCTCGCCCAAGCTGATCGGAAAGGACGAGCTGGCCGCCAAGGCGCTGCAGGTGCTGGAGTCCTTCGCCATCACCAGCCTCGTCATCGTGGATGAGGCCCACCGCCCCGTCGGGATCATCCACATGCACGACATCCTCCGGGCCAAGATCGTTTGA
>JBBTEL010000151.1:3416-15869 GCA_038042325.1 Candidatus Methylomirabilota bacterium
GACGGCGTCCTGACCGACGGCCGGCTCCTCTACGGCCCGACCGGCGAAGAGCTCAAGGTCTTTCACGTCCAGGATGGACTGGCGATCCAGGCGGCGCAGCACGCGGGGCTCCTCCTCGCCGTGATCTCGAGCCGGGCGGCGCCGGCGGTCTCGCGGCGCATGGCCGACCTCGGCGTGCTCGAGGTGCATCAGGGGGCGGCCGACAAAGCCGCGGTGCTCGACGGCCTGCTCCGCCGATGGGGTGTCGGGCTGAAGGAAACCGCCTACATGGGGGATGACCTCCCCGACCTTCCCCTTCTGACCACGGTGGGCCTCGCGCTGGCCCCGTCCAATGCCGCCGCCGAAGTGAAGCGGGTCGCCCACTGGGTGGGGCGCCGGAGTGGCGGCGCCGGCGCGGTTCGAGAGGCCGTCGAAGCCATCCTCAAGGCCCGTGGGGCCTGGCCCCCGGCCTGACCGGGCAACGTTCTTTATCCTTGCCTGGATGGGTGACCTGGTATTAGACTTGCATACGGTATGACTCTATCTGCCCAACGCCTCTCAGGCTGGATTCTCACAGGGGTCAGCGTTTTCGCCCTCTTTGTCGTAGGAGTCCTCGTCATCCGGGGATACCTGGCCCACGAATCCGGCGACCTTCCCCCGACCAAGGCCGACTACCGCATCAAGGAGATCCGCCTCCAGGAGCAGCAAAGCGGCAGGCTCCAGTGGCGGCTCGTGGCCGACCAGGCGGAGGTCTTCTCCCGGGAGGGCAAGACCGTCATGCGGAAGGTCACCGTCACGATCGAGGAGCCGGACCGGACCTGGACGGTCACCGGCGACGAGGGCGACCTCCACGATGCCACGAAGGACGTGGAGATCCGCAAGAACGTCGTGCTCACCGGGAGCGACGGGCTCCGGCTCGAGACCACTACCCTGCGCTGGCAGGCGAAGGAGCGGCGCGTCTGGACCAACGACCCGGTGACGATCTTCCGGGACGGCGCCGTCATCCAGGGGCAGGGGCTCGAGGCCTGGATGGCCGACGAGCGGACGCAGGTGAAGGGGCGCCTCCGGGTCACCTTCGCCGAGCGACCCCGGGAGCGATCGCGGTGAGGTGCACGCGCGTCCTCGCTCTGGCGCTCGCAGGCGCGCTTCTGGGTTCGGGCGCTCTCCTGGTGTCCACCGACGCCCTGGCCCAGCCGGCCAAGCCCAAGAAGCCCGCGGCCCGGAGCGACGCGCCCGCGCCCAAGCCGGAGGAAGACGAGAAGAATCAGCCGGTCACCGTGGACGCGGACCAGATGGAGAGCCTGCAGAAGGAAGGCCTGGTCATCTTTACCGGCAACGTGGTGGCGCGCCAGAACAACTCGATCCAGTACGCCGACCGGACGGAGGTGTACCTGGACCAGAAGGGCGACCGCATCATCCGGACGGTCTCGGTGGGCAACGTCCGGATCATCACCAAGGACTGCCGCATCGGCACCGCCAAGCGGGCCGAATACTACGACGCCGAGCAGCGCGTGGTGCTCGTCGGCCTCGCCCGGGTGTGGCAGGAGGACAACGTCGTGACGGGCGACCGGATCACGATCTACCTGGCCGAGGAGCGGAGCGTCGTCCAGAGCGGCAACCAGGAGCGCGTCAAAGCCGTGTTCTACGCGAAATCGCAGGAACGCCGGAGCGACCGGCCGAAGGTGTCGGGCCCCTTCCCGTGCCCGTGAGCCGACCATGGAAGGCTTGATCGCCCAGGGGTTGCTCAAGCGCTTCGGCCCCCGCCGGGTCGTGGACAGCGCCAGCTTCGACATCCAGCGGGGCGAGGTGGTCGGCCTCCTCGGACCGAACGGGGCCGGGAAGACCACCTCCTTCTACATGATGGTGGGCCTGCTGAAGCCCGACGGCGGGCGGATCTTCCTCGAGGGCGAGGAGATCACGGACCTCCCGATGTACAAGCGCTGCCGCATGGGGATCGGCTACCTCCCGCAGGAATCCTCCGTGTTCAGGAAGCTGACGGTCGAGGAAAACCTGCTGGCCATCCTCGAGACCCTGGATCTCTCGCACAGCGAGCGGGTCGACCGGCTGCGCGAGCTGCTGCAGGAGCTGGACCTGGCCCCGCTGGCCCGCCATAAGGCCTTCACGCTGTCGGGCGGCGAGCGGCGGCGGCTCGAGATCACGCGCGCCCTGATCACCTCCCCCCGCTACCTGCTCCTCGACGAGCCCTTCACCGGGATCGACCCCATCGCGATCGGCGATATCCAGGAGATCCTGGCGCGGCTCCGGGAGCGGGGCATCGGCATCCTCATCACCGATCACAACGTGCGAGAAACGCTCGCGATCACCGATCGCGCGTACATCCTCTACGACGGAAAGATCCTCGTGTCGGGCACCGCCATGGAACTGGCCCAGAATCCCACCGCCCGGGAGATTTACCTGGGCGAGAAATTCTCCCTCTAGGGTCCAAGGGCGAGGACGATCCCCATGGCCCCCGAGGTGCGCCTCTCTCTCCGGCAGACCCAGCGGCTCGTCATGACCCCGCTGCTCCAGCAGGCGATCCAGCTCCTCCAGCTGTCCACGCTCGAGCTCCAGGAGGTGGTCCAAAAGGAGCTGCTCGAGAACCCGCTGCTCGAGGAATTGCCGCCCGACGGAGCCGACGCCGCGGACGCTGCCGCCGAGGGGCCGAGCCCCGCTCCCGCCGCGACGGCGCCCACGTCGGAGGCCCCGGCCGGTGATGGGTCCTCCCTCGAGCCCGCCCAGACGGACGTGCTGCCCTTCGATCTCACCGCCGCCATCTTCGACTATCCGGAGGAGCCGACGCTGGTGCAGCAGGAGGACCGGGAGGAGCCGCCCTTCGAGAACATCACGCGCAACGACTCCTCCCTCGCCGATCACCTGGACGAGCAGCTCCGGATGGCCTCCGACGACCCGCACCTGCGGGCCATCGCGGAGACCATCATCGGCAACATCGACGAGGACGGCTACCTCCGCTGCGAGCTGGAGGACATCGCCAAGGCCACCGGCGCCGGGGTCGATGAGGTGGAGAAGGTCCTCGTCGAGCTCATCCAGAAGTTCGACCCGCCGGGGATCGCCGCCCGAAGCATCCAGGAGTGCCTCCTGATCCAGCTCCGCGCCGACCCCATGCCCGATCCCGTGGCGGTGGAGATCGTTGAGCAGCACTTCGAGGCCCTGGAGCGCCACCGCTACCTGGACATCGCCAAGGCCTTCCGGCTCCCGATCGAGCGGATCATGGAGGCCGTGGAGGAGATCCAGGCCCTCGAGCCGAAGCCCGGTCGGCGGTTCGGCGCGCCGGACACCCGCTACATCACGCCCGACGTGTTCGTCCACAAGATGGGCGACGACTACACCATCGTGCTGAACGAGGACGGCATCCCGCGCCTCCGCGTCAACTCGCTGTACCGCAGCCTGCTGCGCGGCTCGGGGCAGGAGGCCAAGCAGTACGTGGAGCAAAAGCTCCGCTCCGCGATCTGGCTCATCAAGAGCGTGCACCAGCGCCAGCGGACGCTCTACCGCGTCACCGAGAGCATCGTGAAGTTCCAGCGCGAGTTCCTCGACAAGGGGCTCTCCTGCCTCCGGCCGCTCGCCCTCCGCGACGTGGGGGAGGACATCGGCATGCACGAGTCCACCATCAGCCGCGTGACCACGAACAAGTACGTGCAGACCCCCCAGGGGCTCTTCGAGCTCAAGTACTTCTTCCACAGCGGGATCGCCACCGGCGCCGGGGACATGGTCTCCTCCCTGTCGGTCAAGAAGATGATCAGCGACCTGCTGGCGGCGGAGGACGCGGCCAAGCCGCTCTCGGACCAGGAGGTCGCCCAGGTCCTGAAGGGGCGCGGCCTCGTCATCGCCCGCCGCACCGTGGCCAAGTACCGGGAGGAGCTCGGGATCCTTCCCTCCCACCGCCGGCGCCGGGCCCCCAAGAAGCGCTGAGGATGCGCTACATCATCAGCGGTCACGGCGTCGCGGTCACCCCGGCCTTCCGCCAGATGGTGGAGCGGAAGGTCGGCAAGCTCGCGCGGATCCTCCCGAAGATCATCGAGGCCAAGGTCATGCTGTCCGCCGAGAAGTACCGCAGAACCGCGCGCATCACGCTCGTCGCGAAGCGTCGGATCCTCAGCAGCGAGGAAACCGCCGGCGATCTCGCGGCGGCCGTGGATCTCGCCGTGGACGCGCTCACGCGCCAGGTGAGGCAGGTCAAGGACCGGCTCCGCCAGCGCAAGCCCCGGGCCTCCCGCCGGCGCCCGGAGCCGCGGCTCCCCGGGGAAGGGGAGGCCGCGCCGCCGCCGCTGGTGGTGTCCCGGCGCGTCGCCGCCAAGCCCATGTCCGTCGAAGAGGCCGTGATGCAGCTCGGGCTCCGGGACGACCAGTTCCTGGTGTTCACCAACGCCGCGACCGAGACCGTCAACGTCCTCTACCGGCGGAAGAACGGCGGGCTGGGCCTCATCGAGCCGGTTGCGTAGTCCCGGATGAGCGAGAAGGCGAGTTTCGTCATCATCACCGGCCTCAGCGGGGCGGGGAAGAGCTACGCCATCAAGTGCTTCGAGGACATGGGCTACTTCTGCGTGGATAACCTGCCGACCACGCTCATCCCGACCTTCGCCGCGCTCTGCGCCCAGTCCACCCGCGAAATCCGGCGGATCGCCCTGGGCGTGGACGTCCGGGAGCGGGAATACCTCGCCCACCTCGTCGAGATCCTCCAGGAGCTGAAGCAGACGGGGTACCCGACGGTGGTGCTGTTCCTGGAGGCGGGGGACGAGTCGCTCGTCCGCCGCTACCACGAGACCCGCCGGCGGCACCCGCTCGCGGCGGACGGCAATGTCCTCGACGGGATCCGCGCCGAGCGGAAGGCGATGGCCAACGTCCGGGAGATCGCCGACCGGATCGTGGACACCTCGGGCCTGACCGTCCACCAGCTCAAAGACCTGCTGGTGGATTTCTACGGGGAGACGAAGAGCCGGGGCGCCCTGACGGTGTCGCTGGTCTCCTTCGGCTACAAGCACGGGATCCCGTACGACTCGGACCTGGTCTTCGACGTCCGCTTCCTCCCCAACCCCCACTTCGTGGACGGCCTGCGTCCCCTCGACGGGCGAGACCCGGCGGTGAGGGAATTCGTGCTGAAGCACGCGGAAAGCCGCCAGCTGCTGGACCGGCTGAAGGACCTGCTCGCCTTCCTCCTGCCGTTCTACCAGCGCGAGGGAAAAGCCTACCTGACCGTCGCCATCGGATGCACCGGAGGGCGGCACCGGTCGGTGGTCCTCGTCGAGGAGCTCCGCCCCTTCCTCGAGGCCCGGGGGTTTCCGCCCGCCGTCACCCACCGGGACCTGGACCGTGAGTGATCGCCTCCGGGAGCCCCACGCGCCCGGTCCGCTGACCTTTCTCTTCGGGATCCACAACCACCAGCCGGCGGCAAACTTCGACGGGGTCATCCGCGAGGCCACGGATCGCGCCTACCATCCCGTTCTGGCCCTCCTCGAGCAGTTCCCCGGACTCCCCCTGACCGTGCACACGTCCGGCGCGCTCCTCCTCTGGCTGAAGGAAAAGGCGCCGCGGACGTTCGACCTGCTGGGGAGGCTGGCGGAGCGGGGGCAGGTGGAGCTGCTGACGGGCGGCTTCTACGAGCCGATCCTCCCCGTCCTGCCCGACTGGGACAAAGTGGGCCAGATCCAAGAGCTCACCGGGTTCATCCGGCGCGAGTTCGGCGTGAGCCCGCGGGGCATGTGGCTGGCTGAGCGGGTCTGGGAGCCCCACCTGCCGAAGGCGCTCCGGGAGGCGGGAGTCGAGTACGTCCTGGTGGACGACAGTCATTTCGCTCTGGCCGGGATGAACCCGGATAGCGTGGACGGCTACTACCTCACCGAGGAGCAGGGCCTCACGCTGGCCGTGTTCCCGATCAGCCAGCGCCTCCGCTATCTGGTGCCCTTCGCCGAGCCGGCAGACGCGCTCGCCTACCTCGCCGACCGGCGGGAGACGGCGGCAAGCCTGACGCTGGTGGACGACGGGGAGAAGTTCGGCGTCTGGCCCGGAACCCACCGCCGCTGTCACGAGGAGGGATGGCTCGGGCGCTTCTTCGAGGCTCTGCTCGGTGCCTCGTGGCTTCGCCTGTCCACGCCCTCCCTCTACCTCGACCACCACGCGCCGCGCGGCCGGATCTATCTCCCCACTGGGGCCTACCGGGAGATGGGGGAGTGGGCGCTCCCCGCCGACGCCGGCCGCGAGCTCGAGGAGGCCAAGCACCGGGTCCAGGCGCTGCCCGACGGGGAAAAGCTCGGCACGCTCCTCCGCGGCGGCTTCTGGCGGAACTTCCTCGTGAAGTATCCGGAGGTGAACGACCTCCACTGGGCCATGCTGCGGCTCTCCCGCGCGATCCACGACGCCCTGGCCCGCCGCCCCGGCGACCGCCGGCTCCTCGACGCCCGCGCCCATCTCTGGCGCGGCCAGGGCAACGATGCCTACTGGCACGGGGTATTCGGCGGGTGCTATCTCCCCCATCTGCGCCGCGGCGCGCGTCAGGCCCTGATCACAGCCGAAGGACTTCTCCACGAGGCCACCAGGGGACCGCGCCTCGGGTGGAGCCGCGGGGATCTCAACGGCGACGGGCTCACGGAGCTGCGCCTCCGGACCCCGACGCTGGCGCTGACCCTCCACCCCGCGGCGGGCGGCAGCGTCACCGAGCTCGCGTACCTCCCCAGGGCGCTGGATCTGGCTGATGTGCTGGCCCGCCGGCCGGAGGCGTACCACGCGCGGGTCAAGGCCGCGCCGGCTCAGGGGAGCGAGGAGGCCGTGAGGACGATTCACGAGCGGCTCGAGGTCAAGGAGGCGGGGCTTTCCGAGTTCCTCGTGTACGACCGGTTCCGCCGGGCCTCGCTCCTGGACGGCCTGTTCCCCGAATCGGGAGACCTGGATCCGCTCCACCCCTGGGACCTGGCGGACCTGACCCTGGCGGATCAGGCGATGGCGCATCGGATCCGGAGCGGCCCCGGCCGACTGACCGTCGTCTTTTCGGCCACAAATCCGGTGGGATGGCCTCTCCGAGTTGAGAAAACGGTGACGGTCCTGGAGCGGCGCCCGGAGCTCTCCGTGACCTACCGCCTCGCCTGGAAGGGAACCCGGCGCCTCACCGGACGCTGGGCGGTCCAGTGGAACCTGGCCCTCACGGGAGGCGACGCGCCCGAGCGCTATTACAATGTCCCCGGCAGTCCGGCACTCCGCAGTCGAGGCACCGCCGGGGACCGGACCGGCATCGGGCTCGTGGACGAGTGGATGGCGCTCGCCGCCACGCTCCGCTGGGAGCGACCGGCCGTGGTCGGGTGGGCTCCCGTGGAAACGGTCTCGCTCTCCGAAGCCGGCCTCGAGCGGATCTTCCAGGGCTCGTCCCTGCTCCTGGCGTGGCCGCTCGCCCTCGATCCGGGCGAAGCCTGGGAGGCGCGCGTGAGCCTGACGCTTCAGGATCGGGCCAATTCTCCTTGAGGCCCTCCGGACGATGTGCTAAAGTGCGGATTTCAGAGCCAGAGCGAGAATTCCAACGGGAGGAGTGACATGGCGCAGGCCGAACACCTCTTCACCTCCGAGTCGGTGACGGAGGGGCACCCGGACAAGATCGCCGACCAGATCTCGGACGCGGTGCTCGATGCGATCATCGCTCAGGATCCCACGGGCCGCGTCGCGTGCGAGTGCCTCCTCACCACCGGCCTCGTGGTGGTGGCGGGGGAGATCACGACCTCCTGCTACGTGGACATCCCGCGGATCGCCCGTGAGACGATCAAAGAGGTGGGCTACACCCGCGCCAAGTACGGCTTCGACTACGAGACCTGCGGCGTCATCACGGCGATCGACGAGCAGTCGTCGGACATCGCCATGGGTGTCGATGCGCTCGGCGCGGGGGATCAGGGGCTCATGTTCGGCTACGCGTGCCGGGAGACCCCGGAGCTGATGCCGCTCCCGATCATGCTCGCCCACGGGCTCGTCCGGCGGCTCAGCGAGGTGCGGCGCACCGGCGTCCTGGAGTACCTCAGGCCGGACGGCAAGAGCCAGGTCACCGTCCGGTACGTGGACGGCAAGCCACGCTCGCTGGAAACGGTGGTCGTCTCGGCGCAGCACAGCCCCGACGTCACCCTCCAGCAGATCCGCGAGGACATCGTCCAGCACGTCATCCTGCCGACGATCCCGGCCGAGCTCATGGATACCAAGCGTTGCGTCTTCCACATCAACCCCACGGGGCGCTTCGTCACGGGAGGCCCGATGGGGGACACGGGGCTCACCGGCAGAAAGATCATCGTGGACACCTACGGCGGCTCGTGCCCCCACGGGGGCGGCGCGTTCTCGGGCAAGGATCCCACGAAGGTGGACCGGTCCGCTTGCTACATGGCCCGCCACATCGCGAAGAACATCGTCGCCGCCGGCCTCGCCGAGCGGGTCCAGGTCCAGGTCGCCTACGCCATCGGCGTCGCCGATCCGGTCTCGGTCATGGTGGACTCCTTCGGGACGGGCAAGGTCCCCAACACCAGGCTCCAGGAGATGATCCGGCGGCACTTCGACCTGACGCCGGCGGGGATCATCAAGTACCTGGCCCTGCGCCGGCCGATCTTCAAGAAGACGGCGGCGTATGGGCACTTCGGCCGGACCGAGCCCGAGTTCACCTGGGAGCGCACCGACCGCGTGAAAGACCTGCGCGACGACGCGGGGCGCTAACTAACTCTGTGACGGAGCACGACGCCAAGGACCTTTCGCTGGCCGCCGCCGGGCGGCTCCGCATCGAGTGGGCGGAGCACTCCATGCCCGTCCTCCGCCAGATCCGCGACCGGTTCGCCAAGGAGCAGCCGCTGGCGGGCATCCGGGTGGGGGCCTGCCTGCACGTCACCACCGAGACCGCGGTGCTCATGATGACGCTCCGGGCCGGCGGGGCGCGGGTCGCCCTCTGCGCCTCGAACCCGCTGTCCACCCAGGACGACGTGGCCGCGGCGCTGGTCAAGGAGTTCGACATCCCCGTCTTCGCCCAGAAGGGGGAGGACACCGCCCGCTACTACCGCCACATCCAGGCCGTCCTCGCCAGCAACCCGCAGATCACGATGGACGATGGGGCGGACCTGATCACCACGCTCCACGGCGCCGAGCGCCAGCGGCTCCCCGGCATCATCGGGGGCACCGAGGAGACGACCACCGGTGTCATCCGGCTCCGGGCCATGGAGCGGCAGGGCGTGCTCGCGTACCCGATCGTCGCCGTCAACGACGCCGACACCAAGCACCTCTTCGACAATCGCTACGGCACCGGGCAGTCCACCATCGACGGGATCCTCCGCGCCACCAACACCCTGCTGGCGGGGAAGATCATCGTGGTCTCGGGCTACGGGATGTGCGGCCGGGGCGTGGCGTCGCGCGCCCGCGGCATGGGCGCCCAGGTCGTGGTCACCGAGGTGGACCCCCTGCGGGCGCTGGAAGCGGTCATGGAAGGCTATCAGGTGCTGCCGATGAGCCGCGCCGCTGAGGTCGGGGATCTCTTCGTCACGGTGACAGGGAACACCAGCGTGATCAGGAAGGAGCACTTTCCCCGCATGAAGGACGGCGCCATCCTCGCCAACTCGGGCCACTTCAACGTCGAGATCGACCTCGAGGCCCTCGGGGCCCTGAGCCGCTCGCGCCGGGCAGTGCGCCCGTTTGTCGAGGAATTCGTCCTGCCGGGAGACCGCCGCATCTACGTCCTGGGCGAGGGGCGCCTGATCAACCTGACCGCCGCCGAAGGGCATCCCGCCGCGGTCATGGATATGAGCTTCGCCAACCAGGCCCTCTCGGTGGAGCACCTCGTCAAGCAGGGCCGGGCCCTCGAAAAACGCGTGTACGGCGTCCCCCGCGAGATCGACCGGGAGATCGCCCGGCTGAAGCTCGCCTCGATGGACATCCAGGTGGACGAGCTGACCCCGGACCAGGAGAGCTACCTCTCCTCCTGGACCCACGGCACCTGATCCCGGACGGACGGCTCCGCCGGGGCACGACCCCCCTGTCCTAAAGGAGGCACGATGGCCAACCGACTTCCCCGACCCATCCTCTGGCTCCTGCTGATCCTCGTCGTCCTGGGGCTGGTGGGCCAGGCCGTGCCGCTGTACACGGACTGGCTCTGGTTCCAGGAGGTGGGGTACGCCGGGGTCTTCGTCACCATCCTCACCCTCCGCGGCTGGCTCTTCCTCGGGGTGGGCCTCGGGACCTTCCTCTTCCTCTACCTGAACCTGACTTTCGCCGCGCGCACCGCGCGGCCGGACGTGCTCTGGGAACTCGAGGATCAGCTGGGCCTCCCCAGCCGCGTCGTGCTCGAGCCGCTCATCCGGCGCCTCCTACTCCCGGTCCTGGCGGTCGTCTCCTTCTTCTCGGGGGTCTCGGCGACCGGCAACTGGGAGACGGTGCTGGAGTATTTCAACGCCACGCCCTTCGACACCACCGACCCGCTCTTCAACCGCGATCTGTCCTTTTACGTGTTCACGCTCCCGTTCTGGCGGCTCCTCTACGGCTGGGCCATGCTCCTCCTCACCGCCACCATCGCGCTGAGCCTCGCGCTGTACGTGCTCCAGCGGAGCCTGGTGCTGACCGCCCGGGGGCCGCGCCTGGCCGCGGGGGCCCGGGCGCACCTGCTCGCCCTGGGGGCGGCGTTCCTGGCGCTCAAGGCCTGGGGGTTCTGGCTCGATCGCTTTGACCTCCTGTACTCCTCCCGGGGGGTGGTGTTCGGCGCCTCCTACACGGACGTGAACGCCTCGCTGCCGGTCCTCGGGATCCTGGTGGTGCTGGCGCTTCTCTGCGCCGCGGCCTGTCTCTTTCAGGTCTGGCGCCCGGGCTGGCGGTTCCTCGTCGCGGGCCTGGTCGTGCTGGGGGCCGTGTGGGTCGGCGGCCTCGGCCTCTACCCGGCGTTCCTCCAGCGCTTCCGGGTGACTCCCAACGAGCTGGTCGCGGAGGGGCCCTACATCGTCCACAACATCCGGATGACCCGGAAGGCCTACGGCCTGGAGCGGATCGAGGAGAAGGACTTTCCCGCGGAGGAGAACCTGACCGCCGCCGCGCTGGAGCGGAACAACCCCACGATCAAGAACATCCGGCTCTGGGACCACCGTCCCCTCCTGACCACCTTCGGGCAGCTCCAGGAGATCCGGACCTACTACAAGTTCACGGGCGTGGACAACGACCGCTACCTCATCGACGGCGAGTACCGGCAGATCATGCTCTCCCCCCGCGAGCTCTCCTACCGGCACCTGCCGAGCCGGATCTGGATCAACGAGCGCCTGACCTACACCCACGGCTATGGGGTGATCGTCGGGCCGGTGAACCGGATCAGCCCCGAGGGGTTGCCGGAGTTCTTCGTCAAGGACATCCCCCCGGTCTCCACCGGGTTCCCCAAGATCGCCCGGCCCGAGATCTACTACGGGGAGATCTCCAACGACTACGTCTTCGTCCGCACCAAATCCCAGGAGCTGGACTACCCGGCGGGGGACCAGAACGTCTACACGCGCTACGCGGGGCGGGGCGGGATCCCCGTCGGGTCGTTCCTGACCAAGCTGGCCGTCGCCATCCGCTTCGGCGAGATCAAGATCGTGCTCTCCGACGACCTGACCGGCGAGAGCCGGATCATGATCCACCGGGAGGTCGCCAAGCGGGTGCGTCAGATCGCGCCATTCCTCCGCTTCGACCGGGATCCGTATCTCGTCATCACCGACGACGGCCGGCTCGTCTGGATGATCGACGGATACACGGCGAGCGACCGGTATCCCTACTCGCAGCCCGTGCGCGACCTCGGCAATTACATCCGCAACTCGGTGAAGGCCACGGTGGACGCCTACCACGGCACCGTGACCTTCTACCTGGCGGACCCGACCGACCCGGTGATCCGCACCTACGTCCGGGCCTTCCCGGGGGTCTTCAAGCCGCTCGGCCAGATGCCCGCGGATCTCCAGCGCCACATCCGCTATCCGGAGGACCTCTTCTCGATCCAGGCGAAGATGTACGCCACGTATCACATGGAAGAACCCCAGGTGTTCTACAACAAGGAGGACCTCTGGGCGATCCCGCGGCGGACGGTGGAGGGGCGGGACCGGGAGATGGAGCCGTACTACACGATCATGCGCCTGCCCGGCGAGAAGAAGGAGGAGTTCATCCTCCTCACCCTCTTCAACCCGAGCCGCCGGGACAACATGATCGCCTGGCTGGCGGCGCGCACGGACCCGCCGAACTACGGACGCCTCATCGTCTACAACTTCCCCAAGGCCAAGCTCGTCTACGGGCCGCGGCAGATCGACGCGCGGATCGACCAAGACCCGAACATCTCCCAGCAGCTCTCGCTCTGGAACCAGCGGGGCTCCACGACGATTCGGGGCTCGCTCCTGGCGATTCCCATCGACCAGTCGCTGATCTACGTCCAGCCGCTGTATCTTGCCGCCTCCGAACAAGGCGCGCTGCCCGAGCTCAGGCGGGTGTTCGTGGCCTACGGCAACCAGATCGCCA
>JBBTEL010000152.1:0-1316 GCA_038042325.1 Candidatus Methylomirabilota bacterium
CTGCTCACCGGCCTTCTCGAACGGGCGCGTCAGCGCGCAGCCACCGAAGCCGACGCGTACCTGGTGGAGGAGCAGCACTCGTCGGTCCAGGTGAGGCTCGGCAAGGTCGAGACCGTCACCCATTCCCGCGAGCAGCGACTGGCGCTGCGGGTCTTTGCCGGAAAGGCCTCCGCGTCGGCCTCGACCTCCGACCTTTCTCCCGAATCGGTCGAGCGGCTGGTCGACGAGGCCGTCGCGCTTGCGCGGCTCACGGCCCCCGATCCCGTGGCCGGGCTGCCGGAGCCGGGCGAGTGCGCTTCGACGATTCCCGACCTGGGCCTCGAGGATCCCGCGGGCCACGGCCTCACGCCGGAAGAGAAGATCGCCATCGCCCGGCAGGCCGAGGCCGCCGCGCTCGACTGCGACCCACGCGTGACGAATTCCGAAGGAGCCGAGTTCTTTGAGCGCCGGGCCCGCTACGCCTACGCGACGTCCCACGGGTTCTTCGGCTCCTACCCGACCTCGAGCTTCGGCCTCACCGTCTCGCCGGTGGCGTCGGCGAACGGCGAGATGCAGCGGGATTCGTGGTACAGCTTCACGCGCAAGCGCGCGAGCCTAGACGCTCCCGAGGAAGTGGGGCGAATCGCCGGCCGGCGCGCCCTCCGCCGCCTCGGCGCGCGGCAGGTCAAGACCTGCGAGGTGCCGGTCATCTTCGATCCTGAAACGGCCGCGAGTCTCGTCCGGACGCTCGCCGGTGCCGCCTCGGGGCCGGGGCTTTACCGCGGCACCTCGTTTCTCCTGAACCGGCTCGGCACGCGGATCGCCGCACCGGGGGTGACCGTGGTGGACAACGGGTGCCTCCCTGGCGCCCTCGGCTCACGGCCGTTCGACGGGGAAGGACTCCCGATCGGGAAGACGGTGCTCGTCAACGCCGGCACGCTCGAGTCCTATCTCCTGGACACGTACAGCGGCAGGAAACTCGGCCTCCCCTCGACCCACCACGCGGCGCGGGACGGGGGCGGCGTGGGTGTGGCCACCACCAACCTCTACCTGGCCGCGGGGGAGACGTCCCCCCACGACCTGATCGGGTCGGTGAAGAGCGGGCTCTACGTGACGGAACTGATCGGTTTTGGCATCAACATGGTCACCGGCGATTATTCGCGCGGGGCCGTGGGGCAGTGGATCGAAAACGGCGAGCTGGCGTTTCCGGTTGAGGAGGTCACCGTGGCCGGGAACCTCCTCCAGATGTTTCAGGCCATCGACGGCGTCGGCAACGACCTGGTCCTGCGCGATCGCACATCGGCCCCGACCCTGCGCATCGCGCGCATGGTCGTCGC
>JBBTEL010000152.1:1416-2561 GCA_038042325.1 Candidatus Methylomirabilota bacterium
CCGGCCGGCGCCTCCCTCGGGCCTTGTCTGGCTCGCCATTTGACCCGGCACATGCAACTAGGCAGGGAGAACCACACGCAATGATCATTGACAGCCACTGTCACCTCTACGAGCCGGTCTTCAAGGATCTTCGCGAAACGCTGACGCGGGCCATTGACCACGACGTCTGGGGGATCATCGCGGTGGGATGTGACCCGGCGACCAACGCGAAGACCCTGGAGGTGGCCGGCCATCACGGCAAGGCCATCTGGCCGTGCCTGGGGTGCCATCCCGAATGGACCGGCGTGACCGACGCCCAGGTGGAGGAGGTGGAGCACCAGGTCGGGGAGCACCACTCTCGGCTCGTGGCGCTGGGGGAGGTGGGGCTCCCCTGGTACTGCCTCGAGGCCGCGCCGGACCCCGCGACGCTGATGGTGCGCGGCCGCCAGCGGCTGGACCGGATGCTGGGGCTCGCCGCGCGCTACGACCTGCCCGTCATCCTCCACGCCCCCCACGGTGCCGCCGTGGAGACGCTGGGCCTGCTGAAGAAGCGGGGCATCGAGCGGGCCGTCTTCCACTGGCACAAGGCACCGGCGGAGGTGACGCGGCAGATCGTGGAGGCCGGCTACCTGGTGTCGGTGACGCCGGAGGTCGTGTACCGGGAGCGGGACCGCGAGATGGTAGAGTGGGTTCCGCTGGAATCGCTCCTGGTGGAGACGGACAGCCCGTGGCCGTACAAGGGCGAGTTCGAGGGGCTGCCCACGGAGCCGTGGATGGCCGCGCGGGTCGCCGAGGAGGTGGCCAAGCTGAAGCAGCTGCCGGTGGATGAGGTGGTGTTCCGTCTGTCGGCGAACGCCTGCCAGCTCTTCGATCTGCCGTACGCCTGAAACCCGGAGGGGGGCTTTGCCCCCCTTCCGGTGCCTCCCCCCAGGATTGCGGGGGCAAAGCCCCCGCTCGAACAGGGGGCTGCATGAGACCGAGGGTCGCATGACGTGTAGGCGCGCCGTGGCCGCCCCGCCCATCCGCGAAGAGGTTCACCGGGTGGACGTCGGCGAGCAGAAGCTCGCGCTGGTCCTGCACCTCCCCCACCGGCTCCCGGCCCCCTGCGTCGTCGCCTGCCACGGCCTGGCCGCCTCGAAGGACAGCGAGAAGTACCTCCTCCTGGG
>JBBTEL010000153.1:0-10503 GCA_038042325.1 Candidatus Methylomirabilota bacterium
GCGGGGGGAGGAATCGGAAGGGGGGCGGAGCCCCCCTCCGAGGATGGGCATGAGCCATCCCGGATGCACCGGCGCGACGCTCCCTGCTTGGTCCCGCGCTTGTTCGAGCGCTGGCTACGCCAGCGCAATCCGCGGGGGGAGGAATCGGAAGGGGGGCGGAGCCCCCCTCCGAGGATGGGCATGAGCAGCGCGGGAGAGGACACGCTCCACCGGGAGTTCGCGCCGATCGAGACGGCCATCGAGGAGATCCGGACCGGCCGGATCCTGGTGGTGGTGGACGACGAGGACCGGGAGAACGAGGGCGACCTGATGATGGCCGCCGAGAAGGTCACGCCCGAGACCGTGAACTTCATGGCCAAGCACGGCCGCGGCCTGATCTGCGCGCCGATGACGGGCGACCGGCTCGACGCGCTTCAGATCTCGATGATGGTCTCGGACAACACGGCGCCGATGGGGACGGCGTTCACGATCACGGTGGACGCGCGCCGCGGCGTCACGACGGGGACCTCGGCCTACGACCGCGCGGTGACGATCAAGACCCTCGTGGATCCGGCCACGCGGCCGGACGACCTGACGCGCCCCGGCCACGTCCTCCCGCTCCGGGCGATGCCCGGCGGCGTCCTGCGCCGGGCCGGGCACACCGAGGCGGCCGTGGACCTCGCGCGCTTGGCGGGGCTGGCGCCCGTCGGCGTGATCTGCGAGGTGATGGACGAGGACGGGGGGATGGCCCGGGTCCCCCAGCTCCTGGCGCTCGCCCGCGCGCACACCCTCAAGACGATCACCATCAAGGACCTCATCGAGTACCGGATCCGCAAGGAGAAGCTCGTCCGCCGCGTGGCCACGACCCGCCTCCCCACGGAGATGGGCGACTTCACCGCCATCGCCTACGAGACCACCGTGGACGATCGCGTGCCGCTGGCGCTGGTGCTGGGAGACGTTTCCGATGGCCGGCCCGTTCTCGTCAGGGTCCACTCCGAATGCCTCACCGGGGATGTGTTCGGGAGCAAGCGCTGCGACTGCGGCTCCCAGCTGGAGAAGGCGCTCGCCATCATCCGGCGCGAGGGCCGCGGCGTCTTTGTCTATATGCGCCAGGAAGGGCGCGGGATCGGGCTCGTGAACAAGATGCGAGCCTACGAGCTCCAGGATCAGGGCAAGGACACGGTGGAGGCCAACCTGGCGCTCGGCTTCAAGGCCGATCTCCGGGACTACGGGATCGGAGCCCAGATCCTGCTGGACCTGGGCGTGAAGAGCATGCGGCTCTTGACCAACAACCCGAAGAAGATCGTCGGGCTGGAGGGGTACGGGCTTCACTTGGCCGAGCGGGTGCCCATCGAGATCCCCGCCAACGACTCGAACCTCCACTACTTGAGGACCAAGCGCGAGAAGCTTGGTCACCTCTTCTCCTCCCTTCCCTCGGACTGATCTATGGCGGGAAGAGCGCCGAGGTCCCAGGGGATCGGCCGGGGTGCCCGGGCCGGAGGCCGGCCGCCGCGCTTCGGCGTCATCGTCGCCCGCTTCAACGAGGCCATCTCGAAGCGTCTCCTCGACGGCGCGCTCGAGGCCTTCAGGAGCCACGGCTGCGATCCTTCCCGCGTCGAGGTCCATTGGGTTCCGGGATCCTTCGAGCTGCCCCAGGCGGCGCTTCACCTGGCCCGGACCGGAAGGTTCGCCGCGCTGGTCTGCCTGGGCGTCGTGATCCGCGGCGAGACCCCGCACTACGAGCACGTGGCCCGCGAGGCGGCCGCCGGAATCCGGGAGGTCGCTCTGGCCACGGGTGTCCCCGCCGCGTTCGGCGTCGTCACGGCGCTCAACGAGGCGCAGGCCTGGGAGCGGGCGGGGGGGAAGGTGGGGAACCGGGGGGAGGAAGCGGCGCTGGCGGCCCTGGAGATGGCGGACTTCGTGTCCCGGGTGGGGCGGCGCCGTGGGTAAGCGCAGGAAGGCGCGGGAGGTGGCGCTTCAGTTCCTCTACCAGCTCGATCTGCGGGGGGAGGCGGATCCGGCCCCCTCCTCGGAGGAGTTCTGGAGTCGGCACCCGGTGGACCCCGAGGTGCGCGTGTTTTGTGAAGTCCTTGTGCGGGGGACGATGCTCCACCGGCAGAAGATCGACGAGCTGATCACCCAGTACGCCCTACACTGGGACCTGGAGCGGATGGCCGTGGTGGATCGCAACATCCTCCGCGCCGGCATCTTCGAGCTGCTCTGGACGACGGACGTCCCGCCCAAGGTGGCCATCAACGAGGCCATCGAGGTGGCGAAGAAGTTCGGGACCCAGGAGTCCAGCCGCTTCATCAACGGCATCCTGGACCGCATTCACAAAGAGCTGAGACCAGGGTAGACTCGCGATCCGGTACGCGCTTCTTTCGGATATTCACGCGAACCTCGAGGCTCTGACCGTCGTCCTCGACCATCTTGCCGTCAAGGGCACCGACGCCATCCTCTGCCTGGGCGATGTGGTCGGGTACGGGGCCGACCCGATCCCCTGTGTCGAGAAACTCGCCGAACGGGGGACGCGCCTGGTCGCCGGCAACCACGAGTACGGGACCACCGGCCGTCTGGACCTCCGGTGGTTCAACCCTTACGCGCGGGCGGCGGCGCTCTGGACGGCCTCCCGGCTCGACGACAGCCACCGGGCCTTCCTCGCCGGGCTGCCGCTCGTCCTGGAGGTGGAGGACGCGACGCTGGTCCACGCGAGCCCGCACAACCCGGACGAGTGGGACTACCTGATCACGCCCGAGGAGGGGTTCGAGGCGTTCCCGGCCTTCACGACCAGGCTCTGCTTCGTCGGCCATTCGCATCATCCCGGCGTCTGGTCGGTCGGCTCCTCGGGCCCGGAGTTCGATCCCGAGCCCGAGACGGTGAGAGTGGAGGCCGGGCGGCGCTACATCGTCAACGTCGGCAGCGTGGGACAGCCGCGGGACGGGGACCCGCGCGCCTGCTACGCTCTCTGGGACCTTGAGGTCGGCGAGGTCAGCCTCCATCGGGTCCCGTACGACGTCTCCGCCGCCCGCGAGAAGATTCTCAAAGCGGGGCTCCCACGCTACCTCGGCGACCGCCTCCTCGATGGCCGCTGACTGGGTAGCCACGCTCGGGGCTGCACGGGTCAGGATCCCCCTCCTCCTGGCGTCGGCCGTCCTCCTGACGGCGGCATATCCCACGACCGACTGGTCACTCCTGGTCTGGGTCGCCCTGGTCCCGCTCCTCGCCGCGGCCGTCGTTCGGCGCCCTCGTGAGGCCTTAGCCGACGGCTGGCTCCAGGGCACGGTGTTCTTCCTGCTCCTCCTCCGCTGGCTCGACCACACGTTCAGGAACTACAGCGCGATCCCGTGGCCGGTGACCTGGCTCCCGATCCTGGGGCTCGCGGCCTACTGCGGGCTTTACTTCGGTCTCGTCGCCGCGCTCGTGAGCTGGCTCCGCCTGCGGCTCGGGACCGGCCGGGCGCTTGCGGCAGCGCCCTTCCTGTGGGTGGCGGGGGAGTGGTTCAGGGGGTGGATCCTCTCCGGCTTCCCGTGGGGGCTCCTGGGCTACTCCCAGTACCGTCAGTTGCCGCTGATCCAGATCGCCTCGCTCACGGGAGTGTATGGCGTCTCGTTCCTCATCGTCGCGGTGAACGCGGCGCTGGTGGCTGTCGTTGCCCTCGGGTGGCGCCGTGCGGCGCGCGGCGCCGTGGTCGCCCTGGCGCTCGTCGTCGGAGCGCTCGGCGTGGGCACCGTGATCGCAGAGCGGCTGGACTTTGACAGTGATAGTCCGAGGCTTCAGGTTGCCGTGATCCAGCCCTCCATCGAGCAGTCGCTGAAGTGGGACCCAGCCTATCAGCGGCAGACCCTCGGCATTTTCACGGCCCTGACCCGCCGGGCGGGCGCGGGAAAGCCCGCGATCATCCTCTGGCCCGAGACGGCGGCGCCCATCTTTCTCCGGCGGGACCCGAACCTGGTCGTGGACCTCCAGGTCCTCTCCGCTGAAGTCAAGGCGCCCCTGCTGGTGGGATCGGTGGACGGGGATCAGCGCGGCCTCTACAACAGCGCTTTTTTGCTGACAGGACAGGGGATTAGGGCCAAGTATGATAAGATACATCTCGTTCCGTTCGGGGAGTATGTGCCGCTCGCCGGGGTGATTGGCTTCGTCCGGCGATGGGCGGAGTTCATCTCCGAGTTCCAGGCCGGGGAAGTTCCCAGAGTCTTCTCGGAGGCGGACCCCCCGTTCGGGGTCGTGATCTGCTACGAGGGGATTTTCCCCGACCTGTTCCGGAAATTCGTGGCGGGAGGAGCCACCTACATGGTGAACATTACGAACGACGCGTGGTTCGGGACGACGAGTGGGCCGTGGCAGCACCTGGCGGTGCTCCCGTTCCGCGCCGTGGAGAACCGCGTGGCCATCGCCCGGTCGGCCAATACGGGCGTTTCGGGGTTCGTGGCCCGCAACGGGCGGATCACGAAGACGCTGGGTCTCTTCGAGCGCGGGTTCCTGAGCGGCGAGATTCTGGTCCGTGTGGGGAAGACTTTCTACACCGCGTTCGGCGACGTGTTCGCTTACCTTTGCGTGACGGCCTCAGCCGCCGCGTGCGCTGCCGCACGCCTCCGGAGGACACGATAACACATGCTCGGCGAGCTGAAGCGCGACGTCCTCGAGCTCGAGAAACGGCTGGACGATCTCCGGGGGCACCTTTGACCTTCCCGCCAAGGAAGACCGCCTTCGCTTGATCGAGGCCGAGATGGCCTCGCCCGCCTTCTGGGAGGACAACCGCCGCGCCCAGAGCCTGGTCCAGGAACGCTCCGAGCTGACGCGGATCGTGGGGCGCTGGCGGGAGCTGTCCACCGTGGCCGAAGAGCTGCGCCTCCTCTGGGAGATGGCGGTGGAGGAAGGCGACGAGAGCGTCGTACCCGAGATCGAAGACGGGCTCCGCCGCCTCCGCCAGTCGCTCGAAGAGTTCGAGCTGAAGGTCATCCTCTCGGGAGCGCACGACCGGAAGAACGCCATCGTCTCCATCCACCCGGGCGCCGGCGGGACCGAGTCCCAGGACTGGGCCCAGATGCTCGTGCGCATGTATCTCCGCTGGGCGGAGCGCGCCGGCTTCAAGGCCGAGGTGGTGGACCTGCTCCCGGGCGAGGAGGCCGGCATCAAGTCGGCGACCATCGAGGTGAGCGGCGAATACGCCTACGGCTATCTGAAGGGAGAAACCGGAGTCCACCGACTGGTGAGGATCTCCCCCTTCGATGCGTCCCGGCGCCGTCACACCTCGTTCGCGTCCGTCTCGGTGATCCCCGAGGTGGAGGACGTGGAGGTCGTGGTCAGGGACGAGGACCTCCGGATCGACGTCTTCCGCTCGTCGGGCCCCGGCGGGCAAGGCGTGAACACGGCGGATTCCGCGGTGAGGATTACCCACCTCTCCAGCGGGATCGTCGTCCAGTGCCAGAACGAGCGCTCCCAACTGCGGAACCGGGACACGGCCCTCCGCATCCTGAGGGCCCGCCTCTACCAGGTGTACGAAAAGAAGCAGCGGGAGGAGCTGGCGGAGCTCGCGGGGGAGAAGAAGGAGATCGCCTTCGGCAGCCAGATCCGTTCCTACACGTTCCATCCGTACCAGCTCATCAAGGATCACCGGACCGGCCTCGAAGTGGGCAACGTCGAGGCCGTCATGGACGGCCTAATCGATCCCTTCATCCGGGCTTACCTCCTGTCGGGCAAGTCGGCGTAAAATAATTTGTCTATGGCCACCCAGCCCGACGAGAACGACCTCATCCGGCGCCGTCACGAAAAGCTGGCGGCTCTCCGGGCCCGAGGTGTGGATCCCTTCGGGGGGCGGTACCCGGTCACTCACTGGGCCGGCCGTCTCGTCGGGCAGCTCCACGCGGCCACGGAGGAGGAACTCAAAGGGGTCGGACCCGTCGGCGTGGCTGGGCGCATCCTGACCCTCCGGCACCACGGGAAGACCTGCTTCGCGACCCTCCAGGACTACACCGGGACCATCCAGCTTTATGCGCGCGCCGACCAGCTCGGCGACGAGTACGGGCTCTTCACCGACCTGGACGCCGGCGATTTCGTCGGCGTCACGGGCGAGCTGTTCAGGACGCGGACCGGCGAGCTCACGGTCGCGGTGAAGTCCTTTGCCTTCCTGGCGAAGGCCCTGCGCCCGCTCCCCGAGAAATGGCACGGCCTCAAGGACGTCGAGCGGCGCTACCGCCAGCGCTATCTCGATCTGGTCGTGAACCAGGAATCCCGGGCGGTCTTCCGGCTGAGGAGCCGCCTCGTGAAGGAGATCCGCGAGTTCCTGGACGCGCGGGGCTTCCTGGAGGTGGAGACGCCGATGATGCAGCCCATCCCCGGCGGCGCGGCGGCCCGCCCCTTCATCACCCACCACAACGCGCTGGACCTGGACCTCTACCTCCGCGTCGCCCCGGAGCTCTACCTGAAGCGGCTCGTCGTCGGGGGCGTTGATCGGGTCTACGAGATCAACCGCAACTTCAGGAACGAAGGGATCTCCACGGAGCACAACCCCGAGTTCACGATGCTGGAGTTTTACCAGGCCTACGCCGACTACGGCGACCTGATGGAGCTGACCGAGACGCTGGTCTGCCATCTGGCCGAGAGCCTTCTGGGCTCACTCACGCTGACCTACCAGGGCGAGCCGATCGACCTCACCCCGCCGTGGCGGCGGGTGAAGTTCCACGAGGCGATCGCCCAGGAGCTGGGGGTGCCGGTGATGCCGGAGACCGATCCCTGGGGTTTGATCCGGGGGCCGGCGCAGGGTCGCGTGGTCCACGTCGATCCCGGCGGGACGCGGGCGAAGCACTGGAAGGCCCTCTTCGAAACGCTCGTCGAGCCCACGCTCGTGCGGCCGACCTTCGTCATCGAGTTCCCGGTTGAGCTCTCGCCCCTCTCCAAGCGAAACCGGGACGACCCGGCCCTGGTCGACCGGTTTGAGCTCTTCGTCGCGCGCCTGGAGCTCGCCAACGCCTTCACCGAGCTGAACGACCCCGAGGAGCAGCTGGAGCGCTTCACCCAGCAGGCCGCCGAGCGCGCCCGCGGCGACGAGGAGGCGCACTGGTTGGATCGCGACTTCGTGCGCGCCCTCGAGTACGGGATGCCGCCCACGGCGGGCGAGGGGATCGGCATTGACCGGCTCGTGATGCTCTTCGCCGACCAGCCCTCGATCCGCGACGTGATCCTCTTCCCCCAGCTCCGCCCCGAGAGTCCCTCGGAATGAGCCGCCGGGGACTGCCGTTTGAGTTGTTTCTGGGGCTCCGGTACCTCCGGGCGCGGGGCCACCGCACCAACCTGTCGCTCTTCGTCTGGATCGGCGTCGGCGGCGTCTTCCTGGGCGTGAGCGCGCTGATCGTCGTGCTCGCCGTCATGACGGGGTTCCAGGACGGGATCAGGGACCGGATCATCGCCGCCAACCCGCACATCCTGATCTTCGAGGGCGCCGGGCGGGGGATGCGCGACGCCGGAGCCCTCCTGGACCGCGTCAGGGACGTGCCCGGCGTCCGGTCGGCGGCCCCCTTCGTGATGCAGCAGGCGCTCTTCACGGTCTCGGGCGGCGGCGCCACGGGCGGGCTGGTGCGCGGTGTGGACTTCGCGAGCGAGTCGGTCCGGAAGGACATCGCCCGGCAGATCAAAATGGGGAGCCTGGAGCCCCTGGGACGGAGCGGCGGCGATCCCGCGATCATCCTCGGCCGGGAGCTGGCCCGGACGCTCGGCGTCATTCCCGGCGAGAGCGTCACCGTGATCTCCCCCCAGGGCGCGCTCACGGCCGTCGGCATGGTGCCCAAGATGCGGCGCTTCACCGTGGCCGGCACCTTCGAGGTCGGCATGTACGAGTACGATTCCTCCCTGGCTTACGTGGGCCTCGCGGTGGCGCAGGAGTTCGCCGGCCTCGGCGACCGCGTGACCGGGATCGAAGTCAAGCTCCGGGATCCCTTCGAGGCCAAGGCGGTCGCCCGGGCCATCGCCCAGCGGCTCGGCTTCCCCTACCTCCTCCGGGACTGGATGGAGATGAACCGGAACCTCTTCAACGCGCTGCAGCTGGAGAAGCTGGCCCTCTTCATCATCGTGACGATCATCGTGCTGGTGGCGGCCTTCGCGATCATCGGGCACCTCATCCTGCTGGTGGCCGAGAAGCGGAAAGAGATCGGGATCCTGAAAGCGATGGGGGCGCCGGCCGGAAGCGTCGGGGTGGTGTTCCTCTCCGTCGGGATGCTGATCGGGCTCGTGGGGACGGTGGCGGGGAGCGCGGTAGGGCTCGGCCTCATCTGGGTCCAGAACACCTACCGGATCATCCGGCTGGCGGGCGACGTCTATCAGATCGATTACCTTCCCATGAAGCTCACCTGGAGCGACTTCGGGCTGATCATCGGGGCGACGCTCCTGATCGCCTTCGTCTTCACGCTCCTGCCCGCGCGGCGGGCCGCCCGGCTCGACCCGGTGGAGGTGCTCCGCTATGAGTGAGCTCGTGGCGGTGCGCGATCTCGAAAAGGAGTACCGGGGCGGCCCCGAGGTGGTGCGCGTGCTCAAGGGCGTGTCCCTCTCGGTGGCCCGCGGCGAGGTGGTGGCCCTCGTCGGGGCGTCAGGCGTCGGGAAGTCCACGCTCCTCCACCTCCTCGGCGCTCTGGATCGTCCCACCGCCGGCCAGGTCCTGTTCGACGGCGAAGACGTCTTCGCGCGGTCTGAGAGCGGCCTGGCCCGTTTCCGCCGCACCGAGGTCGGGTTCATCTTCCAGTTCTACAACCTGCTGGGGGAGATGACGGCGCTGGAGAACGCCATGCTCCCCGCCCTGCTCCAGCGGCTGCCGTGGGAGGAGGCGCGGTCCCGCGCGGCGGACGCTCTCCACGAAGTGGGGCTCGGCGACCGCCTCACCCACCGCCCGGGGGAGCTCTCGGGCGGCGAGCAGCAGCGGGTGGCCATCGCCCGCGCGGTGATGCACCGGCCGCGGCTCGTGCTGGCCGACGAGCCCACGGGCAACCTGGACCCCAAGACCAGCGAGGTGATCTTCGACCTCTTCCTGCGGCTCCAGGCGGAGCGCGGGCTGACGTTCGTGATCGCCACCCACAACCAGGACCTGGCCCGGAAGGCCGACCGGCGATACGGGCTCGTGGACGGGCGCGCCGTCCCCTGGCCCTAGCCGTCGGGTGAGCCGCAGGACGTCGCGGGGCCGCAGGGCGAGCCGCAGACCGGCCTGGGGCTGGGGCCCCAGCGGGCGAGGCGAGCGAAATCCGAGGCTCCCCGCCGTCCGAGGCGAGCCGGTGAATACGGTAGGGCCTGGCGGACGATTGGCTGGGATGCGATGATGAGGGCTGAGATCGGGCAGAGGATGCGAAGAAGAGAAAGAATCCGGCGGGGCTGGGCGTGCCGACAGGCCGGGTGCCCAGCCCAGGTGATGGTTGGCTAAATCCTCTGATGCGAGGGGGACCATGAGCGAGGCGATCAGGATCACGCGGGCGACCACCAAGAAGCCGAAGCCGAAGGACAGCGAGCTCGGGTTCGGCACGGTCTTCACCGACCACATGTTCCTGGCGGACTTCCAGGAGGAGAAGGGCTGGTACGACCCGCGCATCGAGCCGTACGGCCCCCTGACCCTGGACCCGGCCACGGCCGTGTTCCACTACGCCCAGGCCATCTTCGAGGGGCTGAAGGCGTTCCGCGGCGGGGACGGGAAGGTGCGCCTGTTCCGTCCCCAGAAGCACGTCGAGCGGCTCAACCGCTCCGCCCGGCGGATCTGCATCCCCGAGCTGGACGCCGACTTCGCGCTCCGGTCGCTCGTGGAACTGGTGAAGCTCGAGCGGGACTGGGTGCCGGGGAGCGTCGGCACCTCGCTCTACGTCCGGCCCACGGTCATCGCCACCGAGCCCTTCCTGGGCGTCCGCCCGGCGAAGGCCTACGTGTACTTCGTGATCCTGTCGCCGGTCGGCGCCTACTACCCCGAGGGCATCAACCCGGTCAAGATCCTCGTCATGGAGAAGTACGTCCGCGCGGTGCCGGGCGGGACGGGCGAGGCCAAGACCGGCGGCAACTACGCCGCGAGCCTGCTTCCGGCCGAGGAGGCCCACGCCGCGGGGTTCACCCAGGTTCTCTATCTCGACGGCGTCCACCGCCGCCTGATCGAGGAAGTCGGGACCATGAACATCATGGTCCGGATCGGCGATGAGGTCATCACGCCCCCGCTGGCCGGAACGATCCTCGCGGGCGTCACCCGGGACTCGGCGCTGGCGCTCCTCAGGGAGTGGGGGGTCGCCGTATCGGAGCGGCAGATCGGGATCGACGAGATCATCACCGCCGCCCGCACGGGGACGCTCCGGGAGGTCTGGGGCACGGGGACCGCGGCCGTCATCTCGCCCGTGGGCGAGCTCTCCTACCGGGGCGACCGCATCGTCATCAACGACGGGCGGATCGGCGATCTGACCGGGCGCCTCTACCAGGCCATCGTGGACATCCAGTACGCCCGGGTCCCGGACACCCGCGGCTGGACCCTGGAGGTGTAGGGCGAGCCGCAGGACGTCGCGGGGCTGGGGT
>JBBTEL010000153.1:10603-21188 GCA_038042325.1 Candidatus Methylomirabilota bacterium
CCCGCCGTCCGAGGCGAGCAGGATGAATGGGGCGAGCCGCAGGACGTCGCGGGGCTGGGGTCCCGCCGTCCGAGGCGAGCAGGATGAATGGGGCGAGCCGCAGGACGTCGCGGGGCCGCAGGGCGAGCCGCAGACCGGCCTGGGGCTGGGGCCCCAGCGGGCGAGGCGAGCAAAGTCTGACGGGCCCCGCCGTCCGAGGCGAACAGATGGATAGCGTCCCGATCGTTTGCTCAAGGCTGTCAAGGGGTTAGTCCGGTCTCGGAAGAAAGGGCTAGGAGAGGCCTCCCCCCTGGGATATAATTTGGCTGAACCGCTGTCCGGGAAGGAAAACCCGGGCGAAACCCGGTAGGAGAGACCAGTGTTCGAGCGATTTACGGAAAGGGCGCGGCGGGTCATCATCCTGGCCAGAGAGGAAGCGGGGCGCTTCCGTCACGATTTTGTCGGGACGGAGCACATCCTCTTGGGCCTCATCCGGGACGGGGAAGGGATTGCCACCGCCGTCCTCCAGCGGCTCGGGGTCCGCCTCGAGACCGTGAAGGCTGAGGTCGAAAGAGCCCTCGCCGGCTTTCCCAAGACCCTGACCTTCGGGGAGGTCCCCTTCACCCCTCAGGCCAAACGCGTCCTCGAGCTTTCGATCGAAGAAGCGCGCCAGCTCGGCCACAACTACATCGGCACCGAGCACCTGCTTCTCGGCCTCATGAAAGAGGGGCAGTGCATCGCCGCCAAGATCCTCGAGTCGCTGGGCGCGCGGCTGGAGGAGGTGCGTCAGGAAACGCTGGCCCTCCTGGGCGACCAGTACTACCCCCGCCCCAAGAAGCGCTCCCAGACCCCCGTCCTGGACGAGTTCGCGCGGGATCTCACGCAACTGGCGCGCGAAGGAAAGCTGGACCCCGTCATCGGCAGGGAGATGGAGATCGAGCGCGTCATCCAGGTGCTCTCCCGGCGGACGAAGAACAACCCCGTCCTCATCGGGGAGCCCGGCGTGGGCAAGACGGCCATCGTCGAGGGGCTGGCCCAGAAGATCGTCAACCACGACGTGCCCGACGTGCTCGTCAATAAGCGCCTGCTGCAGCTTGACCTCGGCGCTCTCGTGGCAGGCACGAAGTACCGCGGCCAGTTCGAGGAGCGCCTCAAGGCGGTGATGAAGGAGATCCGCCAGTCCGAGAACGTGATCCTCTTCCTGGACGAGCTCCACACCCTGATCGGGGCGGGGGCGGCCGAGGGCGCCATCGACGCGTCCAACATGCTCAAGCCCGCTCTCAGCCGAGGCGAGATGCAAACCATCGGGGCCACGACCCTCGACGAGTACCGGAAGTACATCGAGAAGGACGGGGCGCTGGAGCGGCGGTTCCAGCCCATCATCGTCCGCGCCCCGTCGGTGACCGAGGCCATCGAGATCATCCGGGGGCTCCGCCACAAGTACGAGGCCCACCACCGGGTCAAGATCACCGACGAAGCGCTCGCCGCCGCCGTGAAGCTGGCGGACCGGTACATCACGGAGCGGCAGCTGCCCGACAAGGCCATCGACGTCATCGACGAGGCCTCCTCGCGGACCCACCTGATGGCGCTCACCCCGCCCCCCGAGATCAAGGAGCTGGAGAAGGAGATCGAGCGGGTCGTCCGGGAAAAGGACATGTACCTGGAGGCCCAGGAGTTCGAAAAGGCCGCCTCCCTGCGAGAGAAGGAGAAGCACCTCCGAAGCCGCGGCGACGAGCTCAAGCGGGAGTGGGAGAAGCGGAAGGGCAAGGCCCAGGCCAGCGTGGGCGAGGAGGACATCGAGTTCATCGTCTCCCGCTGGACCGGCATTCCGCTCTCGAAGCTCGAGGAGAAGGAGTCGGCGAAGCTGGCCCGGATGGAGGAGGCGCTCCACGGGCGCATCATCGGCCAGGACGAGGCCCTCAAGGCCGTCGCCCGGGCCATCCGGCGCTCGCGCGCCGGGCTCAAGGACGTCAAGCGCCCCGTCGGGTCCTTCATCTTCCTCGGGCCCACCGGCGTGGGGAAGACCGAGCTGGCGCGCGCCCTGGCCGAATTCCTCTTCGGCGACGAGAACGCCCTGATCCGGATCGACATGTCCGAGTATATGGAGAAGTTCTCCGTGTCGCGTCTGCTGGGCGCCCCGCCCGGCTACGTGGGCTACGAGGAGGGCGGCGTCCTGACGGAGAAGGTGCGGCGGCGGCCGTACTCCGTCGTGCTCTTCGACGAGATCGAGAAGGCGCACCCGGACGTGTTCAACATGCTGCTCCAGGTGCTCGACGACGGGCGGCTCAGCGATTCGCTCGGTCACGTGGTGGATTTCAAGAACACCATCCTGATCATGACCTCGAACCTCGGCACCCAGCTGATCGGCAAGCGCACGCAGCCGGGGTTCCTGCAGGAGTCGCAGGACGAGTCCTACGAGCGGATGAAGGGACGCGTGATCGAGGAGCTCAAGCGCGCGTTCCGCCCCGAGTTTCTCAACCGCATCGATGACATCGTCGTGTTCCACTCGCTCTCTGTCGACCACATCAAGGGCATTATCCGGCTCATGATGAACCGGATCGACAAGCAGCTCGCCGAGAAGGGGATCCAGATCGCGTTGACGCCGGCCGCCGAGGAGCTCCTGTTGCAGAAGGGGTACGATCCGATATACGGCGCCCGCCAGCTCCGGCGCACCATCCAGAAGCTCATCGAGGATCCTTTGGCGGAAGCCATCGTGCGGGGGCAGTTCTCGGAGGGAGTCCGGATCGAGGTCGACAGTGAAGGGGAGTCCTTCGTCTTCCGCGAGCGGGAGCCCGCGGACGCACCCCTGGAGCTTGCTGAGCACTAGACGGGAACCCACCCACCGTTTTCTAACCCCAACGGAAACGGACGCGCCTCGGCCTATGACCAGACTGGGGAGGTTGTTTCTCTCCATTTTTTTTGCCGCCGCGGCCCTCCTCCCGGCGGTCGCCCGGGGGCAGGGACAGCCGCAGATCATCGTCAAGGACCTGGCCGTGGAGGGTAACCGCCGCGTCCAGGAGGCGGTCATCCTCGGCCGCGTTCAGACCAAGGTCGGGTCTCCCTTCGTGCCGGTCCGGCTCTCCGAGGACATCCGGGCGATCTTCGCGCTGGGGTACTTCGACGACGTCCAGCTTAAGGTGGATGACTTCGAGGGAGGCGTCAAGGTCACCTTCGTCGTCGTCGAGCGCCCGTTCATCCGGGACGTCGATTTCGTCGGCAACAAGAAGATTGACACCAAGACCCTCCAGGAGAAGATCGACCTGAAGCTCGGCACCGTCTATAACCCCGTGGACGTGCAGAAGGCCCTGGAGGCGCTGAAGAGCCACTACGAGGAGGAAGGATACTTCGAGGTTCAGATCACGCCGGAGACGGAGAAGCTCCCCGACGGGGACGTGAAGGTCGTGTTCCAGGTGAATGAAGGCCGCCGGATCACCATTGACAAGATCGTGATCGAGGGCACCAAGGGCCTCTCGGCGAGCGAGATCAAGGGGGCCATGCAGACGCAGGAGCGGCAGTACTTCATCCTCCGGGGGGTCGTCCACCGCCAGCGCCTGGAGCAGGACGCCGACCTCATCACCCAGCTCTACAACGACCACGGGTACATCCAGGCCCGCGTCGAATCCACCGACCTCCAGGTGGATCGGGCCCGCGCCCGGGTCACGATCAAGATCGTCATCGTGGAGGGGCCGCAGTTCCACGTCGGGAGCGTGGACGTGACCGGCACGAACGTCCTCCCGGTGGAGGAGATCCGGCGGCAGATCCGGCTGAAGCCCGGCGATGAGTTCTCGCGGGCGAAGCTTCGCGATACGCTCAACGGGATCAGGGCGCTCTACAACGCGATCGGGCGGGCGTCGGTGGAGGTGGCCCCGCTCGTCAACCAGGACAACGCGGCGCGGAAAGTCAACCTCACCCTCGAGATCACCGAGGGGCCCGAGGTGTTCGTGGAGCGGATCAACATCTCGGGGAACGTCCGGAGCCAGGAGAAGATCCTCCGCCGCGAGGTCCCCATGGCCGAGGGCGACCTCTTCACCAGCCAGAAGCTTGACCGGGCCCGCCAGCGGCTGGTGAACCTCGGCTACTTCGAGACGGTGAAGGCGACCACGGCGCCCGGGTCGGCCAAGGACAAGATCATCGTCAACATCGAGGTCACCGAGAAGCCCACCGGCATGTTCAGCCTCGGGGGCGGGTACAGCTCCGTGGACGGCCTCCTCGGCACCGTGGACCTCTCGCAGCGGAACTTCCTGGGCCGGGGCTGGGAGCTGTTCCTCCGCCTCAGGGGCGGGGCCAACACCCAGCAGGGCACCATCGGGTTCACCGAACCGTGGCTCTTCGACCGGCCGCTCGCCGCTGGTTTCGACGTCTTCAACAACCGGCGCCTCTTTACCGAGTACACGGTCGAAAGCCTGGGCGGCGACGTCCGGTTTAGCCACCCCTTCTTCGACTTCGCCCGCTGGTACTTCACGTACCGCCTGACCCGGGACACGATTTCGGACGTGGCCGACAACGCCTCCGATCTGCTGAAGCGGGAGGAAGGGACCCGGATCACGTCCCTCGTCGAGGGCGCGCTCAGCCGCGATACCCGCGACAACGTCTTCACCCCGACCCGGGGCGGCCGCGCCGACCTGATCGTGGATGTCGCGGGCCTGGGCGGGGACAGCAAGTTCGTCAAGTCCATCGCCAGCGTCTCGTACTTCCAGCCCGTGATCTGGGAAACCGTCCTGGCCGGCCGCCTCGAAGGAGGGTACGGCTTCGGGTTGGGCGACCAAGACCTCCCGCTGTCCGAGCGGTTCTACCTGGGCGGCCCGAACTCGATCCGGAGCCGGAAGTTCCGGCAGATCTCCCCCGTGGATGAGTCGGGGACGCGGATCGGCGGCACCTCCGAGGCACTCCTGAACATCGAGTATCTCATCCCGGTGATCTTCGGGATCCGGTTCGCGACGTTCTTCGACGCCGGAAACGTGTACGGGTTCACGAAGGATTTCGACCTGACCGATGTGCGCAAAGCCGCCGGGGTGGGCGTCCGCTGGCAGTCGCCGTTCGGGCCCGTCCGGCTGGACTATGGCTTCAACCTGGACCGGAAGAGCGGGGAGAAGGCCAGTCAGATCCACTTTTCCGTCGGCGCGCCGTTTTAGGGAGGGGGGGCAGGTATGTCCAGACACGTGGCAAGAGTCCTAACGGTCCTGCTGGTGACGATCGCCGTCGGCGTTTCCACGCTCGTGGTCGGGGAGGCCCTGGCTCAAAGTGCGGCGCGGATCGCGTACATCGACGTCCAGCGCATCCTGGCCCGTTCCTCCGTCGGCGTCGCCGCGCGCGAGCAGCTGGAAAAGGACAAGGCAGCCATGCAGAAGGAAGTGGACGGCAAGCGCACGGAGCTCGAGAAGCTCAAGGAGGAGATCGAAAAGAAGGGCGCGCTCCTGAGCGCAGACGCGCGAAAGGAAAAAACGGAGACCCTGGAGCGCAAGGTCCGGGACCTCCGCCGTCTCGTGGATGACTACCGGGCCGAGCTGGAGCGGAAGGAGCAGGGGCTCCTCCAGAAGGTCCTGGTGGATGTCTCAGGCGTCGTGGAGCGGGTCGGCAAGCAGAAGGGCTTCCTCCTGATCGTCGAGAAGCGCGGCGCCGGCATCATCTACGGCTCCCCGGAGGCGGACCTGACCGACGAGGTCATCAAGGCCTTCGACCAGGAAGCGGGGAAGGCGAAGAAGTAGGGGCCCATGGGGGACACGGGAGGACCGTACACCCTGGGACAGCTGGCGGAGGCGCTGGGGGCGGTCCTGGAGGGAGACGCGGAGCGGGTCATCCGGGGGGTCGCGCCGCTCGAGACGGCGGGTCCCGACCAGATCTCGTTCGTGACGCACCCGAAATACCTGCCGCTGGCGGCTTCTTCGCGCGCCGGCGCGTTGCTCGTGCCCCCCGACGTCAAGGAGCTCCGCGGCCCGCTCCTCCGGGCCGCGTCACCCCAGGCGGCTCTGATCGCGCTGCTCAAGCTCTTCCATCCGTCGCCCCCGCCGACGCCGGGCATCCACCCATCGGCCCTGGTGGCGTCCGACAGTCGGGTCCACGCCAGCGCCTCAGTGGGGGCGTTCGCCGTCGTCCAGCCCCGTGCCGTGATCGGCGCGCGCGCGCGCATCTTCCCGCTGGTGTACGTCGGCGAAGGGGTCGAGATCGGGGAGGAGTCCACTGTTTATCCGAACGTGGTGATCCGTGAAGGTGTCCGCATCGGCCGCAGGGTGATCATCCACCCCGGCGCCGTCCTCGGAGCGGACGGGTTCGGCTATGCCTTCGACGGCAGCGCGCACCAGAAGATCCCCCAGGTCGGCGGCGTGATCCTCGAAGACGACGTCGAGATCGGCGCCAACGTCGCGATCGACCGGGCGACCCTCGGCGATACCGTCGTGAGGCGCGGGACGAAGATTGACAACCTTGTGCAGGTTGGGCACAACGTGGAGATCGGGCAGCACGCCATCGTCGTGGCCCAGAGCGGGATCTCGGGGTCCTGTCGCGTGGGCAACGGGGCGGTGCTGGGCGGGCAGGTCGGGATCGCCGACCACGTCACGATCGGCGACGGCGTCATGCTGGGGGGCCAGTCCGGCGCGCCGGGCGACATTCGCGCGGCCGGGCAGTACTGGGGCACCCCGGCGCGGCCCGTGGCCGAAGCGCGCCGGATCTCCGCGGCAATGCCCCGACTTCCGGATCTGCTCAAGAAGGTCCGGGCGCTCGAGCGCCGGGTCCGGGAGCTCGAGGCCCGGCTCGGGATCGAATCGAACGGGAGCGAAGAGGCGGATGGCGGCTGAGGGGATCCATCCCACGGCGATCATTGATCCCCGGGCCGAGCTGGGGCTGTCGGTCAGCGTCGGCGCCTACTCGGTGATCGGGCCGGAGGTGATCCTCGGGGCCGGCAGCCAGGTCGGGCACCACGTGGTGCTCGAGGGCACCATCCGCGTCGGCGAGCGGTGCCGCATCGGGCACGGGACCATCATCGGGGGGGCGCCCCAGGACCTCAAGTTTCGGGAGGGCACTCCGTCGGGCGTCAAAATCGGCGTGGAGACCGTGATCCGGGAATACGTGACCATTCATCGCGCCACGCGCGAGAACGGGTGGACGGAGATCGGCGAGCACTGCCTCATCATGGCCTCGAGCCACATCGCCCACGACTGCCAGATCGGCAACCACGTGATCATCATCAACTACGCGGGCCTGACGGGCCATGTCCGGGTGGATGACCGGGCCACGGTGGGTGGGCTCAGCGGCATCCATCCCTTCGCCCGGATCGGCACCTACGCCTACATCGGCGGCTGCTCCAAGGTGAACCAGGACGTGCCGCCGTTCGTGATCGTGGATGGGGTGCCCGCCACGGCCCGGGCGGCCAATGTCATCGGGCTCAGGCGCGGCGGCGTGGGCGCGGAGGACAGGCGGCTGATCCAGGCTGCGTTCCGTATCCTGTACAGGTCTGGTCTCACCCCGGCGAGTGCGATCCAGCGCATCAGGGGCGAGCTCGCGCCGACCCCCTTCATCGCGCGTCTCGTGGAGTTCGTGGAGACCTCGAGGCGCGGTATCGTGGGGGCGCACGGGCCGGTGGCCGGGAGCGAAGTGCCCGAAGCAGAAGAGGAGCGAATTTTTTGATGGAGCCGCGGCGGATTCGGGTGGGCGTCGTCGGGGCCGGCCACATGGGCCAGTACCACATCCTCGTGTACCGGGATCTCTGGGATGTGGACCTGGTGGGCATCGTGGACACCGACGCGGCCAAGGCCCGGCAGCTGGCGGCCGAGTACCACACCGGGGTGTTCACCGATCACCGCGAGCTGATCGGCAAGGTGGACGTGGCGAGCGTGGCGGTTCCGACCGACCAGCACTTCAGCGTGGCGCGGGACCTGCTGGAGGCCGGTATCAGCGTCGTCGTGGAGAAGCCCATGACCGCGACGCTGGAAGAGGCCAAGGAGCTCTTCCGCGTGGCCCGCCAGCGCGGGTCGGTCCTCCACGTGGGGCACGTGGAGCGCTTCAACGGCGCCGTCCAGGAGCTCCGGAAGATCGTCGAGCGCCCGATCCTGATCGAGTCCCGCCGCCTGGGGCCGTTCGTGCCCCGGGTCCAGAACGACTCGGTGGTCATGGACCTGATGATCCACGACATCGACATCGTGCTGGGCCTCGTGGACGGCGAGCCCCGGCGCATCAGCGCCGTGGGGCGGTCGGTTCAGTCTGGGGTGCCGGACGTGGCCAACGTGCAGATCATGTTCGACACGGGCACCATCGCCAACATCACCGCCAGCCGGGCGACCGAGCAGAAGATCCGCACGCTGGCCATCACCCAGCCCGAGGCCTACATCACCCTGGATTACACAGACGAGGACATTCAGATCCATCGGCGGGCGGCCCAGGAGTACACCCTGAATCACGAGTCCATCCGCTACCGGGTCGCCTCCTTCGTCGAGCACCTCCACGTCCACAAGGACAACCCCCTGAAGCTGGAACTCCTCCACCTCATCCGGGCGGCCCGCGAGGTGCTCGCCGGGGGGTCGGTCGAGCTCGCCGAGAGCGACGACCTCCGGTCGCTGGCCGTGGCGCTGGAGATCGAGCGGATGATCCGAGAGGGCCGGGGGGAAACGGCCTGGCCCGAGGATCTTCCGTGGAGCGCGCGCTCGGCCTGATGTGCGGGGCCGGCACCCTTCCGGCCCACGTCGCTTCCGAAGCCCGGCGCCAGGGGTGGCGCGTCGTGGCCTTCGCCTTCGCTCCCGCCCCCGCCCTCGAGGGGGTCGCCCACCGCGCGATTCCCAGCCGGCTGACCGACATCGGCGCGGTGCTCGAAGGGCTCCGGCGGGAGCAGGTCTCCGCCGTCGTCTTCGCCGGCAAGCTGTGGAAGCGCGAGATGCTGGATGGGGTCGCCGCCGCGGACGTGGCCGGGCAGGAGATGCTGAAGACGGCCGGCGGGCTCTCGGACAGCGGTCTCGCCGATGCCGTGGTTCGCACGCTGGCGGGACTCGGCATCGAGGTCCTCGACCAGCGCACCTTTCTCGCTCCACTTCTCGTTCCGCCTGGCCTGCTGACCGCGCGCGCGCCCTCCGAGGCTGAATGGCGGGACATCAGGCTGGGTCTGCGCGTGGCCCGCCAGTGCGGCGGGTTCGGCGTGGGGCAGACCGTGGTGCTGAGACACGGCGTCGTCGCCGCGGTGGAGGGGATCGAAGGGACCACCGAGACCATCCGGCGGGGCTGCGCCCTGGCCGGCCCGGGCGCGGTCGCGGTCAAGGCCGTGGCGCCGCGGCACGATTATCGCTTCGACGTTCCGGCGGTCGGCGACGAGACCGTGAGCGCCCTGGCCGCGGGCCGCGCCGCGGCGCTCGCCGTGGAGGCCGGAAAAGTGGTGCTCCTGGACCGGGAAGCGGTGGTGGCGCGGGCCGGTCGCGAGGGGATCGCCATCGTGAGCCTCGACGCGGATGCGGCCTGATGGAGTCCCGGCGATCTGGAGCACGCGCTGACGCTGGCCGGTCGTGCCGGGCCGAGAACGTAGAGATACGACGGTTATCGGCACGGCACTGATGGAGGGGGCAACCGCCGAACTCATGATCGTCGCCGGGGAGGCCTCGGGCGACCTCCACGGCGCCACCCTGGCCCATCACCTCCGCCGCCTCGCCCCCTCGGTGTTCCTCAGCGGGATGGGAGGCTCGCGGATGGCCGAGGCCGGAGTCGGCCTGCTCTCGGACGTGAGCCGGCTGGCGGTCGTCGGCGCCATGGAGGCGGTCGGCCGGCTGCCCGGGCTCTACCGGGCGTACCGTGGGCTCGTCAGGCGGCTCAAGGAGCGTCCCCCCCGCGCGGTCGTCCTCATCGACTTCCCCGAGTTCAACCTGAGACTCGCGCGGACGGCCAAGCGCCTGGGGGTGCCGATCGTGTACTTCATCCCGCCACAAGTATGGGCGTGGCGCCCGCGGCGCGCGCGGCTCATTGCCCGGCTCGCGACCCGCGTCCTCGTGGTCTTCCCCTTCGAGGTGCCACTCTACGAATCCGCGGGGGCGCGCGTTGAGTTCGTCGGGCATCCCCTGCTGGACCGGCTGACATCCCCGCCGAGCCGGCGCCAGGCGCGCGACGGCCTCGGCGTGGCGGCCGACGCGACGCTCGTCGGGCTGCTCCCGGGCAGCCGCAAGGAAGAGGTGGAGCGGCTCCTCCCGGAGATGGTCGGGGCGGCGGCGCGCATCGCCGAGGCGCGGCCCGACGCTCAGTTCGTCCTGGCCCTGGCGCCGACGGCGGACCGGGACCTGGTGGGCGCCCTGGTGGCGGCCTCGCCCCTGAAGATCTCCGTCGTCTCGGGCGCGACGTACGACGCCATGGCCGCCTCGGACGCCCTGCTGGTCGCGTCGGGCACGGCGACGCTGGAGGCGGCCCTCATCGGCACGCCGATGGTGGTCTGCTACCGGGTGTCGCGCCTGTCCGAGGCGATGGGGCGCCTGCTCATCCGGATCCCCTGGATCAGCCTCGTCAACATCGTGGCCGGGCGGGCCGTCGTCCCCGAGCTCCTGCAGGATGGCGCGACGGCGGGGCGCATGGCGAAGGAAGCGCTCGCGTTGCTGGCGTCGCCGTCCGCCCGTGAAGCCCAGCGCGCGGCCTTTGCCGAGATCCGGCG
>JBBTEL010000154.1:0-1204 GCA_038042325.1 Candidatus Methylomirabilota bacterium
CCCTCCCTGGTGGAAGCTCAGGACGGGGACCGCACGGCCCGTGTGCCTCTCTCCCAGCGGTTTCAGGATTTGATTGACGCAGCGGCCATGCGCCAGGGCGCCTCCGAGAGCCAGGCCTACCTTGACGGGTGGGAGGCCGGTCCGGTCACCGACCGGCCGGGAAGCGCGGATGCCGTGGCCCAGGCCGTTGCCGCCGAGTTCGAGGGCACGTTCGAGGAGGTTCTGAGGAAGACCCTGCCTGCCCCCTCCCCCTGACCGCCCCCCCGGTGGTCGTGGTCAAAATTTGACAACCGGGTGGGGCGGATTGACCCAATTTGGCCGCTCCGGCTGGGGTTTCCGCCCCCCAAATGATATCTATCTTTCTGTTTTTATGTAACTTTTCTCATTGCCCCCCTCGTGTGAATCGCGGCATGGGCATTGCACGTCAAAAGGCAGACACCCCACAAGGAGGGGATGGCAATGGACGAAGTTCGGGACCGAATCGAAAAAGAACTGGGGAGCGTGATGGACCGCCTCCGCCAGCTTGGAGGCGTGGTGGTCATCGAGGAGTTCCCCGGGGCCCTCGGCGACAACAGCCCCTTTTCCGATCCGACGGAAGAAGTCCAGGTGCATGGAGAGCGGGAGGTCAGCTTCGCCACCCGGAGCCTCCTCGTGGAGCGCGCCAACCGGTTGGCGGAGGCCCTCGACCGGCTCCGGGAGGGAGAGTACGGCACCTGCCAGGAGTGCGGCGAGCCGATCGCCCCGGCCCGGCTCAAGGCGATGCCCGAGGTGACCACCTGCGTCCGCTGCCAGGATAACCTCGAGCGGTTGGCCCGGCGGCTCGAGCCGGCCGCAGTCCTGTTCGGCGAGCCCGAAGAAGAGGACTAGCCTCCGAGTCGAAACCGCATACCGATTCTGCGAAGCCGCGACCTCTGGTTGCGGCTTTTTTTTCGCCGTGTAAGAATCGGGCCATGCGCCTGTTTGGGCCCGAGATCTTTGTTCCGGCCGTCTGGCTCCTCGGGCGCGCTTACTTCGGCGTCCGCTTCGAGGGGATCGAGAATATCCCGAAAGCGGGGCCGCTCATCATCGCGCCAAACCACGTGACCTACGCGGATCCGCCGCTGGTCACGCTGCCCATACCTCGCCCGGTCTACTTCATGGCCTGGAACCGGCTGTTCGACGTGCCGCTCTTCGGGCGGGTGATCCGCTTTTTCCGCGCCTTCCC
>JBBTEL010000155.1:0-6132 GCA_038042325.1 Candidatus Methylomirabilota bacterium
GGTCAGGACTGCTCCACTTCCCCGATATCCAAGGCGTCCGAGAGGGTCTTTAAGAGGAGGAAGAGGCTGGCCTTCACCTCCTGGTCATAGTCCACGGACTCCGGGTCGCCGCCGTAGAACGCCGTCAGCAGGTACTGAACCAGGTTCGGGTGGGGGAACTCCCCCCCGCCTTCCTCCCGCTGCTCCAGCCACTCCGTCGTGCCCTCGTAGGCCTCCTGGATCCGCTGCCGGGCCACGGGCGGGAACGGCGTCCCGAGGCTGGCCTCGAGGATCTTGAAGAGGAGGAACGCCAGCCCGATCGCGGCCTTTTGGACTGCGAGGTCGAGTTCCCGCGTGACCACCTGACAGAAGGCTGCCACGTGCGGCTGCCGCTCGAGAAATTCCCCGGCCTCGTCCGCCTGCCGCCCGGGCGGGTAGGCCGTGACCTCCCGCCAGACTTCATCCACCAGGGACCGGTCGATCGCTCTCACGCCGCCTCCGGAAACGCGGAATCTGCTTGCGGGAAATCGGAGTTCTGCAGTATTGTGAACCTTCGGCGGCAGGAATTCTACCATACCAACTTTGCGAGGGGTACGTTGATGATCGATCCGTGTGGTCAGCCGGTCGGGTGGGTGCTTCTGGCGTTCGGGTTCCTCGGGCAGGCGTTGTTCTCCGCGCGCTTTCTGGTTCAGTGGATCGCGTCGGAGCGGAAGAAAGAGAGCGTGGTCCCGATCCACTTCTGGTACTTCTCGGTCGGCGGCGGGCTCACGCTGCTGACCTACGCCATCCTTCGCCTGGACCCGGTCTTCATCGTCGGACAGGCCGCGGGCCTGTTCGTGTACGGCCGCAACCTCTACCTGATCTGGCGGAGGCGCGAGCTGGCCGCCACTCACGGAGCCTGATCGTGAAGTCATTCATCCGGTGGGCGAGCGGAAACAACCGGCCGATCCTCATGATCCCGGGCCCCACGGAGCTGCCGTGGCCGGTCATCCAGGCCATGAACCAGCCTCCCATGATCCAGTACGACCAGAACTTCGACCTGAACATCCTGGAGCCCACCACCCTCGCCCTCCGCCAGGTCTTCCAGACGGCCGACGGCGAGGTCATCATCATGCCGGGCTCGGGCCGCACCGCCCTGGAGACGTCCGCGATCTCGCTCGTCGAGCCGGGCGACCGCGTCGTCGTCATCGTGGCGGGGCAGTTCGGCGTGCTGATGCGCGAGATCATGAGCCGCGTGGGCGCCGAGGTGACCGAGTTCTCGGTCGAGTGGGGGCAGCCGCTGGATCCCGCGCGCCTCGAGTCCCTTGTGGAGCAGGTCAAGCCGAAGATCCTCACGCTCGTCCACAACGAGACCTCCACGGGCTCGACGTATCCCGCGGAGGCCGTGGGCGCCATCGCGCGCCGGCACGGGGCGCTGTTCCTTCTCGACAGCGTCTCCTCGCTGGCGGGGCTCGACGTCAGGACCGACGCCTGGGGCGTGGACTGCAACATGACCGGCTCGCAGAAGTGCCTGGCGGCCCCGCTCGGGATGGCGCTGGTGTCGGTGAGCCCCCGGGCCTGGCAGGCCATGGAGCGACGGACCCGCAAGGCCGGAACGTGGGTGTACGACCTCCTCCGCTGGCGGGAGTTCTGGGTCCCGGTCTCCCGCGGAGGCAAGATCCCCGACGGCGCCCCCCGGCGCCAGCCGATCTCCATCCCCACCCACCTCACCCTCGCGATGCAGGCCGCCGTTCAGCTGATCCTCGAGGAAGGCCTCCCCAACCGCTTCCAGCGTCACGCCGTCGCGGGGCGCGCCTTCCGAGCCGGGCTCGATGCGCTGCGCCTCGAGCTGTTCCCCGATCCCTCCATCGCGTCCAACACGGTCTCCTGCTTCAAGGTCCCCAACGGCCTCGAGGCCGGCGCCGTCGTGAAGCAGATGCGCGACCGCTACGGCATCCTGATCGGTACCGGCCTCGACCGCTTCCGCCACACCACCCTGCGCGTCGGCCACATGGGGATCACCGCGAACCCGCTCTACGTCCTGCCCACGCTGTCGGCCCTGGAGCTGGCGCTGCGCGATCTCGGCGACAAGTCCGAGGCCGGCGCCGCGGTCGCCGCGGCCCAGTCCATCTTCGCCACCGCCAGCGGGGCCTGAGCCGTAGTCAGTTGGCCCGCACGTGCCGGGACAAATGACGAGCCAGACAAGGCCCGAGGGAGGAGCCGACCGGAGCGTAGCGACCACGCCGGCCTCCGGCCGGACGCGGTGCCCGCAAAGGAATTGATCGGTGACGACCGAAGCTGGTCAGTGGCCGAAGGCCATCCTTGGCGGGCACCCACGAAGTGGGTCGTGGCGAAGTCAGTTGGCCCGGCACGAGACGTGAAGGCGGAGCGCGTCAATATCGTCGTCCCCGACGACTTCCCGTCGGTCTTCAAGGGGACCGAAGCCCACAAGCGGGCGATGGAACTGGGGGAGGTCGCCGTTTTCAGCGAGCGCGGGGCGGATCAGGAGGAGGAGCTGATCCGCCGGCTCGGCCGGGCCCGCGTCGCCATCAACATCCGCGCCCACGCCAAGTTCACCGAGCCCGTCTTCCGCGCCTGCCCGACGCTCAAGCTCGTCTCCGTCTGGGGGACCGGCGTCGACAACGTGGATCTCCACGCGGCCGGCCGGAACGGCGTGACCGTCTGCAACACGCCCGGCGTCAACGCCAACGCCGTGGCCGAGCACGCCCTCACCCTCATGCTGGCGGTGGCGCGCCGCGTGCCGGCGCTCGATCAGGCGATGCGGGGCGGCCAGTGGCCCCGCGAGCTCCTGACCCAGCTCCTCGGCAAGACGCTGGGCGTCTTCGGCCTCGGGACCATCGGGAGCCGGGTGGCGACCCTCGGCAAGGCCCTCGGCATGAACGTGCTGGCCTGGAGCGCGCGCGGCAATGAGAAGCGGGCCCAGGCAGTCGGCGCCCGTCCCGCCTCGAAGGAGGAAATCCTCCGCGAGGCCGACGTCGTGAGCCTTCACGTGCGGCTCGAGCCGGAGACGCGCGGCTTACTCGGCCGGAAGGAGTTCGCGCTGATGAAGCCCACCGCCATCCTGATCAACACGGGCCGCGGCGCCCTGGTCGATCGGGAGGCGTTGCTCGACGCGCTACGCGAGCGGAAGATCCAGGGGGCCGGGCTCGACGTCTTTCACGAGGAGCCCCTCAAGCCCGACGACCCGATCCTGGCTCTGCCGAACGTGGTCCTCTCCCCCCACATCGCCGGCCAGACGCCCGAGGTGATCCGCGACGGCCTCCTCCGTGCCGTCCAGAACGTCGAGAACTTCCTCAAGGGCTCCCCCACCGACGTCGTCGTCCAGCCCGCTTGATGCGCCTTTCACCTCTTCTCCTCTCCCCCTCACCCTGCCCTCTCCCCCTCGGGGGGGAGAGGATGAAGGTGAGGGGATTATGAGTGGGGTGAGGGGGGAGAGGATCCAGGTGAGGGCGCTAGCGGAGGGCGCGGATGACGAGCCAGATCCCGAGCAGCCCCAGGAAGCCGAGCACCACCCGGTTGAAGGTGACCTGATCCACCCGGTCCTGGGTCCTGAGGCCCAGCCAGAAGGCGCCGAGCCCGCCCGCCGTCGCCGCCACCGACACGCCGAAGAGCGGCCACGTCAGGAGACCGAAGTAGATCACCGAGACGAACTGGGCGGTCTTGTACACCAGGAATGAGAAGGCGATGGAGCGGATGAACTCGTCCTTGCCCATGCCGAGGGCGTAGAAGTAGAGGACCAGCGGGAGACCGGGGACATTGGTCACGCCCCCCAGCACGCCCGCGAACAAACCGATCGGGGGTGAGAGGTAGCGCTCGAGGCGGGGCGGCACGTGGAACGAGACCCGGCTCGCGTTCACCGCCACGAAGACCAGGACGAAAGCGCCCAGGATCAGCAGGAGCTTCTGCGAGGAGAACCACACGAGCAGCTGGGTTCCGAGGAACGTCCCGCCGACGCCGAACAGCAGGAGCACCGCGTGGCGCTTCAGCGTCTCCAGGAGACCGGGCTTCCGGATGGTCTGGATCCCGTCCATGACGAGGTTGGGGAAGATCAGGACCGCGATGGCCGTCCGGGGTTCGAGGAAGAGGGCGACGATCGGGGTGGAGATGGTAGGGAAGCCGAAGCCGATGACGCCCTTGATGTAGGACGCCAGGAGAATCGCGAGGAGGCTCAGCCCGAAAGCGTTTCCCACAACACCTCGGCCGGGTGCTTGGCCCGGCGTCCGGCCAGATGCTCGATCTGCTGGCGGCAGGAGATTCCCGGCGCGACCACCTCCACGTCGGGGCCCGCGGCCTTCACGGCGGGAACGAGGCGGCGGTTGCCGAGCGCGACCGACAGGTCGTAGTGCTCTGTCTCGAAGCCGAAGGACCCGGCCATCCCGCAGCAGCCCGAATCCATCTCCTGGACGTCGAAGCCTGCCCACCTGAGCGCGGCCACCGTCGATCCCGTCCCCACCAGCGCCTTTTGATGGCAGTGCCCGTGGAGGAGCGCCTTCCGGCCGTTAGCGCCGAACGGAAGAGATAGCCCCTTTCGCCGCTCGCGCTCAAGGAACTCTTCCAGGAGGAAGCTCTGCTTTGCCACCTGCCTCGCGGCGTCGCTCCTCAGCAGATCGATGTACTCGTCACGCAGGGTGAGCAGGCACGACGGCTCGAGGCCCACGATGGCCACGCCCCGCTCGGCGGACGGCAGGAGCCGCTCGACGTTCCAGGCCGCGTGGGCCTTGGCCTCGGTGAGCATGCCCTTGGAGATCAGCGGACGGCCGCAGCACTTCTTGTCCACCAGCCTGACGGCGTAGCCGGCGCGCTCGAGTAACTGAACCGCGGCCTTCCCGATTTGCGGCGCGTTGTACGTGACGAAGGTGTCGTGGAAGAGCACGACCTCCCCACGCGTTCCCGCCGGTGGGGCCTGCCGATGATTGAACCATTCCGTGAACGTCTCGCGCGCGAAGGGCGGCAGCGGCCGGCGGCGGTCGATCCCGGCGAGGCGTTCCATCAGCCAGCGGTTGAGACGGGAGCCGGCAACCCAGTTGGACAGGGGCGCCAGGCGCGAGCCGAGACGGTTGAGCGTCTCGATCCGGCCGAAGAGCCGGTTCCTGAGGGGCAGGCCGTTGGCGCGATAGTAGTGGGCCAGGAACTCGTACTTGAGCTTGGCCATGTCCACGTTGGAAGGGCATTCGGCCTTGCACGCCTTGCACTCGAGACAGAGGTCCATGACCTCGTAGAGCCGGCGCCCCGTGAACTCCGAGGCGGGCACCTGCCCGGAGAGGACCGCGCGCAGGGCGTTGGCGCGCCCGCGCGTCGAGTGCTCCTCGTCGCGGGTGGCCATGTAGGAGGGGCACATCGTCCCCTCCAGCTTCTTGCGGCAGACCCCGACGCCGTTACACATCTCGACGGCGGCGGCGAAGCCCCCCTGCCCCGAGAAGTCGAGGAGCGTGGCGGGTTCCCAGGTCTTGTAATCGGGCCCGGAGCGCAGATGCTCGGTGAGGCCAGGGCTGTCCACGAGGTTCCCCGGGTTCATCAGGTTCTTGGGATCGAAGGCGTGCTTGAACTCCCTGAACGCCTGAAACAGGCGCGGGCCGAAAACGCGCTCCAAGAACGGGCTCCGCGACCGACCGTCGCCGTGCTCGCTCGAGATGGCGCCCCCGTACTCCAGGACCAAGTCGAAGATCTCCCCGGCGATGGCCCGGACCTGCTCCAGGCCGCGCTCGGTCTTCAAGTTGATCAGGGGCCGGATGTGGAGGCATCCCACCGAGCAGTGGCCGTAGTACGCGCCCCGGGCCCCGTGCTTGGCCATGATCTCGCGAAAGCGCGGGACAAACTCGGGCAGATCCTTGGGATCGACCGCGGTGTCCTCGATGAAGGCGATGGGCTTGGAATCGCCCTTCGTGCCCAGGAGGAGCCCGAGGCCGGCCTTGCGGAGCTTCCAGATGGACTGCTGCTCGGCGGGATCGTACGCGAGGTGGGAGGCGTAGCCGAAACGATCCCGGGCCCGCCGCGCCTCCAGCGCTTCCACCTTCGCCTTGACCTCGGCGTCGCTCTCCCCGGCGTACTCGACGATGAGGATGGCCGCCGGGTCGCCCTGGACGAAGCCCATGCGCTGGGACTGCTCGATGTTCCCCCGCGCCAGGTCGAGGATCATCTTGTCGGTCAGCTCGA
>JBBTEL010000156.1:0-6976 GCA_038042325.1 Candidatus Methylomirabilota bacterium
TGGCGATGGCCGCCACGACGGAGCCCACGTAGGACTCGAAGAGGTCGGCGCCCATTCCCGCCACGTCGCCCACGTTGTCGCCCACGTTGTCGGCGATGACGGCGGGGTTCCGCGGGTCGTCCTCGGGGATCCCCGCCTCGAGCTTGCCCACGAGGTCGGCGCCCACGTCGGCCGACTTGGTATAAATTCCGCCGCCGACGCGGGCGAAGAGCGCGATGGAGGAGGCGCCCATGGCGAAGCCGTTGATCACGAGGGGCTCGCGGAAGATCCAGTAGAAGACCCCGAGGCCGACGATCCCCAGGCTCGCGATGGTGAGCCCCATGACCGACCCGCCGTAGAAGGCCACCGAGAGCGCCCGGTCGCGCCCGAAGGATTTGGCCGCGTGGGCCGTGCGCACGTTGGCCTTCGTGGCGGCCTGCATGCCGATCAGGCCCGCCAGCATGGAGCAGACGGCACCCGACATGAAGGCCAGCGCCGTGAATTTTCCGATCCCGAGCGTCAGGAGGATGGCCACGACCACGATGAACCAGACCAGGATCGAGTACTCCTTCCGGAGGAAGGCCATGGCGCCGGTGCGGATGGAGTCGGAGATCTCGACCATCAAGCCGCTGCCCGTCGGCTGGGCGACGACGTAGCGGTAGAGACCGAGCGCCATCAGCAGCCCCAGGATGCCGAGGGCGGGGGCGAGGGGAATCCAGGGCATGGGCGCTCTCCTCTGAGGCCTACGGGGTTTGACTCTCGATCAGCGTGAGCACGTGCCGGGCGGCCTCGTCGCAGGCCGCTTCGATCAGCGGCAGCTCGTCAGGGAGAAAGGCGGAGAGGACGTGGTCCACCACCTCGTCCTTGCCTCCGGGACGGCCGATCCCCACCTTGACGCGGCGGAGCTCCGCGGTGCCGAGGGTCTCGATGAGGGAGCGCACGCCCTTGTGGCCGCCGTGGCTCCCCTTCATCCGGACGCGAACCTTGCCGAGCGGCAGGTCGATGTCGTCGTACACGAGGATGAGGTCGGCGGGGTCGAGGCCGAGGCGCCGGCCGAGGCGCTCGACGGCAGGGCCGGTCACGTTCATGAATGAGCCGGGCTTGATCAAGTAGAGCGGCTCGCCGCGCCACTGGGCCCTGGCCACCTGGCCCGTGCCCTCGCGCGTCCAGCGCTTCTTGAGGGTCTTGGCCAGGTGGTCCACCACGCGCTGGCCCACGTTGTGGCGGGTGCCCTTGTACTCCGGGCCGGGATTGCCGAGCCCCACGACCGCCTGGGCCACGCGGCGTGACCTCGGTTACTTCTTGGCTTCCTTCTTCGACTCCGGCTTCGACTCCGCGGCCTCGACGTCTTCGGGCTTCGGCTTGCGCTCGGTGAGCACTTCGGGCTCTGCCGGCACGGCCTCGGCGACGGCCGCCGCGGGCGCCGCCACCTCTTCGGCCATCGGCGGCGACACGGTGACCACGGCCTGGCCGGGGTCGTTCAGGATCCGGACGCCCTCGGGCGGCGTCAGCATGGCGATCGTGAGCACATCGCCGATCATGAGCGCGGAGACATCCACGGTGATCCGCTCGGGGATCAGCCCGGGCAGGCAGGAGACCTGCACCTCGCGGAGGATCATCTCGAGGATCCCGGCCTGCTCCTTGACGCCCTCGGCCTCGCCCGTGGAGAAGACCGGCACGCCCACCGTGATGGCCCGGTCCATGCGGACCTCCTGGAGGTCCACGTGGATGACCTTCTCGCTCACCGGGTCGTACTGCATGTCGCGGATGATGGCGGTCCGGGCCGTCCCGCCGCCCTCCTCGAACTTCAGGTTCAGCAGGGTGGTGCTCCCCTCGCGCCCCTGGATCACCTTGACGACCTCCCGGTAATCCACGGTGAGCGCCTGGGGGGCGCCCCCTCCGTACAGCACGGCGGGGACCAGGCCCTGGCGGCGGAGGCGCTTGGCGACCTCCTTGCCGGTGCCCTCCCGCTTCTTGATCGTGAGCTCGCGGAACTCCATGGCGCTGTTGCCTCCCTCGAAGAATTACACGAAGAGCCCGGACACGGACTCTTCGGCGTGGATGCGGCGAATGGCCTCGGCCAGGAGCGGCGCCACCGTGAGGACGGTAATCTTCTTGTTCCGCTTCTCGGGGCCCACCGGGATCGAGTTGGTGACGATGACCTCCTCCAGCGCCGAGCCCTCGATGCGCGCGATGGCGGGGCCGGAGAGCACCGGGTGGACGCCGCAGGCCAGGATCCGCCGGGCGCCCTCGCGCTTGAGGGCGTCCACGGCCTGGAGAAGCGTCCCGCCGGTGTCGATCATGTCGTCGATGACGACCACGTCCTTGCCCTTGACCTCGCCGATCAGGTGCATGAAGACGGAGACGTTGGTCCCCTCCCGCCGCTTGTCGATGATGGCGAGCCCCGCCCGGATCCGCTTGGCCATGGCGCGGGCGCGCTCCACGCCCCCCGCGTCGGGGGCGACCACGACGGGGTCGGTCAGGTCCTTCTTGCCGAGGTAGTCGATCATCACCGGGGCGGCGAAGAGGTGGTCCACCGGGATGTCGAAGAAGCCCTGGATCTGGCCGGCGTGGAGGTCGAGCGCGAGCAGCCGCTGGGTGCCGGCGGCGGTCAGGAGGTCGGCCACCAGCTTGGCCGAGATCGGCACGCGGGGCTGCACCTTCCGGTCCTGGCGGGCGTAGCCGTAGTAGGAGAGCACGGCCGTGATCCGCCGGGCCGAGGCCCGCTTGAGCGCGTCGATCATCACCAGCAGCTCCATCAGGTTGTCGTTCACCGGCGGGCAGGTCGGTTGGATCACGAAGACGTCGGCGCCCCGCACGTTCTCGTTGATCTGGACGAAGACCTCGCCGTCGGAGAAGCGCGAGACCTCGGCGTCGGCCAGCGGGATGCGGAGGTCCCGGGCGATCTCTTCGGCCAGCGGCCGGTTGGCGTTGCCGGTGATGAGCTTCAGCTCGTACGCCATGACCCTCGCTCCTAAAGTCGCTCGGGTGCCCAGCGAGGATGGCCACCTTCGGTGGCCGCGTCCCGCCGTTCAACTTGTCCGCTGCGCTTCATCTTAAAGTTGGTTGGGGCGGGAGGATTCGAACCCCCGAATACGGGATCCAAAGTCCCGCGCCTTACCGCTTGGCCACGCCCCAACTAAACGCGGCCGCCGCAGGCGGCCATCATCTTCTCCTCGCCCCCCCGGGGAGAGGCAGGGTGAGGGGGGTTTCGGACTCCCTCACCCCGGCCCTCTCCCTCAGTGAGGGAGAGGGGGCTATCGCACCACCCGGATGGCGGGCGCCGCAAGCGTGCGCACGGCCCACGCCAGCCGTGACGCCGTCGTCACCCGGTCCCGGATCTGTCGCGCGTGGTCCGCCGAGCGGGCGACGGCGAGCACCGTCGGGCCGCTCCCCGACATCACGCTCCCCAGCGCGCCGGCGCTCATGAGCGCCCGCTTGATCCGGCCGATCTCGGGATGCGCCGGCTCCACCACCGCCTCGAGAGCATTGTACAGGCTGGCGGCCACCCGCGACGAATCCCGCGAAGCCAGCGCGCGGATCAGCCCCTTCGTCCGTTCCCCGCCGTCTCGCCAGCCCGGCGGGACCCGCCCATACACCTCCCGCGTCGAGAGGGGGAAGTCCGGCTTCACCAGCACCAGCGAGAGCGCCGGGCTCGCCGGCAGCGGCTCGACCCGCTCGCCCCGTCCCGTCGCCAGCGCCCGGCCGCCGCTCAGAAAGAACGGGACGTCCATCCCAAGGGCGACCGCCAGGTCGGCCAGCCGGGCCCCGCTCCAGCGGAGGCCCCAGAGCCGATTCAACCCCCAGAGGGCGGCGGCGGCGTCGCTCGAGCCTCCCCCCAGCCCGGCGGCCACGGGGATCCGTTTCTCCAGCGTGATCCGCGCTCCCCGGCTGACCCCCGCGGCCTCCAGCAAGAGCCGCGCGGCCTTGACCACGAGGTTCGCCTCATCCGTGGGGAGGGCGGGGTCGCTGGTCCTGAGGGTGAGGGCCTCGTCCTCTTCCAGGACCAGCCGGTCGAAGAGATCGACCGCCTGGAGCACGGTGGAGAGCTCGTGGTAGCCGTCTGCCCGCTTCCCCAGGACCTCGAGCACCAGGTTCACTTTGGCCGAGGTCCGAAGCGTGAGCGACCGGGCCCGCCTCGACCGTCTCGACAAGGCACAAAAACGTATCACGCCCCGTCGAGGGAGTCAACGGAACCGTTGGATTTTTACGCCTTCCGGGAGGGTGAGCGTGAAGAGGTCGAGGGACGGCCCCGTCCCCAGCCTGGGCTCGCGGTACCGGACCGACACGACGAGCGGCGCATCGAGGGCGGTCAGGGTCAGCGAGGCCGGCGGATCGGCGGGGCCGCCGCCCGCGTACGTGACGCGGGCCGGCGTCTTCGCCCCGGTGAGCTCGACTTGTCTCACGACGCCCGTTTCGGGGTCCGCCCAGATCCGCTGCACTCCGGCCGCGCCGGTCAGCTTGATCGAAGGCCCGATCCCGTCGGCAGGGACGATCTCGGCCGAGTACGGGTCCTTGAGCGGCAGCACGTGGCCGGCCAGGATGCCGACCAGCTCCTCGGGCTCGAGGGCCAGGCCCAGCCAGCGCTCGGTGGCCTTGGCCGACGCCGGGCCGACCAGGGCGCGATTGTCCGCCACCTGGTAGAGGGTCACGCTCTCGGCGTTGCCCACCAGGAGGAGGAACGGCTGCCCCCACGGCGTCAGCGCTTCGAAGCGGACGGAGGCCGGCGCCCGCAGGAGCAGGACGCCCGTGAGACGCTGGACGCGGCCGTCCCGCTGGATCGTGATCTCGGCGAGGGTGCGGAGGTCGGCGAACTCCAGCCAGCGATGCTGGAGGACGGCGATCAGGCGGTGGGCTTCGGGCGAAAGGGGCTCGCGGGGGGGCGGCAGCGAGGCGCACCCGGTGGACAGGAGCGCTGCGGCCCAGAGGAGCGCTGCGCAGCGCCTAAGGCTGGACCTTGGACCGCTCACCCTTGACGCTGCGCGGCTTGTCGCGGGTCTCCTGGAGCTTCTTCTTGACCTCTTCGTTCTTGGGATCCAGCGAGAGCGATTTCTCCCAGGCGGCCACCGCGTCGTCCACGAAACCGTTCTTCATGTAGGCGTCGCCCAGGTGGTCGAAGATCACGGGGTCTTCCTTGGCGCGCTCCACCGCGCGCTTGAGCTCGCGGAGGGCCTCGGGGTACTGCCCCTGCTGGTAGAAGGCCCAGCCCAGGCTGTCGATGAAGTAGCCGTTGTCCGGCTCGATCTCGAGCGCCTTCTTGATGAGGACGACCGCCTCGTCCAGGTTGATGCCCTTCTCGGCATACATGTAGCCGACGTAGTTGTACGCCTCGGCGTGCTTGGGGTCCAGCGTGATCACCCGCCGGAAGGAGCGGATGGCGTCGTCGAAGCGCTTCTGCTTCTCGTACACCACGCCCAACTGGAACTCGAGGTCCTTGTTCTTCTGGTCGATGGAGAGCCCTTCCTGGAGCGTCTGGATGGCCTTGCCGTGCTGCTCGGCCCGGAAGTACGCGGTGCCGAGGTAGAGGAAGAGCTCGGGGCGCCGGGGCTCCAGGTTCACCGCCTCCTGGAGGATCGCGATCGCCTCCGGGTAGCGCTTGGCGCGGCCGTGAAGGAAGCCCAGCTGGACCCGGGCGTCGATGGAGCGGGGGTCGGCCCGGAGGATGCGCTCCAGCTCGATCCGCGCGTCGGCGTCCTTGCCGGCGTCCATCAGGGTGGTGGCCAGGAAGTAGCGCCCGCGGAGGTTGCCCGGCTCGAGGGTCAGCACGCGGCGGAACGCGTCGGCGGCCTTGTCCCACGCCTTCTGCTCGTAATGGACGGCGCCGAGCTTCATCCAGATCCGCGGGTCGTGGGGCGCCACGTTCGCCAGCGCTTCGAGCTCCTGCTGGGCCTCCTGGTACTTGCCGAGGCGGATCAGAAGGTCGCCCAGCCGCTCCACGAAGCCGGGGTTGTCGGGGTTCACCTGGATCGCGCGCCGGTACACCTTGACGGCCTCGTCGGGCTGGTGCCGGGTCTCGTAGACGTAGCCGAGGGCGGTCCAGGCGGCGTCGTGATCGGGATCCAGCTCGATGGCCCGCTGGAGCTCGCGGATCCCCTCGTCCCACATCTCGGACTCGATGGCGAGCCGGCCCAGGAGGAAGTGGGCCTGCGCCAGGTTCGGGCTGATCGTGACCAGCCGGAGCAGCACGCCCCTGGCCTTGTCGTGGGCCCGCTGCTCCACGAAGTGGCGCGCGAGGGTGAGGTAGCCCTCGGGGGACCGAGGGTTGAGCGCGATGACCTTCTCCAGCTCGACCTCGGCCTCGCCCCAGCGCTTTTGCCCGCGGTAGAGCTCGGCCAGCGCGAGGTGGACGCCCGCGTCGTTCGGCGCCAGGGCCGCCGCCTTCAGCCCGGCCTCGATGGCCTCCTGGGGCGCGTCGGTCTTGGAGAGCCAGAGGGCCAGCTGGGTCCAGAGGGAGGTCGTGGTCGGGTCCCGCTTGATCGCCTCTTTGAGCTCCGCGATGGCTTCCTTCAGCCGGCCGGCCTGGGCGTGGAGCTGGGCGGCCGTGTAATGGTAGTAGGCCTCGGCGGCGGGGTCGCGCTGAGCGGCGCGCGCGACGGGCGGCCGCGCGGTGTCGGCCTCCGCGGCCGGGGCCGGCGCCGTGCTGGCGCAGCCCGCGAGGCCGAGGAGTACCAGGAGGACAAGCGCGATCATGATGTTGCCAGCGTCAAGTGGAGCGCCTTGATGGAGCCGGCGCCGTAGCGCGCCTGGAGGCGGGCGAGGAGCTCGCCTTCGCGGAGCGTCAGCTCCTGAAGCCACGGTGAGTTGTCAACGATCACCGTCAGTGTGCCCCCGCGCAGATCCCAGGGCTGAGCCCGCCGCGCGATCTGGGGCCCCACGACGCCGGACCAGTCGCGCCTCACGGCCAAGGCGAGCAGCGGCTCGGCCAGCGCCGGAAGCGCGGCCGTGAGGAGCGCGCCGACCGGTGTCGGGGTGGAAGTCCGGGGGCGGGTCATACGCA
>JBBTEL010000156.1:7076-11358 GCA_038042325.1 Candidatus Methylomirabilota bacterium
CATGGCGCGCCCCCGACGCGGCGATATTCTGTCCTTGACTGTGGACGACCTGGCCTTCGGTGGCGAGGGCGTCGGGCGCGCCGACGGCTACGTGGTGTTCGTCCGCGGCGGGCTGCCGGGAGATCGTCTGCGAGTGCGGCTCACGGAAGCGCGATCCCGCTTCGGCAGGGGCGTGATCGAGGCCGTGGAGGCGCCCTCGCCGGATCGCGTCGAGGCGCCGTGCCCGTACTTCGGCCGCTGCGGCGGCTGCCGCCTCCAGCACCTCGACTATCCCGCCCAGCTCCGGTTCAAGGCCAAGCAGGTGGCCGATTGTCTGACGCGGATCGCGGGGTTCGCCGACGTCCCCATTCGCCCCATCATCGGCGCGCCCGAGCTCTACGGCTACCGGAACAAGATGGAGTTCACTGTGGCGAGGGCAGGGGAAGGGATGGTCGTCGGCCTTCACGAGGCGGCCCGCTACGACCGGGTCCTCGACATCGAGCGCTGCCTCATCCAGTCGGACGTCATGAACGGGCTGCTCGCGGAGGCGCGCGCCTTCTTCGCCGAGCGGAAGCTCCCCGTGTACGACCAGGAGAGCGGCGAGGGGCTGCTGCGCTTCCTCATGCTCCGCGAGGGCACGCGCACGGGGGAGGCGATGGTCAACGTGGTGACGTCGGCCCCCCAGGTGAGCGAGCTGGTGCCGCTGGCCGACCGCCTCAAGAGCCGCGTGGGCCAGACCGCCAGCGTGATCCTGAACGTCAACCCGAAGAAGGCGAGCGTGGCCGTGGGGGTGGAGGAGCACCTCCTGGCCGGTCGCGACCATATCCGCGAGGCCCTCGGCGGGCTCGTTTTCCAGATCTCCGCCAACTCGTTCTTCCAGACCAACACGCTCCAGGCCGAGCGCCTCTTCGCCCTCGTCGAGGAATCGACCGAGCTGACGGGTGACGAGACCGTGATCGATCTCTACTCGGGCACGGGCACCATCAGCCTCCTCCTGGCGCGCCGCTGCCGGTCGGTGTACGGGATCGAGGTGGCGCAGGCGGCGGTGGACGACGCCCGGCGCAACGCCAAGGCCAACGGGATCGAGAACTGCACGTTCCTGGCGGGGGAGGTGCGGGGGGTGCTGCCTCAGCTCATCGGCCGGGGGGTGCGGGCGGAGGTGGTGGTGGCCGACCCGCCGCGCGCCGGCTTCCACCCCAAAGCGCTCCGCGCCCTCGCGCTGCTCGGCCCCGAGCGGATCGTGTACGTCTCGTGCAACCCCGCCACGCTGGCCCGGGACCTCGGGGAGCTGGCGCGGGGCGGTTACCGTGTCGAGTGGGTCCAGCCGCTGGACATGTTTCCCCACACGCCGCACATCGAGGCGGTCGCCCGGCTGCGGAAGGGATGATCCCCCTCACCCTACCTCTCCCCGCAGGGGAGAGGAGAAGAGGTGAGAGGCGCATCAGCCAGGCCGGACTACCAGAATCTGGTCGTGCAGGCGCACCCGCTCCCGGACCTTCAGCGCCACCTCGCTCCCGCGCTCGGCACGCTGGATCGGCTGGTGCTCGAGCTGAATCGAGTCCACCGTCTGCGTGAAGTCGGTGGTGTGGCCGTGGATCCGGATCTGGTCGCCGACCTGGAGCGCGCCGTCGGTGAGGCGGATGGCCGCCACCCCGATCTTGGCGTAGTAGCCGTCCACGATTCCGACCTTTTCCTCGGTGGCCATGGCTCTGCTCCTGGTTGATTGGTGTTCACCGCTGAGTATACAATCGAGCCCACTCTGAGACCAGGACGATGAACACCTTCCTCATCCGGCGCTTCCTCCAATCGCTCCTGGTGCTGCTGGGCGTCTCCGCCGTGGTCTTCTTCATCCTCCACCTCACGGGGGACCCGACGCTGCTCCTGCTGCCGCCGGACGCCACGGCCGAGGAGATCACGCGCTTCCGCCAGGTCATGGGCTTCAACGACCCCGTGGTGGTCCAGTACCTGCGCTTCCTGAAGGGCGCCGTCCAGGGGAATTTCGGCGAGTCCCTCCGCCACGGGGAGCCCGCCCTCGACCTGGTGATCGAGCGGATGCCCGCCACGTTCGAGCTGACGGCCGCCGCCCTGGCCATCGCCCTCTGCCTGGCCATTCCCTCCGGCATCGTGTCGGCCGTCAAGCGCAACACCCTCGTGGACTACGTCTCGACCGTGGTCGCGCTGCTGGGCCAGTCCATGCCGACGTTCTGGCTCGGCATCATGCTGATCCTGGTCTTCTCGGTTCAGTTCCACCTGCTGCCGTCGTCGGGCCGCGGCGATCTGGCGCACCTGATCCTCCCCGCGATCACCCTGGGCCTCTTCACCACCGCGCGCATCACGCGCCTGACCCGGTCGGGGATGCTCGAGGTCCTGGGCCAGGACTACATCCGTACCGCCCGGGCCAAGGGGGTGAGCGAGCCGCCCGTCGTCTGGAAGCACGCGCTCAAGAACGCCGCCATCCCGATCGTCACCATCGTCGGGATCGAGCTCGGCACGCTCCTGGGCGGGGCCGTCATCACGGAGACGATCTTCGCCTGGCCGGGCGTCGGCCGCCTCTCGGTCCAGGCGATCTACAACCGGGACTTCCCGCTGGTGCAGGCGGCGGTCTTCCTCCTCGCGACCACGTTCGTGGCCGTCAACCTCTTCGTGGACGTGATCTACACCTACCTCGACCCGCGCATCAGGTTCCGGTGAACCACCACGAGGCGGCCGAGTCCCTTGTCCTGGTCCGCGCCGGCGCTCGCGGGGAGCACCAGTGGCTCGCCCTGCTGGGGCGGCTGGTCCGCCGGCGGACGGCGCTGTTCGGCCTGGCGGTGGTCCTCGTCGTCGTCGTGGGCGCCATCGTCGCGCCGCTGATCTCTCCCTTCGATCCCCTGGAGCAGGACCTCGTCCATCGGCTCCGGGCGCCGGGCTGGCAGGACGCCTCGGGGCGGGTGCACCTGCTGGGGACCGACCACCTGGGACGCGACATCCTGGCGCGGGTCATCTACGGCTCCCGCATCGCGCTCCTGGTCGGGTGCGCCGCGGTGGCCATTTCGGGGGCCCTCGGGATGGCCATCGGGCTCGTCTCCGGCTACTTCGGCGGGTGGGTGGACGACGTCTTCATGCGCCTGGCCGACATCCAGCTGGCGTTCCCGTTCATCCTGCTGGCGATCGCGGTGATCGGCGTGCTCGGGCCCAGCCTCTGGAATATCATCGTCGTCATCGGCGTGTCGAGCTGGGTCATCTACGCGCGGATCGTGCGGGGCGAAGTGCTGTCGCTGCGCGAGCGGGAGTTCGTCCAGGCCGCGATCGCGCTCGGAAGCGGGGATGGGCGGGTGCTCGTCCGGCATGTTCTCCCCAACGCCTTCACTCCCTGGCTCGTCGTGGCCACGCTGGACATGGCGCGGGTAATCGTGGTGGAATCGGCGCTGTCGTTCCTGGGCCTCGGCGTCCAGCCGCCCACGCCCACCTGGGGGGGGATGCTGGCGGACGGACGGGTGTACCTGTCCACGGCGTGGTGGCTTGCCACGTTCCCGGGGCTCGCGATTCTCATCACCGTCCTGGGGATCAACCTGTTCGGCGACGGGTTGCGGGACACCCTGGACCCGCGCCTGAAGGTGTGAGGTAAGCTAGCGCACGTTCGAGCGCCGGCTTTGCCGGTGCAATCTCGGGGGGAGGAATCGGAAGGGGGGCGGAGCCCCCCTCCGAGGGAACCTGTTCGGCGACGGGTTGCGGGACACCCTGGACCCGCGCCTGAAGGTGTGAGGTAAGCTAGCGCACGTTCGAGCGCCGGCTTTGCCGGTGCAATCTCGGGGGGAGGAATCGGAAGGGGGGCGGAGCCCCCCTCCGAGGGAACCTGTTCGGCGACGGGTTGCGGGACACCCTGGACCCTCGGCTGCAGGTGTGAAGGAGTGGTGGTGGAGCGACTGATCCTGAGCGGGGCGCCGCTGATCGATGGCAGCGGTACGCAGCCCGTCAGGGGCAAGGCCGTCGTGGTGGAGGGCGCGCGCATCGCCGCCGTCGTCGAGGAGCGCGCGGCGCCGTCCGGGACCGCGCTGCGCCTGGACGGCCTCACACTGCTCCCGGGGCTCATCAACGCCCACGTCCATCTCTGCCTGGGGGGCGAGCCAGACCCGGTGAGCCGGCTCAAGGAAGAACCGCTCGCCCTGACCGCTGGGCGCGGATCGCGACCTTTACAGCGGTCAACTGCATCGAGGCCGGGATCACCTCCATCGAGAATCCTCACGGGAGCATCGTTCCGGAGCTGGCGCTGATGGTGAAGCACGGGATGACCCCGCTGGACGCGATCCGTTCCGCGACGGCG
>JBBTEL010000157.1:0-5140 GCA_038042325.1 Candidatus Methylomirabilota bacterium
GTGACCCACGCCACCTTCCCGTCTGGAGAGAGCGTGACGTCGTGGGCGTTGGCCCCCGTGTCGATCAGCGTGGCCTTGCCGGTGCCCAGGTCCACGACCCCCACCCGGGGATCGCCGGGCTTGTACGGCCGGTTCGTGACGGTGAACCAGAGCTCGCGGCCGTCGGCGCTGATCGAGAGGTCGTGCTGGGCGCGGCCGAGCTCGAGCCGCCGCTGGATCTTCCAGGTGCCGACCTCGACCACGCTGATGAACGTTTCGGTCTCGTGACCGACGAAGAGCGTGCGGCTGTCGGGCGTGAAGGCGACGTCGTGCGTCTGCCGCCCCAGCTTGAGCCGCGCCGCCTCCACGAGCTTCTCGGTATCGATGACCGACACCTCGCCCGAGCGCCGATCGCCGGTGGCGACCCAGCGGCCGTCGGGGGAGATGCCGAGGTTGTGAGGCTCGCGCCCCACCGGAATGCCCTTGACGAAGGCCAGGTCGGGGACCGTGCCGCGGACGACGTTAACCGTGTCCGTCTTCTCCGAGGTGACGAACAGGGTGACGGTCTCGCCGGCGGCGGGCCCCGCCAACAGCGCCGTCAGCGTAACGATGGCCGCCGCACACTTCGCCACCTTCCGGATCATCCCGCCCTCCCGACCAGCTCGGCGAAAAACTGCTCTTTCAGGCGCTCATAGGCCGCCGGGTTCTTGATCTCACCGGTACAGCCGAGGATCAGGAGCGCGCACCGGATCTTCCCGTTCCCGGCCGCCCGCCCCTCGACGCGCCCCATGGCGTAGTCGTACCAGCGCAGGAGGAGGCGCCCGCGCTTCAGCGCCCACACGTAGGGCCACTGCCCCACCGGTTGCCGCCCGTACGCGTCCAGTTCCCGGGCCCGGGCGACGGCCGCCCGCCACTCGGCCTGCTTCACGACAAACTCTCGCAGACTCATTTCCCTAATGCAACCTCATAGGCGTCGAGGTCCACGACCGTGAGCCCTTGCTCGCGGGCGTGCGCCTCGACCCGCTCGACGACCATCCGTCGGATCGCCGGAATCGGAATGCGGCGGAGCCGCTCCTCGGCAGCCGGCGCCCACGGCATCGTCCTCTCGCCGGCGGCCGCCCCCTCACCTTTATCCTCTCCCCCGGTGGGGGAGAGGGAAGGGTGAGGGGGAACAGCTCGCACCACGTGCTCGACCACTTCGGGGGTCACGACCTTCTCGCCCCGCCGCCGCGCCTCGGCCTCGATGGTCTGCCGGGCGAGCGCGCGGACGAAGGCCGGCGCGCGATCGAGCCGGGCCAGGGCCTCCTCCGTCCAGGGAAGGCCGCGGTCGGGAATCATCTCCAGGTAGCGCTGGAACTTGGCCAGGACCATCTCGTTCTTCTGGGTGCGCTCGCCGAGGAAGGCTTTGATCTCCTCGATCACCGCCACCTTCCGCGGGAGCCGCCGCATCTTGGCCTTGGCCACCTCGAAGGCGTCCATCGAGAGCTCTTCGAAGCCGAAGCCGCGGATGCACTTGGCCACCCGCAGCATGGACTCGTTGCGGATCTCCGTCAGGAACTCTGAATCGATGATGCTCCGTCCCCGTTCCCTCGCCCGTTTCTGCATCAGCTTCAGGATCCCCGGGCGGACGAACGGCGGGGCGTTTTCTACCCTTTGCCGCGCCTCCTCGGTCCACGGGATCGGCGGGTCACCCGGCGTGGCAGGACCTCTCGGACGAGGGCGACACGGAGCGCGCCCGGTAGAGATCGGCGCACTGCAGACACAGGCCGGCGGCGGGCTCCCACTCCGGGAAATCGGAGCGGATCCGCTCTCTCACGGTGTCGGCGAGCCGGTGGGGCTCGGGCTCGAAGGTGTGAGTCGGAAAGCGGCAGAGGGAACAGCGCCCTGGGCCGCTCGCGCGATCGACGGCGAACGCCACCAGCTCGGCGTGCCGGAGCGACGCCGCGCTGAAGAAGCGTTCGAACAGGGCCTCGGCGCGCTCCCCCAGCGCGGGAAACGCCCGCCTGAATTCGCTCAGGCGCTCGGCGCGGACCCCGGCCGGCGCCCAGCCGAGACGCGAGAGCCGTCCGTCGACGTAGGCATCCCACAGGACGCGGTAACGGTCCTTCAGCAGCTCCCGGTTGGCAGGGCCCGCATCCGCGGAGGGGAGCCAGGGCTCGTAGGCGAAGCGGGGATCGAGCATGTCGGCGATATGGAGGAGCTCGTGCCTCAGGAACTCCAGCAGTTGCGGCGCCGCGAGGAGCCGCTCGGGCCTCAGCCGGAGGACGACCGAGCGCCGATCGGCCTCCCTCGTCCCCTCCTCCGGCGGGCGGACGAAGAGCTCGGCCCCCTCCTGCCGGGGAGAAGCGGCGGACGCCACCACGCACGCGCGGGCGGCGCGCACGACCGACATCCGCTCGCCGAGGACCTGCCCGATCGTCCGCCCCAGGCCGAGCCGCTCGAACCACGCGGCGTGCAAGGCGCGGAACCGAGCCTCCCGCGCCTCGGGGTCGGCGATCTCGTAGAGCCGGTCGCGCTGGCGCCGGAAAGCCGGCTCCGCTTCGGCGCCGCGCAGGGCGAGGAGGGTCGCCTCCTCGACGAGGCGTGGCTCGTACTCGACGGCGAACGAATCGCTACCGCTCATGATCCCCCCCTCACCTTTCATCCTCTCCCCCGCCGGGGGAGAGGGCGGGGTGAGGGGGGCCGCACGCCATCGGCGTGTCGTCCGGCAGAGGGGAGCGGAGGCGGAGGAGCTCGGGACCGGCCGCCACGCCCAGGCGGGCGCACTCCGCCACGACGACGGCGTGGCAGAGGTCGCCGAGGGCCCCGTAGAAACCGTTCCCGTCCTCGCGCGCCAGTTTTCGCCCGAAGGCGGGAGCCCACCGGCCGAGGTGGTCACTCAGGAAGAGGCGGACGGCGCCGCGCGTCGCTTCCAGCATGGCGGCATCGTCCCGCTCCAGGGCGTACGCCTCCTTGCGCGCCAGGATCAGGAGGAACTCGCACTGGCAGGCGATGTGGTCGAGCCTCTCGTGGGCCGCGGCGTTCAGGGTGAGGCCGAACGCCCGATAGAAGGCTGCCAGGTCGCCCATCTCCTGGGCCGGCAGGAAGAGGGAGTCCTCCCCGTACTCGGTCTCGTACGGGGGCACGGTCCCCCGGGCCGTGTGGCCGAAGAGGCGCCGGAAGGAATCCTCGAGGTCGTCCAGCCGTCGGTGCCCCGCCGCGGCGAGGCGCAGGACACGCGAGGCGAGGTCCGTCCCCCCGTTGGCGTCGAGGAGCGCCGCCGCGTCCGCCAGGGCCCCCGCGCCGTCCGGTGACGCGAGGCGCGCCGCCGTCTCCTCAGTCGGAAGGCGGAACCCCAGCGCCAGCGCCTCCCACAACGCGCTCCGGCACAATGCCAGGTCCCCCTCACCTATATCCTCTCCCCCCTCACCCTGCCTCTCCCCTAAGGGGAGAGGAGAAGAGGTGAGGGGCACCATCAGGGGAGGGTGAGGGGGCGGATCAGATTGAGTTGGCATGCTTGGCCGGGCGCACGTGGACGGGTTCTTCGACGGTGGTCCGGAAGAGCTCCTTGCCGTCCTTCCCGTAGGCGATGACCGTGTCGTTGTAAAGGGTCACGCGCCGGCCCCGGAGCGTGCCCTCGTACACCTTGGGGCCCTCCACGACCTTGTACGCGTAGGTGATCTCGCGGGCCCGGTTGAAGAGCTGGAGCACGGCGGTGAGCTCGCGGTCGGGGTTCTCGTAGCGCTCGATGGCCGCATCGACACCGGGGCCGAACATCTGACGGAGGTACGGCCGGGGCACCCAGCGCGGGGGGATGTAGTACCCGTTCGGCGCGGTCCCGAACTGCGGGTAGAGCGGGAGCGCCACCTTCGCCACGTGGACCAGGTAGTAGAGCGGGTGCTGGCGGTCCTCGGCCCACGTCCCGTCCCGGTTCAGCCTGACGAGGCCCTGGAGGCGGATCTGGCCGATGCAGGCCGCCATGCAGCGCGTCTGCCAGGGTGTGCCCCGGGCCTCGGGATCCGTCCCCTCGATGCGCGGGTAGCAGGCGATGCACTTCTCCGAGATCCGGGTGTTCCCCCGGTACATGGATTTCTTGTAGGGGCAGGCCTCCACGCACTTCCGGTAGCCGCGACACTCTTTCTGGTCGATGAGGACGATGCCATCCTCGGGGCGCTTGTAGATGGCCTTGCGCGGGCAGGCGGCCAGGCAGGCCGGGTAGGTGCAATGGTTGCAGATCCGCGCCAGGTAGAAGAACCAGGTCTTGTGCTCGGGGAGCCGCTCCCCGGTCTTGTGCCACTCGAAGGGCTTCCCCCGCTCCCCCACGGGGTTGTCCTCGTAGATGTTGGGCGAGTTCCACTCCTCGTCGGTGGGAAGGTATCCCAGCACCCTGGCGCTGTCCGGCGTGAGCATGAGCGAGGCCTCGAAGATGGTCCGCCCCTCGAACCGGCCGTAGGGCCCCTTGGGATCGCCGTTGACCTTCCCGGACCAGCGCTGGCCGTCCGGGTCGGCGCGCTCCAGGAGCTCCAGGATCTTCATGTCCCAGAACATCGGGTAGCCGCCGTAGGGCTTGGTCTCGACGTTGGCCCACCACATGTGCTCCTGGCCCTTGGAGAAGGTCCAGGTGGACTTGCACGCCATCGTGCAGCTCTGGCAGGCGATGCACCGGTTGGTGTTGAAGACGAAGGCGAACTGCCGCTCCGGATAGGCCGGCGCGTAGGTGTACGACATCTCGCGGCCGAGCTGCCAGTTATGCACGCGCGCCATGGCTCACGCTCCCTCCCCGGCGGAGTCGCCGCGATGACGGCCCCAGACTTCGACGCATTCCTCGACGATCGCTCTCAGGGCGGGCTCGCCCAGGGCCCGGTAGGCGCGGTGGGGGCCGGCGTAGAAAGGATCAGAGAAGACGCGGAGAATCATCGGTGCGTCCCAACCCATCCGGCAGAATTCCTCGGCGAAGACGTAGGCCATCTCCGTCATGGTCCCCGCCTCGGCGGGCAGGCCCACCCCCACCAAGACTTGAGGATCGCTCGGGTCCGGCTCGTGGTACGGCATCACGACCCACCCTTGTACAAATCGCCGGCCAGGTACCGCTTGGTGAAGTCGCTCTCGTTGTCCGGCGTGTAGCCCGTGGTGGCGGGCTTCCAGATCCCCTTCCCGCCGAGGCCGCCGTCCTCGGCCTTGG